>JANXBO010000001.1 GCA_025057575.1 Candidatus Caldisaccharidevorator malaysiensis
TTTCGGACAAGAGACCCATAAGGCGGACCGGGCGGACGGGTAATAATTTGAATTCTTTTTAATCCTGCACTTTTCACAACGGACTTGACTGCTTGGGGCGTAAAATAAAAACAGTGCTCCCTGCCTTCGGTTAAGATAATCTCTTTGCGAAATCGTAATGGGGTCCCTAAATAGTTAGGAGTGTGAATCATAATAAGACCCCCGGGTTTTAAAAGTGTTTTAGCAATGCTAACAAAAAATATAGGATCGCGGGTATGTTCCAGGACGTCTATCATCAGGATAGCATCAAAAGATTCTGGATGCACGAACTGATAAACATCTTCAAAAGCACCACAAATCACTTCTATGCCTTTGGACTTCGCTTGTTGAGTTGCCCATTCAGATATTTCAATTCCGAAAACCTCATAGCCAGCGTCTTTAAGTTTTACGAGAAACTCACCAGTCGCACATCCGATTTCCAATATGACTCCAGACCGGACCCGCCTGTTCAAATGGGTAAACAAGTAAGCAAAGAAGGCATCAGGCGGGGCATAGTGATCGTAACCGATCCCCGTCCGGGCACCTTTGGCAAAGTAGGATTCGTCGTAGAGTTTTTTTAAAATTTGCAAATCTGGCACCGGTGAAACGAAACCGCCCAAGCAAGATTCACAGCGATATAGGTTTTTCAACCAGTTTCCGGGTAAATGGTCTTGTAGAAAAAGATAAGTTTTTTTTGAAGAACACATTGGGCAAACAGGCGATGCACTCATTGTAGTGTGTGGACTGTCGCGGATTGAGTTACAAGAGCATTCAACAGTTGAAGAAAGCGATCAGCAAAATGCTTGACGGTGTAATTGTTGAGGACCTTATTCCTCCAATTGACACCCATTCGCATTGCCGTATCGTAAGACGATGCTATCTTGCTTAAGGCGGCGGCAATGGCAGGAACTGAAAGAGGGTTGACCGTTAATCCGTCATAACCGTTTGTCACTAATTCGGCTGGTCCACCATGGTCGGATACTACAACGCAGCGACCGTTGACGCCTGCCTCCAGTGGCACTAAACCAAAAGGTTCATCAAGGGGCAAGTAGACGACTGCATAGGCTTTCTGGTAAGCATCCATAATGTGGTCATAACTTGGTATCATTCCGGAAAAAATGACACGATCTTTAAGACGGAGACGATCCACTAATTGATAAAGGGCACGCTGCCATTTTTTGTCAGGGAGTCCGATCAAGCGCAAGTGCCACTGAGGGGGTAATGAGGCGGCTTCAAATCCGCGAATCAGCATATCTATGTTTTTATGTTTGGAGAGTCGTCCCACATAAAGCAACTCAGCCTGGTCGGAATGAATCACCCTTTCGCCGAATTCAAAAGAATGATTGACGGGGACGCCAAGATGGCAGACGAGAGCGGAACGTCGGTAGACTCTTTGGACTGTCTCTGCGGTGAATCGGCTGTTAGCAATGATGCCTGTGAGGCGAGATACTGCCATTATGTCCAAAGATCGCAGGAGGTATGCGGGAAGGCGACCGAGAATTAATCTTCTACTTTCGTGAAGGCAGTCTATGAACAGACGAATGGGACGAACCGGAAAGCGTTGCCGATAATTAAAATCTAACATCCGCCAATGGAGGAAACGGGGTGGCTCCTGGCAAAGCCAAATGACGGGCGGGAAATAGGGCTGAAAATTCCTCGCCCAATGACACCAAAGGGTGGCAGGAAAAATATGGGCAATGATGCAATCAAAGTGAGGGGCATCTTTTGCGAGTCGTTTGGCAGCAAACACACAACTTCTAATGGCGGTGCGGGCTGATACCGTAGTTAGTCGTTGTGGTAACAGATTAAGAACCGCAAACTTTCCATTGGGGCTGCCGAAGATGGTTTCATCGTATCCCATCGTAAAGAGAGTTACCTGGTGCCCGTCCGATGCTAACTGGTCACAAAGCCATTTCGTTATATATTCAGAACCACCTGGGGTTATCATGAAAGGGTGAACGAAAGCGATTCGCATGAGCAACCTGTTCCTCAGCGACGCCTCAGAACCTTACTGAGACCGTCAACCGTTCTACTGGAAGGGGTCAGTCTATTTGTGTCAAGCCGAGAGTCAATGCGATGTTTTTCAATGAGATCTGTTAATGCCGACCACACCTTTTCCGGCGTCATTCCATTCCAGGTGTTTTTTTCTCCAGAGAGCGCTGCCACCACCGTGCCCAACGGTCCGGCTCGCACAGGACCTCTCGTTGCTGGTCCGTATAAAACGAGAGTGGGGACGCCCGCAGCAGCGGCTAAATGAGTCGGTCCACTATCCAAACCGACGAAGGCAAAGCAGCGGCGGACGACGGCTATAAACTGACGGACGGTTAGGGACCCCGCTGCGTTGATCGCACCGGTTTCTCGTGAAAGTCGCTCTCCTTCCTTGCGGACTTCCTGACCGCCAAAAATGATGACCCGATAGTTAGATAAGTGGGACAGTTTCAAGAGGAATCGTGCCCATTGGGACATATCCCAAAGCCTCTTTTGCGTGCTGGCAAAGGGCTGACAGCCAATTAGGTTATACTGAGAGAGCCCTTGCTCGCTCAACCACCGATCAGACCAAGATATCTCTTGCTGGGTGCTAAAAAGTTGGGGAAGATGCCTCAGCCTCTTGCCGCCGACGAGTTCCACAAGAGCCAAGTTATCTTCCACAATGTGACGGTCCTTATGAAAGGGAAGAGACTTTGTAAACAGGCGACTCATTATGGGGCGAGCATTAAAGCCTGCCGTTAGCCGGGCACCACTAAGACGCACTGCCGCTCCGATGGCTAAGGAGGACGGGGAGAAGGCAACCGCTATGTCAGGCTTGAGCCGCCGAACGGTCACTAATAGGTCCAAGAATCCCCAAAACCCTCTTCGTCGGCAAAGGACTTGATCAACGTAGGGCTGACATCGGAGGACTTCAGCCCCCGCTGCTGAAGTGATGACGACTAACTGCCCCTGCGGGTAGCCGGCCTTAAGGGCATAAAGGGCGGGTTCTGTAAAAAGAACGTCCCCGATGTGGTTCAGACTGAAAGCAGCAATCGTGACACTGTCGTCCCCGCTCACACTTGTCCAACGGCTCCCCAAAACCCTCCTACCCTCCTCTGGCCAATTGACAATGACTCAGGGCTTTTTGGTATACCTGAGCAACTTTCCCAATCATACCCTCAACATTGTGATGCTGTTCAACGAAAACTTTCGCTGCCTTTCCTATTGTAATGGCAATTTCGGGATCAGATGAGAGAACAGCCATCTTGTCCGCTAAATCCTGCGGGTCTCCGGGAGTTGCTAAGAACCCCGTTTTTCCGTCCACAACCGCGTCAACGATCCCTCCTTTCCTGCTGGCGATTACTGGGAGCCCTGCTGCCATTGCCTCCAGTATAGCCACTGACAGACCCTCCGGAAAGCGGTCCGGTGCGTGAACGAAGGCGTCGGCTGCCCACAAGTAAGGACGAATATCGTCCTGAAAAGGAATGAAGCGAACGAACTGGTCCACCTTGAGGGTCTGAGCGAGAGACCTCAATTGTTCTTCCGTCTCACCGGTTCCAACGATCAGAAGGAAGGGTTTGGTTCGTGGCGGGATTTCCGCCAAAGCCCTCAAGGCAACGTCGTGACCTTTGCCCGGAGCCAACCGACCAGTGGATATGAAAACAAAGGCGTCCGGGGGAATCCCCATTGAAGCCCTCAAGGGATCTCGTATTCCTGGGGAAGGGAGCCAATCGTCTACTCTTATTGCAGACGGGATCAGGAACACCTTCTCAGAGGGGATGCCGGCATTGATCCCCGCCTGAAGGGACGCTTGGGAAATGCCGATGAACGCGTCGGTCAGTCGGGCAATTAGGCGGGGGAAGGGAGCAGCGACCCGCCAATGGACGACCAGGGGCAGGCGCAGGCTTTTGGCGACCAAAGTGGTCCCAAGGAGCCCTCTCCGGCTGTGAATGTGAACAAGGATCTTCTTTCCGCGAGTCATTGCCTCCCGGCAAGTCACCCCCATCCAGCGACGCAGAGAGAGCCAGGTCGGTAAACCGAATTCGCTTTTCAGGTGAAATCCGTAGCCCTTCAGACCTTTCTGCAGTGCCTTTTTTAGAAGAGGACTCCCCTCACTGGCTACCAACCAGATACCCCAGTTGGCTTGGTGAAGACCTAAGAGCAGGGTGAACACTTGCCCTGCCCCGCCCGACCAGCGGCGCCCCCATTCGGCGTGGATAGTTTCCAACCTCTGGTCCTGTCCCATTCCCTTTCTCTAAAAATTTTGGGCGGCAAAATTGTCAGCAAGCAAAGGGAGGTGTGATCGGTGCAGAGGTGGGCGGTAGTGCTGTTGATGCTCGGCTTGGTTCCTGTGGTTGCCCAAGGGCAGCAGAAGGGAGCCCTTGATACACTCCTCGTCGGTGTTCGGAATCTGAGTGGGTATCGCGGTCTATTGTTTAGCCACGAGGTGGCGGAATCTCTTCACGAAGCGCTGTTGGCGACTGGGGCTTTTCAGGTCGTTCGCAGGGATCCTTTTCTTTTTGTCCCCATTAGCCGAGACCGTCTCAAGACCATTGCCGCTCGGGCTCGCCCTATCTCGTTGACAAGAGGGCTGATTCAGCGAGTTTCGCTTACTGAGAAAGACCACTACTGGAAGATCGCCACTGTCAGCCTGGAAGTTGCCCTGGCAATGCGAGACGCTCCGGGACTGGTTTTCGTGGCGGAGGGGTCTGGAACGGGGACGGCAACGGCAGAGGGTCCCGCAGTTAGGGAAGCCGTAGAAAAAGCAGCGAAGGAGGCGGCGGAAAAGCTTGCCTACTGCTGGCAGACGGTGGGACAGGTCCTGCTGCCTCCGGTTGATGACAAGGTGCGGGTCAGTTTGGACGCTGCATCCCGAATCGCTGTGGGTGCCCAAGTCTCAATCCTGAGAAAAAATCAGGAGATCGCCTCCGGAGTGGTTGTGGAAGTGGATGTGGGCAGTAGTGTGGTGGCTCTGGATCGGGTCCAGCCCGATGCCCGCATCCGATCGGGGGACCTGGTTCGTGTGACCCAACTTCCTACAAAAGGACCCTTCTTGACCCTGGAACAAGAAAAGGAACGGGAATACAGAAGGGCGGAAGAGCACTTCTTTATCAGCCTGGTCCTTGCGGGGATTGGTGTTGCTATCTTGGGAGAATGACTTTTCGTCTCCCGTTAACGATTGTGCTCTACGATGACCCCTACACGGTCGGTTTCTCCTTAGAAGAAGTCTGTGCTTATCTCCACTCTCTTTTTCCAACGGCTGAGATCAAAACGAAAGGTGAAGTGGTCCGGGAAGGGCTCAGCGCCTTGTCAGAGGCAGAACGCCAGAAGGTTCTTGAAGAACTGGCTTACCGGTTCGCCAAAGCCAGGGTCCTAAACCCTGATAAGAGGCTTGAGGATCGGGAACCCTCTTACGGTGAGAGGAACTATGAACTAAGGCGCCTGACACGGCGGGGAGAAGCCAGTGGGATCATCTATGACGGTTGGGAGTTTCAAGCCATCACGGCTGACTTTCTTGGAAAGGATCGGGGTAGCCCCTCCAGACCTGTCGTCTGTTTCACCAACCAGTTGGTGGCGACCTATGACGAGGGCGACCGGCGGTATCACTTGAGAACGGTCCTCTTGGGCTTTCCGACCATCGTCTCTTTGCCTGGTCTCTCTGAAGCACCTGCGAAGCCTCGTGAGTTTTATCTCTTGAGGGATCAGTTGATTGCTTCCGGATTGACCTTCAGCAGTGATGCCTTGCTGGTTCCGTTTCAGGACCGGTGTCTGCTTCCCCGAGATGCAAGGCTTACCGAGGTGGCAAAAGGCTATGCCCTTCAGGGCATTTTCTACTGTCTCTTTAATGAGGCTTTCTGTCCTGATCCAGACTGCCGGCTCTATAATGCCCACTGGCAGGAAGAGATGTTGCACGCTCAGTTAAACGGTTCCTATGACCTTTGCCCGCGCCACACTCAGATGATCCTGTCTTTGTCAGCAGACAAGGGAGGCAAGGCTACGGAATGGCAAGCCTGAAGGAACGAATTCAGAAGGCACCTACGTTGGAGAAGGGAATCATTCTTTGGGGACTGGGGCAGGTCGGGGTCGTGATCAAGGGGGGCGGAAAGACGATTTACATTGACCCCTACCTAACCGATGCGACGGGAACTCGGGCGCTGCCCATACCGATCAGACCAGAGGAGGTCACGGATGCCGACCTGGTCTTTATCAGCCACGGTCACATTGATCATCTGGACCCAGGGACCATCGGACCTTTGTCCCTGGCGTCTCCTCAAGCCCTTTTCATCTGTCCCTATCCTTGTCGGCAAATGATGATAGATTGCGGCGTTGATCCGTCCCGACTCGTTCACCCGATTGTGGACCGATGGGACGAACAAAAAGGAGTATCCTTTTGTGCGATACCCTCGGCTCATTACTCCTTTGACGAAGTAGACGGGCACCCTTCCTACCTTGGTTATTGCTTGATCGTGAACGGTGTGCGTATCTACCACTCGGGCGATACGATCCTTTACGATGGTCTGACCGAGAGAATCCGCCAGTTTCGCCCCCATTTGGCATTCCTTCCGATCAATGGACGGGATTACTACCGAGAGCGCAACGACATTGTGGGCAATTTAACTTTCTGGGAAGCTGCGAGGCTGGCTGTGGAAGCAGGGGTGGACACGGTCATACCGACCCACTGGGATCTGTTTGATGCCAACAGCGAGAACTTTGGACGGTTCGCCGATTGGCTGTATCATAATGCCCGAAGTCAGAAGTTTCACGTGCTTCACATCGGTGAGGCTTTCGTCTACCTGCCGGACGCGTAAGTTGGCTGGGGTCACCCCCCCACTAATCCCGTGATTTGCGAGGAGGGGTAGCGCTCGCTATGGGCGTCCTCAACGATAAAGTGGCACTGGTCACCGGCGCTGCTCGGGGAATCGGACGGGCGGTGGCGAAAGCATTCAGCGCAGAGGGTGCCTTCGTTTTCTTGGTAGACAGAGACGCCGATTCCGTCAAGGCTACGGCGGGAGAGATGAAGGCGTGTGGTTGGCAAGTCGTCGGTCTCGCCTGTGACATTTCTGACGAAGAGCAGGTCCGAGAGCTGTTTGAACAGGTTTGTCAAATTCGCTCCCCTGTTCACATTCTGGTCAACAATGCGGGAGTTCAAACCCTAGAACCCCTGCTGGAAAAGAAGGTAGAGACCTGGGATCGGACGATCGCCATCAATTTGAGAGGACCGTTTCTTTGCACGCAAGCCTTTGCCCGCCAGGTCGGTGATGAGGGCGGGGTCATCATTAATGTCGCTTCCGCCTTGGCTTTCCGACCCGTTGAGCGCTATGCCGATTACATCGCCTCTAAAGCCGGATTGATCGCCTTTACGAAAGCCAGTGCGCTGGAACTGGCTCCCTTAAAGATCAGGGTCAATGCCATCGTGCCCACCATCACAAGAACGGAATTAAATAGAGAAGTGTTTGCCGATGCCAGCCTCGTCCAATCAATAATGGACAAACTGCTGGTGAAGAAAATTGCAGAGCCTGACGATTACGCTTCGGCTTTTATTTTTCTCGCCAGCGACGCATCTCAGTATATGACGGGGCAGGTTCTGTTTTTGGACGGTGGCTACTTGACGACTTAGAAAGAAAAGATGCAACTCCTCCTCTTTACCAAATCCTTAAGAGGGTTTTCCGTGACTAAATTGGGGGAGTTCGCCGCCGACCTTCAGGTTAACGGCTTGGACCTGGCGGTCCGCGCTGGCTATGCGGTGAATCCGGACAATGTCCGAAAGGAACTTCCCAAAGCCGTCCGTCTGTGGAGAGATATGGGTTTGGATGTCGGACTTTTGACCCTGGAAACCAGTTGGGTTGATCCGTTTTTCCCGCCCCTAAGAGAGATTTACCACGTCGCCGGAGAAAGCGGCATTCCCTTCATCAAGATCGGGTATTGGCTATGGAACCCTGAAGACGACTATTGGCAAAGGGTCCGGACCATTCGCCAACAGGTTGCTGAGTTCGGCAGGCTCAGCAGAGAAACGGGCACAGTGACGGTCCTACACACCCACAGTGGAGGTTGTTACGGTTCTACGGCTCATTCCGTGATGGATTTGGCTGCCGAGGCGGAGGAAGAGTGGGTGGGCATTTATTTAGATCCCGCTCATCTGATTTTGGGCGGCGAAAAATTGCCAATGGCTCTTTCCATAGTTGGGCAACGACTCAAAGTCGTTGCCGCTAAAAATGCTGTTTACTCTCTTGGAAATCGTGACGGAGGAAGGCGTTGGGAAGTAAACTGGTGCCGACTGGAAAAAGGTCTGGTAAATTGGAGAGAAGCGATGCGGTTGCTGATTAGCCAGGGTTTTGACGGACCGGTTAGCGTTCACGGGGAATATAGTCTGCCGGAAGATGACTTTCGCCTTTTGGATTGGATCGGCGAGGATGTGGCTTTCCTGAAGCAGACTGTGGAGCAAGTGATCCGAGAGCAAAAAACGGGAGGTTGCCAATGAGCGGGTCAGGTCGCCGGATTAGAGATATTCAGACCGCTGTGGTGGAAGCCAACTACGATTGGACCTTCGTGAAGGTGAGGACGGAAGACGGTCTGACAGGCTATGGCGAGGCGGTGATGGCACCGGGTCTGACGACGTTAATCAGGAAGTTAGCGCCTCTTCTTATCGGTAAAGACAGTGCTGACATCGGGCTGATCGGGAGGATAGTGAGAGAAGCGGGGATTACGGCGGGTCCTTTAGGGGGACCGGTAAACCACGCACTGGCAGCCCTTGAGACAGCCCTTTTGGACATTCTTGGTCAAAGAGCGGGTCTGCCCATCTTCCGCCTGTTCGGAGGAGCCTATCGGAAGCAAATCCGCCTCTACGCCGACTGCCACGGGTCTCAAGGATTGTCCAGCCTTTCCGACGTAATGGTCCCACGAATCCCCTGGTGGATGTCGGAGGGGGGACAGACGACGCACTTTTACGAGGTGCACGTCAAGGCTCACGGTGGTCTCAAAGAAGAAGCCCAGCATCTACCCGACCCGTCTGCCTATGCGGAAAGGGCAAGGGAGGTTGTGTCTTTGGGCTACACCGCTTTGAAATTTGATTTGGACATTCCCAATCCTTACTCTCGCGACGAATTCAATCGTGTTTTAGAAGCCGAAGAGATTGACCTGTTGTCATCCATCGTGGCAGCCGTTCGGGAGGCGGTGGGACCTTCGGTGGACATTGCCGTGGACTGTCACTGGCACTTTTCCGCCTTGTCTGCCCTTCAACTGGGTGAGGCTCTCAAGCCTTTTAGACTCCTGTGGATGGAGGACCCAGTGCCTCCTGATGCCTTAGAGGCGTTAGCAGCGGTAACACAAAAGTCGCCAATCCCCATTGCAACTGGTGAGCATCACTTTCTGCTCAGCCAGTTTCACGATCTCATCGTCAGAGGAGGCGTCACCATCGTCGCTCCAGACTTTCAAAAAACAGGACTGATGGAAGGGAAGAAGATTGCCGACTTGGCAGAATCTTTTACCGTCCCAGCGGCACCCCACAACATTGCCAGTCCGATCGGGACCATTGCCTCCGCTCATCTTTGTGCCGCCATCCCGAACCTTTTATGTCTGGAGCATCACGGAATGGATGTGCCTTTCTGGGAAGAGATCGTTAGCGGTTGGAGCGGACCCATTATCCAAAACGGGCACATTGACTTATCCGACGAACGACCGGGTTTGGGCATTGCATTGAACGAAGAGGTTGCCTACCAATACCGAAAGAAGGACGAACCCTTCTTTGATCGTTATTGATCAGGCGGATGGCTGATGCGGGGGGGAAGGCGATTTGAGGATTCTCGTAACGGGTGCCGCCGGTTTCATTGGCGCTTGGGTCGTTCGGCAGTTGATGGCACGGGGTTTGGAGCCAGTTCTTACGGACTTGAAAAGAGATAGTTCACGACTGAATCTTTTGGTGCCCGACTGGGAAAGGCTTCCCTTCGTAGAAGGAGACATTACAGGACCCGGATTTGTGGAACAGGTTTGCCGAGAGCACGATATCCGAAGAATCATTCACCTTGCTGCGTGGCAGATTCCCTCTTGCCGTGCCGACCCCATCGGAGGAGCACTGGTCAATGTGGTAGGGACTTTGAGGATTTTTGAAGCCGCTAAGTGCGTGACCAATGGAGTGGACCGAATCGTCTACGCCAGTTCGGCTGCTGTTTTCGGACCACCCGACCTTTATCCCGACCGACCGGTGGCGGAGAATGTGATCCTCAGCCCTCAAACCCATTACGGTGCCTATAAGGTGTGCAACGAACTGACGGCTCGCGCCTACTGGTATGAGTCGGGGGTTTCCAGTGCAGGGCTAAGGGCTCATACCGTTTATGGTCTGGGGCGGGATGTGGGGGTAACAGCGGACATCACGACGGCGCTCAAGGCGCTCGTTTTGGGCAAGCCGTTTCGGATCCGGTTCGGCGGACTGATTGACTTGCAATACGCAAAAGATGTGGCAGAGGCTTTTGTCCGGTGCGCCCTTACCGATGCCCCTGGTGCTTTCGTTTATAACATCCGAGGTCATCCGATAACGGTTGGAGAGATTCTGAAAGAGATGGCGATGATCGTTCCACAAGCAGAGACCCTTCTTTCCTTTGAAGACAAGCCCCTGCCCATTCTTGCGGAATTTGACGACTCTGCCCTTCAGAAGGATGTGGGACCGATTCCGGTGACGCCCATCAGAGAGGGCTTTGAGGAAACTTTAGAGTTTTTCCGAAGGCTTCATTCGGAAGGGCGACTCACCCTTCCTCTTTAGGCATCGAGACCGCCCCAAAGCGTTCAAAAGGCTTTGCCCCCGCAAAGGGAGCCTTGCTGCCCAGCATCTCCTCTAACCGAAGGAGTTGATTGTATTTGCTGGTCCGCTCCCCACGAGCGATAGAACCAACTTTGATCTGACCCGCCCCCACACCGACCGCCAGGTCAGCGATAAACGGGTCTTCCGTTTCCCCCGATCGGGCGGAGATGATGATGTTGTAACCCACTTCCCGGCATGCCCGAATGGCATTGAGAGCCTCTGTCAAGGTCCCTACTTGGTTCGGCTTGATAAGGGCAGCGTTGGCGATCCCTTTTTGGGCACACTCTTTAATTCTTTGAGCGTTGGTGACCAGTAGATCGTCCCCGACCAGTTGCACTCGTCCGCCCAACCTTAAAGTCAAGTTTTCCCAACCTGGTTCATCATTTTCTGCGACACCGTCTTCTATGGAGATGATCGGGTATCGGTAGGACCACTGGGACAGAGTCTCAACCATCTCTAAAGTGGACAGCGACCGATTTTCCGTTCTCGTTTGATACCGTCCCCCTGAGTAAAAGTGAGTGGCTGCCACATCTATAGCGAGCCAGACTTGGAATCGTGGGTTGAGACCGACCTCGCTGATCACTTCCGTTAGGAGGTGCAGCGGTTTTTCGTTGGTTGGAAAAGGGACGGCAAACCCCCCTTCATCGGCCAACAAGGTGGAAAATCCTTCTTTTTTCAACCGATTCTTGAGATGGTGGTAGATCAGTCCCGTCCAGTCCAGGGCTTGGCGAAAGGAAAAGGCTCCTGCGGGGATGACGAGATAGTCTTGAAAGTCAAGAGTCCAGGCAGCGTGATGCCCCCCGCTGATAATGTTGACCATCGGCGTCGGGATGCTCATATCCGGCGAGCCCGACAATTGATTGATGAGGAGAGTTAAAGGAAGACCTCTGTCCTCTGCCGCTGCCCGCGCCGTCGCCAAGGACACCGCCAACAGAGTGTTGGCGCCCAAACGGCTTTTGTCGGGGGTCCCGTCCAGTTCCCGTAGGAGAGCGTCCACCTCTTCAGGATCTGCCTCTTTTCCTATAAGAGCCGGCGCAATGACCTCTTTGACAGTTTTTACCGCTGAAAGAACCCCCTTGCCCTCCCATCGGCTGCGATCCCCGTCTCGCTTCTCCACCGCTTCTCGGCTGCCGACCGAGGCACCGGCGGGCACACTGGCAACGCCTCGGGCACCCGTTGAGAGCATCACTTCTGCTTCAACAGTCGGATAACCCCTTGAGTCAAGGACTTCTCTTGCCCCAATCGTTCTGATCACCGCCAACCGCGTCACAACCTTTCCGACACTGCGTCCGATAGTTCTTCAAACCGGTCCACTTGTTCAGCGATGAGCGTTCGGGCTAACTGACGGACGACCTGCCGCTTTTGTTCCGACAGATACTCAACGGGTGATTTACCGTCCACTCGGGCAAGGAGAAGTAAGGCAAGGGTTTTAACCGCAATGGGCTCCAAAAAGTCGCGGGGGAATCCTTCTAAGGCACTCCAGTAACCCGTCCACAGGCGACGGGCTTCTTGAAGGGCGGTGCGGCTGTTGAGATGGATGCTTTTGAGGAGCAGATGGTTGGCACAAAAGGACAGGTCAAAGACCGGATTGCCATAGTGGCCGACCTCGCAGTCCAGAAGCCAGAGCCGTCCATCGGGGTGAAGGAGAAGATTTTTCGGACTGAAGTCGCCGTGGACCAGGCAGAATCCCTCAAAAAGAGGGGTTATGCAGGACTCAATTTTTTCCTTGAGGTCGGGATGTCTTTGACCGATGGTGATGAAGTAAGGGTCAATCCGCAACTGGATAAAGTTCGTTTGATCTTTGAAAATTTGCTTCACCTCGGGATGCCCCCTGGTGGTCCGGTGCAGGGCAGACATTAGGTGGATTACTTTTTGGGTCACGGACGGGTCTATCGTGCCTTTGAGCAAGTCGTCTTTCCAGGTCCGGCTGCCTTCGGGAGCGGCTTCCATAAGACAGGCAAAGGATTCGGTCCATTCTGCGAGGACTTCAGGAGCCCACTGAGGTCCCACGAAGTTCCGGATCGCTTTGAGACAGGCTACTTCCCGAAGGAGTCGGGATCGGTCAGCAAGCCATTCATCCTTGACCCTCAACCGGTCAAGGGCTTGCTTGAAGACAAAGCGGTCGTTCCCCGACTCTATGAGCAAGACTCTATTGGAAATTCCTCCTCCCAGCACCGACACTCTTGTCAAAGGAGCCCGGATGGGACCTCGCTCCAAAAGGGCCCGAACTTCGTCCATTCCCTCTATGGTTGGCTCCATCTTTCTCCCCGTCCGTTGGCATTAGATTGTCTTTAAGTCCGTGGAAGTGCTACTCTGTCGCAGTAGTGAGGTGGATGAGATGGAAAGAATGGACTTGGGCGGAACTTGGTGGCTGATGGAGTTTGACCCCGATGAGGGCGAAAAAGTGGGGGCGTTTACTGTAGATTATCATCCCGAGCCTCGCCGATCGTTTCCCGCTAAGGTCCCCGGCACTGTTCACCTGGACCTCATTCGCAATGGTGCTATTCCGGACCCCTTTTTTGGAACCAATGAATTAACGGTCCAATGGGTGGAAGAGAGAGAGTGGTGGTATCGGACGGACTTCTACCCGCCCGAACGGATCCTCGCCAGAGAGTCGGTGGACCTGGTCTTTCAGGGGTTGGACACAATTGCCGCCATCTGGCTGAACGGTCTGAAACTGGGGGAAACAGACAATATGTTCCGGACCTACCGGATCCCAGTGAAAGATTTTCTGACCGGTGGCAGAAATGTTCTTGCCGTTAAATTCGCTCCTGTTACTCGGGTAGCCGATAAGAGAATGCAGGAGCGCGGTCCTTTGTGGTCCGTCTTCTACCCGTCCCGACCTTACGTCCGCAAAGCCCAATATTCTTTTGGATGGGATTGGGGACCCCGCCTTCCGACCTGCGGCATTTGGCGTCCCGTCTTGCTGGAAGGATACGATAAAGGGACGATCCGATACCTTTTCCCTTACCTTGAGGAACTTCCGAAAGAGGGTCAGCCTGCAAAGGTCAGGGTCGTCGCCACTGTGTTCGCCACTCAGTCGTTTCCCTGCCAAGTTTCCTTCACCCTTGAGGACGAATCCGGAAAATATCAGGCGGTCCTGGACGGGGACCTGAAACCGGGGCTTCAGGAAATCGTCGGGTCCCTTGAGGTGTCCCGCCCTTCCCTGTGGTTCCCGAACGGAATCGGTCGCCCCCACCTCTATCGTTTGACCGCGCAGGTTTTAATTGACGGCAGTGTCATTGACGAGCACGAAGTGACCACAGGTCTGCGGACCGTGGAACTGGTTCAGGAACCGGACGAGGAAGGCAAGTCCTTTGTTTTCCGCATCAATGGGGTGCCGGTCTTTTGCAAGGGAGCCAACTGGATACCGGCTGACTCCTTCCTGCCACGGGTCACGGAAGCGGTTTATCGGCAATCCCTTTTGTTAGCACAAGACGCTCATATGAATATGCTACGGGTGTGGGGCGGAGGGATTTATGAAGATGAATCCTTCTACTCCCAATGTGATCAATTGGGAATAATGGTCTGGCAGGACTTTATGTTCGCTTGTGCGGAGTATCCGGAAGATGACGACTTTCTCTCAGAGGTTCGGGCGGAAGCCGAGGAGGTCGTCCTTCGCCTCCGCCATCACCCTTCTATTGTCCTCTGGTGTGGAAACAATGAGAACGACTGGGGTTTTCACGCCGGTTGGTTCGGCAAGAAGGAGCGCTTTTTAGGGGAAAAAATCTATGCTGCTGTCCTGCCTGAAGTCTGTTGCCGACTGGACCCGACCCGCCCCTATTGGCAGAGCAGCCCCTTCGGCGGGACCGATCCCAACTCTATGTCGGAAGGTGATCGGCACTCCTGGGATGTTTGGAGTGGCTGGAGGAGCCCTGAAGGCTACCTAACCGATACGGGACGATTTGTCAGCGAATTTGGGTTTCAGGCGCCCCCTAACCTGCCCACCATTGAGTCCTTCACCCTCCCTGAGGACCGCTATCCCAACTCCCGAGTGATGGAACATCACAACAAACAGGGTGAGGGGACCGAGCGCCTGTATCGGTTTGTCGCTGCCTACCATCGGGTTCCGGGAACCTTTTCGGAATGGGTGCGCCTTGCCCAATTGGTCCAAGGAGAAGCCTTGAAGACCGGGATCGTCCACTGGCGGCGTCGCAAGTTTAAGACCGCCGGCGCCCTGTTCTGGCAATTGAACGACTGCTGGCCGGTCGTCAGTTGGAGTGTGGTGGACTACTTCAATCGTCCTAAGGCTTCCTACTACATCATCAAGAGGGCTTTTGCGCCGGTTTTGGTCACTCTTTTTCGGCAAGGCGATGAACTCTCCGTTTGGCTCGTCAACGATCTGTTAAGGGTTGTCAGCGGTCGCCTCCGTCTGTCTCTGGAAAACCTCTGGGGAGAGAAAGTTCAAGAATGGGAAAGGGTCGTGGCGGTCGGTTCCAACCGGTCCGAAGAAATTGTCCGATGGACCATTACCGCCGGAGTGGATGAGACGAGGCACTATGTCCTTGCGACCTTTACGGAAGAGGGTCAGCCCGAACCCCTCGCCTCTGAATTAATCTTGCTGGCAAGACCGAAGCATATCAGTTTCCCTGACAATCCCGTTGAAGTCATTAGAGTGAGCGTCGTCGGCAGCGAAGGGGAAATTGTTCTAAGAGCCGCTGCCTTAGCAAAATCGGTCATTTTGGAAGTTTTGTCGGAACCGGACGCTTTATGGTCCGACAATGCTTTTGACCTGGCTGCTGGGCAAGAGAAAAGCGTGAAAGTAACCCTTACCCGGAGCCTTTCAGCAGAAGAACTGCGAAGAAGGCTTTTTATCTGGCATCTTGGGAAAAGGGAGTGAACATTAAAGCAAGATGGGGCTGTTGGATGGACGGGTTGCTTTAGTCATCGGAGGGACAGCATCAGACGGAAAAACCTCTATCGGTGCTGCGATCGCCCGTTTCCTTGCCGAAGAGGGTGCCGTCGCCCTGCCCACTTCGCGAAATCGTCTGAAAGTGGAAAAGACTGTTGAGGTGCTGCATTCGATGCGACCATACGAGTCTTTTCCCGACATTGACTTGCTCTCTTTTGATGCGCGGGACGATCAGGCACTGATCAGCTGCTGCAATTACATTGAAGACAAGTTCGGACCGATCTCCATTTTGGTCAATGCCCAAGGGATCATCACCCGATACGACGCCGTTGCGACTCCGAGGGATCAGTGGGAAAGTATTTTGTCGGTGAATGTCCTCAGCGTCGCCCGATCCTGCCAGATTGTAGGTGGGAGAATGATTCAACGCAGAGCCGGTCACATCGTCAACATCGCCAGCGAAACGAGTCTGAGGGCGATCCCCTATGTTTCTGCTTATGGGACTTCCAAAGGGGCTGTCCGCCTTTTGACAGCCCATCTGGGATGCGAATGGGCACGCTACAATGTCTGTGTCAATGCCATTGCCCCAGGGGTGATCGTTACGGAACTTAATCGTCCCATCTTGGAAAGGGAGCCCGCCCGCTTGGAGCGGTTTTTGCAGGCAACCCCTGCTCAACGGTTGGGGACCTTTGAGGACTTGCGGGCGGCAACCATTTTTCTGACGACCTGCACCCCTTATGTGACGGGCATCACCGTGCCGGTGGACGGAGGAATGAGCGCTGCCTTGTTTGCTCCTTATTAATTCGCCATCTTGGTCAAGGCGCTTTCGGGTTCAACCCGACTCCTCAGAGCCTTTGAGCCCCGCGCACCAATTTGTTGGGCGGGTTACTGCATCGTTGACGAACTTGCAAAGTAAGAATGAGGAGCCGTAACAAAAGGTGCAGACTGAGAACCTTCCTAAGTTAAATCCCGAATGAGTGAGGGTTCTCCTTTTTCCTTACCCTGTTCCAGAAGACACCTGCCAGTGACGGTCTATTTCCTGCCGGAGAAGGGTGAGGGATTGGCGCGTCCCCTCATCTCCTGCATACGATTGACCATCCTCCAAACTAATGAGACCTGCATACCGGTGCTCCGCTAATAAGCGCAAGAGGGCACTGATGGGCACATCACCTTCGCCCAGGACCCTGTGGGAATACTCGCCCGTCTTCCGATCCGAGATGTGAATGTGAAAGACTCTGTCGATGACTGCCTCCAGAAGGGCAACAGGATCTTTTCCCGTCATTAAGGGATTGGCACAGTCAAAGTTGATGTCAACGGCAGCACCTTTCAGCCGACCGACCACTTCAAGGAAGATGTCCGGATCAAACGCAAAATCGGGCAACGCCCAGAGACGGTCTTTATAGTGATTTTCCAGCCCGAGGCGAACCCCTCGTTGGAAGGCGAACTCGCTCAACTCGGAAAGGCAGGCTACCGCCCAGTCTACCCCTTGCTGTCGGCTAACCCCTTCGTGAGCACATCCCGTCGTCACTCGGACGCCTACCGCATCCAAGACCCAAGCGGCGACCACATAGGTCTTCATCTGATCCAGTTGTCTTTCTCGTTCGTCAGGATCAGGATGAGTGAAATCGGGAGCGCAGGTTAGCAGACCCAGTCTCAAATCTCGGCTCGTCAACTCCTTCCTGAGTTGGTCCAAACTGCGCCGATCGTATTCCGGAATCATCGCCCAGTGCAGTTCCACATAACCAACACCAAAACTTTTTGCCATATCCAAAAGTTGGCTTAAGGTTGGAAAACCTGTCTCCAGCATCGTCTGAAGGAAGCGGACCGGACTCCAACTAATCGCCGGTTTCATTGGCCCTCTCCCTTTCTGTCTCAATCAAGCGCTCTTCCGTTATGATAATATCCACCAAAGCATCTTGATCTTCTGCGGGAATTTCAGAGAAGATCTGAACCTCGTAAGCGACCGCGATCCTTAAGCAATCAGGTCTCAACAATGGCAAAAAGCGATCGTAAAAGCCCAATCCTCTGCCCAATCGGACTCCCTTTGGGTCAAAGGCTCTCCCAGGAACGATGACAGTGTCAAGAGCCTTAAGCGGCACAGTCGGACACCAGGGTGACGGCTGCCTGATCCCCAAAAAACCAGGCTCAATATCCGCATCAAGGTTGGTGATCTTCTTCATCTCCAAAAATGGCTTCTCAGGTGGAATTCGCGGGAGAGCAACCGTCATCCCCCGCTGCAAACACCAGACGATCAGGGGCACGATGTCCGGCTCGTCCGCCAGTGGGTAATAAAGACCGATGGCAACGATGCAACGGTTCATTAAAAACTGTTGGGTGCGGCGGACGATGGAGCGAGCACGCTGGGCTTTCTCCTCTGGCCGCATTTTTGACAAACGCTGCCGGACGATCAGCCTAATCTGATGCTTTTCCAGAGTCTTGTCGGACGGCACCATTGTCTCGGACGCTATAATAGCATTGAGACGGTTCAGCAAGCCATAGGTCTTTGGAACGGAACCTATTTCTGACCAGAAAACGGCTGTGTTCAAATGAATTCAGAAGCGAGGGGGAAAGAAGTTGGCGAAATCGCTGCAGGGACGGACCTACCGTCCGAAGTTACGGAAGCGAAAGAAGACCCACGGGTTTCGGGCGAGAATGGCAACGAAGAGCGGACGCAGAGTGCTCCGAAACCGAAGGATCAAGGGTCGCTGGCGACTGACCGTGTAAAACGACGGACCCGCAAGGACTTTGGGTTACCGAAAGAAGAACGCCTTCGCCTCGCTTCGGAGTTAGAGCGGGTCGTGAAAGAAGGTCGGCGATTCCGAGAAGGTGTGCTGACGGCGATCGTTTTGAAGACCGATGAGCCGGTCAGAAAAGTCGCCTTCAGTGTCGGTCGGAAAGTTTCTCGGAAAGCGACTTGTCGCAACAAGGTCCGTCGGTGGCTTCGGGAGGCGTACCGGACCCTTAAACCTCACTGGCGGTCGGGCTTTTGGACCTTGTTGGTAGCCCATCCAGGTGCCGACGCATCAAACTTTTGGGAAATCCGCCAGTGCCTTCAGCGATTAGCCATAAGAGCCGGTCTGGCGACTGATAACAGCAGTGGGAACAGGGAGAAACCTTAGAAGATGGCAGGTAGTATGCTGATCGTTCTCATTCGGCTTTATCAGAGATTTTTATCCCCCCTTCTACCACCTTCTTGTCGGTTTCAGCCGACCTGTTCGGATTACGCCATTCAGGCGATTGAAAGGTTTGGAGCGCTGCGGGGCATCTGGCTGTTCTTAAAAAGAATCAGCCGCTGCCACCCCTTCAACGAGGGGGGATTGGACCCAGTTCCGGAGCAGTGGACCGGTTGGCGACTTGCCGTTATCTACGGATGTGTGCTGTTTTTCTCCCAGTGGTCAATCGGGCAAGTTACGGACTGGAAGTCGGCAACTCTGGAAGAACTGTTGACACCTCCAAAAGCGGACACGGTCGCCTTGGACATCGTTAATGAACTCAGGGCGATTCTGTCTTCCGAATCAGAAAGCAGAACGGCATTGGAAAGAACTCGTCTCTATTTGCGTCTCGCCGTTGCCCACCACTTCCTTAAGCAAATGGACGAGGCGAGGGAAGCCATTGCTCAAGCGGTAAAGGCAGGCGAGCCAGCCGTTCAGTCGCTGATCCGATACCGAACCAACTCTGGTCAGCCTGATGCCCTGATCGGGGAACTGGTCCAAACGGTAGAGGCGTCCATCGCTGCGGGCTACCTGGGTGCCCAAATCGCCCTTTTCAGTGACGGAGCGGGTTCCAAGGCTTACATTAAAGCCCTTGAGGCAATAGAGCATCTTATCCCCAAAACGAAGAACCCCAAAGCACCCGCCGTTCGCCTTTTTTTCTGGGATCCCAAGAGAAAGGAAGTAATGGGCACCGACGCCTATGCTTTGGTCAGCGAAGCGCTGGACAAGGAATACCGTAAGGGTTGGAACTATCACCTTTTTGACGGATTGGTCAAACTGTGCGGGGCAGATCCAGCCTTTAGCCACGGGCTCGCTGTTATCCTGCTGGGCTTACTGATCCGGCTCCTGATGCATCCTTTAACGAGACGCGCGATGAAGTCTACGTGGAAGATGGCGGCACTGCAACCCGCCCTTCAGGAACTTCAAGAGAAATATAGAGACTCTCCCCAGAAACTTCATTCCGAGATGATGAAACTGTATAGAGCACACGGTGTTAGTCCCCTCGGAGGTTGCCTGCCCCTGCTGATTCAGATGCCTTTTTTGATTTGGGTTTATTATGGAGTTGTTCACTATCGGTTTCAGTTCGCAAAGGCAAAGTTCTTGTGGATTAGCAATCTCGCCCTACCCGATTATCCCCTTTTTGCCCTTTATTTAGCCAGTTACTTTGTCTCCACCTGGTTTTTCACGACGCCTACAAGCGATCCCACCCAGAAACAGCAACAAATGATGATGAATGTCATGTTCTTAGTAATGTTCGCCCTTTTCTTTTCTGGTTTCCCATCGGCTTTCATCCTTTACTGGTTCTCTTCACAAGTTTTCTCCATCCTTGAAAACCTGTATCTCAAGACCCAGTTCAAAGGTGACCTGTTGCCCGTCCGGGTCGTAGCACCGAGCGAAGATCAGCCCAATTCATCAGAGGGCAAGAAAAAGCAGCCAAAGAAGAAAGCCAAGTCGGCAAAGTAGGGGGGCACACAATGAAGTCATTGGAGGCAACGGGAAAGACGGTCCAAGAAGCAATTGATAAAGGGTTGGCGACACTGGGGGTGAGTCGGGAACAGGTAGAGATTGAAGTCGTCAGCGAAGGAACGACCCGATTTCTGGGGGTTGGTGGTGAGCCGGCTCGGGTTCGGCTCACCGTCAAACTTTCTCCGGCAGCCTTCGTGAAAGAGTTCACCGAGAAAATTATTGCTCTGGCAGGTTGGGATCTTAAGGTTCATAACCCCGTTGAGGGGGAAGGGGAAATCTACTTGAATATGGAGGGCATCGATGCCGGACTGGTCATCGGTCCGAAGGGAGAGACCTTGGATGCATTTCAGACGATCGTCCAGTCCGCGCTCTTTCGGCAATACCAGATTCCAACAAAAGTCGTTTTAGACGCTGCCAACTATCGGGAGAAACGACGGGGTCAGGTCATTCAGATGGCTCTGGAAGCCGCTGACAAAGCGCGAACGCAGAAGCGCCTGGTGCGGCTGAGAAATCTGAGTGCTGCCGAACGGAGGGTGGTCCACCTAACCCTCCAATCCGATCCAACGGTAACGACCTTTAGTGAGGGGGAAGGGGATGAACGGGTGGTCGTCGTCGCACCCGCCGAGTCCCGCCAGCGGCAACGCCCCAATCAGATTTCTTCGGGAACAGCCACTCCCAACCGAATGAAACCGCGCCCACCAAAGGCGTCAGGATCATCGGATCGGGTGATTGAGTGACGGTCCAGGTCAAGATTTGCGGTCTGACCCGACGGGAGGACGTCCTCTTCGCCGTCCGCTTCGGGGCTGATTTCGTCGGCGTCGTCGTGGGCGCGCCGGACTCCCCCCGAAACCGTGCCGAAAGGGAGGCGCGCCTGTTGATCCAAACATCGTCAGTGCCCGTTGTTTTGGTGACCCGACGGCATCCCGTTCCTCGGATTCAGGATTTGGTGCGTCAATGTCAGCCGGCAATTCTTCAAATTCATACCGTGCCCGATCTTGCATACACAGCCGAACTGGTGAAGGCGTTGCCCTGCCCTGTTTGGGCTGCCGTTCCCATGCCGCCTGTCGGAAAGGCGGGTGAAGAAGGGTCCAACAATCTCCTTTCAATCGCTCAGGGGCTTGCGGCTGCGGGCTGCCAGGCTCTGGTCCTGGACACTAAGACTTCCAAACATTTTGGTGGCGGCGGGGTCGTGGGCGACTGGCAGTTTGCGAGGAGGATCATTGAAAAGGTCAGCATCCCCTGCCTTTTAGCAGGAGGGTTGACTGCTGACACCGTCGCCGAGGCGGTCCGCACTGCCCGACCCTGGGGTGTTGATGTTTCCAGTGGAGTGGAATTGAAACTTGGAATCAAGTCGCCTGAACTTATCCGGCGGTTCATCCAAGAGGCAAAAGGAGCCAGTTAAGAAACCGGTTTTCAGGACGGGATCGGTGATCGGAAGGTGGCAGGTTCGTGCTACAATCGCCGCTTCGCCAAAAAATAGTGGTCAACGAGGGCTCCCCAAATTTTTTCCGGTGTCGCGTCTAAAACCGCTACTCCCCTTTCTTTGAGAAAGGCAACCGCTCGCATTCGCTCCTGCATCAGTGCGATGGCAGCAGCGCATCGGAACAGGTCTTCTTCTGTTTGGGGCACCTTCTTGAGAACGTCCTGATATTCAAAGTCGCTCACTGCCACCAGTAATACATAGTGCTTTTCTGCAAGGAGACCACAGTAAGAGAGCAGCGCTTCAGAGGTGTCGGGATCCGTCAGGTCGCTGAAGACTATGAAAAAAGATCGTCTGGTAACTTGATTGCCGATAAAGGTGAACGCCCTTTGGTAGTCCGCTTCTACAAATCGGGGCTCAACTTGACGAAGGACCCTCAAACAGGCTTCCCATTGCGGAAGACCTCTTCGGGGGCTCAACCAGCGGTCTATGGTTTGGGAAAAGACCATCAGACCAATCTTGTCGTCCAGATGCCTTGCCAGGTAGAGAAGAAACGCACACGCATTGACGGCGTGGTCCAGTTTCGTCGCCCCATTGAGCCGGGTCGCCATCACTCGCCCTGAATCCACAAGAGCAATGACATTCTGACCCCGCTCCCACTGGAACTCCTTGCTGACCAGCCGTCCCCGCCGAGCCGTCGCATTCCAATCTATCCAGCGGGGGTCGTCGTCCGGACAGTAATCTCTTAAGGACGCGAATTCCGTTCCTGCGCCTCGCAACGGGTAGGGTCGCGATCCAAATTGGCTCATTTGCATCTTCTTCATTACTAACTCAAACTTCCTCGCCTCGGCTAAGTTGGGCAAGACAGAAAAGGTTTGGTCTTGGCGCATTGTCGTAAAGGCTTGAACGAGCCCCAGGGAACTGGTCAGAGCAACGACGATGATCGTCCAAGTAAAATCGCCCCGCCTCTTCGGAATCACCGAATAAGAGACGACCTTGCGAAAGTAGGGACCAATCCGTGTCTTGAGAATCGGGCGAAGATGATCCTGACTTTTGCCCTGTGTTTCCCAGTCCAGGGCGTCGGGCACATCGTCTTTAATGAGCACGGAAGCCGGTAGAAAGGTTGGATTGCTGATAAGGATCTGAACGGTCTGGGCAGTCCCCAGTTCCAGGACCTGGGGACCTTTTCTTTCCACGCGAAGATGCTGGAGAAGCCAGCGGGTCACCGCAATGTCCACAACCGTTGCGGTTCCCAGGATGACGACATAACCAATTGGTAGGTAAAGCCATCCAGAAAGCCATAAGAACGCGCCTAGTGCGGAAAGGAAAATGAGGCGAAAGGTCGGTCGCATCCCGATCCGCATCTGATTTCTGATCTTCAGGGAGGAGTGAGCCGCCGGGTTTGGTAACGAATCTTTTTGGTCTCCTCCGAGGGAGCCGAACCAGTGCGCTGAAGGGATTCCGCCATCTGCTGCACTTCCTGTGCCTGACGGTCTTTGCCCAAATTTAAGAGCCGAGTCGCCGCTGCCTGAAGTTTTCTGGTCGCGCCCTCTACCTCTCCCCTCTGAAGGTCTCTGAGGGCTCTGGTTTGCAGGTCAGCAGCCGTGACCGCTTCCATCGCCCGAAGGACCTCTAAAGATCGTGCCGCTAACCGCGTCGGGTCGGTGGTATAGGAAACAACGATATCCACCGGCTGGCTGGTCTGTTGACCATAACGATCCCGCCATTCAAGAGCGATTTGGGCTAATCGGAAGGTGCCCTCTTTGCGTGGGGGCGCCAGGAGTTCCAACAGGAGTTGGACTTCCTCACCAGCACCCAGATCGCCCAAATTGGCAGCAAAAGTTCGTTCCCCGTGGCTGACGAACGGCAAGGATGCAACCACGGGACGCACTTTCCAACCTCGTCGGATCTCCACGCCCTGCGTCACTTTCAGAAGCAAGTGGGCACGAGCCAGACTGGCTTTGCGGACTTCCTCAAATTCTTTCGCCAGCACTTGAGGGATCTCATTGATCGTCGGTGCCCATTCCGCATTGCCACCGGTTTCGTCCGCAATGCTGACCATCAAGTCATCGTTGAATTGGGCACCTAATCCGACGGTAGAGATGCCAATCCCTTGCTCCGACGCCTTGGCGACGACCACCCGGCAGTCTGATTCGTCCTCGGCAAATCCGTCCGTCAAGATGACCCACCGATCCACAATGCCTGCCCGGTCAAGGGAACTGACCTGTCGCAACGCTTCCGAAAGAGCCGGTGCCAGCCTTGTTTCTCTCCCCAGTTCCAGCCTCTCTAACTGATCCAGTTGCGACAAGATTGCCCGTCGTTCTCGGGACGCCGTCAACGGTATGACCGTCCGTGCTTGAGTGGCGAAGGCGACAAGAAAGAATTGGTCGTTAGGTCCCAATCGTTCAACGATCTGCCGAAGGGCTTCTTTGACCGAATCAATGGCTCGGGGTGCTTGAGAAAGTTCGGGGGGAGGGGCTCCCAAAATTTCCCACACGCCCACGCCGTCCCGTCTCCCTTGCCGCAACTTACCTTCCGCCTGGAGCCGCTCAAAAACCTCTTGACTGACGATGGGGATGAGCATGCTTTCGCTCTTATCCACCACGATGCCGAGCCTTAAGGGCAATGGGCTCCCCTTTCCGACCTTAATCGTTGCCAGCACGCCGACGAGGCGGATCGGGGCTTCTGCCGGTAGAAAAGGAGTGCCGATCTGAATGTCTATTTTAACAGACATACCTTTTTAATTTTGGCGTTTCAACCGGCTCCTATAGGCAACTCCGGCTCATACTTTGTTCCGTAGTCGTCGGAAAAGAGGAGGGGCTATTAGTGAGCTCCTTTGGTGCAGGGATATGGGGAATTCTTCTCTATGCTCTTATTCTCATCGCTGGTGCCGTTACCGGTTACCGCAAGGCAAAAAGCAAGGCATCTCTTTGGACGGGATTGGTCTGCTCCGGTCTGTTGATCCTTGCCTTCGTTTACGCTGTGATTGGGCAGACTGCCCTTGGGACTGAGGTCGCTCTCCTGACGGCAGGAGTGCCTTTTCTTTCTGAGAACAGTGCCGTTGCCCTTCTTTTAGCCACGTTCATTTCCGTCTTTCTGGTCGCCCTTTTCGGCATCCGATGGTTCCGGACCAGGAAAATGGTTCCTGCCGGCTTATTTTTCTTGATTAACAGCGTCGCCCTCGCTTTTTTCCTGATCTCCCTGCAAGGTGCCCTTTCGCCGGAATAAAGACCCTTCCAGCGGTCAAAGAACACATTCTTGCTTGCTTCTTTGATCAGATCACCAAGGTTATTTGGGTCGTCTTGTCAGCGGCAGCGGTAACGGTTTTCGTCAAAACATCACCCGAAGGGGTTTTTATAACGACCTGGTATTCTCCTTTGAAAACCGATGCGGTCAATCGTCCTTGCTCATCGGTGACCCCAGCAAAAGAGGACCACCATCGCTTTTTAATTAATTCCTTCATCCGCTCATAGACGGGCTTTGGGGAAAGGTCCTTTCTCAACCATCCGGCGGGTGCATCCATCCAAGCGCCTTGATCTGCAAAGTCCCACCAGGTGATGGCAGTGACCGCCGGATGAGAAAAAAGCATTGTGTAGAACCGCTCGGTCTCTTGGGCTTGCCACTCTTCCCCTTCGGGGGTTGATTCCTCCCAACCCTCCCCTTTCCTCTTGCCGCTCAGAATGGTTGTTTCCGTGAAATGGAGGGGCAAACTTAGTTTTTGATAAGTCTGACAGACATCCCAAATCCGCTCGTTTTTCCACACTCCAGCGTGCATATGGCTCTGGATCCCAACGACATCAAAGGGCGCTTGTTTTTCTTTCAGGACCGATAGGATTTCGTAGTAAGCGGGATCGGTGCGATAATCATTCACCAAAAGAGTTGCTTTAGGTCCTGCCCTTCGGGCTTCCTGTAGAGCCTCAAGGGTGAAAGGGACGGCACCCATTTTTTGAGCCAACCGATTCATTGTCGTATTAAATCGGGTCAGATCCGTCGGCTCATTGACTACGTCCCAGATATCAATGAGCCCCTGAAAACGAGAAACGATGTCTCTGACCCTCTGGAGAGACAAGCGCCGGACCTCCTCCAGGTCGTCGGGGAGCCAGGAAGGGGACGATGCTTCGTGATCCCACACCAAGGGATGCCCTTTGCAGGTGATCCCGTTTTGTTGACACCATTCGGCAACCCTGACAATGTAGTCGTGGATCGGTTGCCCTCTTTTCGGCTCATAAAAAGCCCAGTAAAAGGGGAGCGTAGCGTAATTAAGAACTTCAGCAAACGCTTGGCGATATTTCTCTTCTGAATCAGCATCAGGAAAACGACCCCACATAAAAATGTTGGAACCAAAAAGAAAGTGATGGCGCTTCTGCTGACCCTTTATTTCTGCTCTTGTCACCGGTTTGCCGTCTTTTCGTCTTAGGTCAAGATGCAACTGCGTTTTGCGGTGACGCTCAATCCGCTCTTGTGCCTGAGCGAAAAATTGAGCATTCTCCTCAGTTGAGGGTGAACTGGATCCTGTTCCGATAGCCATCCCGACGATCCCTCCGAGCCATTGCCGTCGTTTCATCAGCAGCGTTCCTCCTACGCTGGACATCCCAAAGAGTTTGCCAGTTCTCTACCGTTGCCGCCAACGCAAATAACTTAATCGGACATTTTTTTCAAAAAAATTACTGCTAAGGGGGGCAGGGTCAACGAAAGGGAGCAGGGTCTGCCAGCCCAGGGGATCGGCTCGGCTGCGATCGGGGGATTGGTAACTCCTGATCCATTATAGTGAAGGGCATCGGTGTTAAGAATTTCCATCCAGACTCCCGTGCAAGGGACGCCGATGCGGTACTTGTATCGCACCACGGGAGTAAAATTGGCAACGACAAGAACACAATCTCTCCAATCCGCTGCCCAGCGCAAAAAGGAAACGACCGATGCAGCGGCGTCGGAAAAATCCACCCACTCAAATCCCCTGGCGTCGCAGTCCCACTCATATAGGGCGGGTTCCGACTTATAGAGATGATTGAGATCCCGAATCAGTTTTTGAATCCCTTGATGGGACTCCCACTGAAGAAGATGCCAGTCGAGGCTGGAAGCGTAATCCCATTCGCGCCACTGTCCGATCTCGCTGCCCATAAACAAAAGTTTCTTGCCTGGATGGGCATACATATAGGCATAAAGGGCTCGCAGATTGGCGAACTTTTGCCACAAGTCACCGGGCATTTTGCCTAATAGGGATCCTTTTCCATGGACGACTTCATCGTGGGAAAGGGGAAGAATAAAGTTTTCACTAAAAGCATACCAAAGGGAAAAAGTCAAGTTATTGTGGTGATACTGGCGGTAAATGGGGTCTTTGCTCATATAGAGCAGCATATCGTGCATCCAACCCATATTCCACTTAAAGTCAAAGCCCAGACCACCGATGTAAGGGGGTCTCGTAACGAGAGGCCAGGCAGTGGACTCTTCGGCAATCATCAAAGTGTCCGGGAAGCGTTCGTGAACGATTTGATTAAGTTGTCTGAGAAAGTCAATGGCTTCCAGATGTTCTTTCCCACCAAATTGATTGGGCTGCCATTCTCCCTCCTTCCTTGAGTAATCCAGATAAAGGAGAGAGGCAACAGCATCAATTCGCAAGCCGTCGGCGTGAAACTCTTCCAACCAAAAAAGGGCACTGGCAATCAGAAAATTCCTTACAAAGGGGCTGGCAAAGTTGAAGACCTTCGTCCCCCAATCGGGATGATCGCCCCGCCAGTCGGCATACTCGTAAAGGTTGGTCCCATCAAAGAAGACGAGACCGTGCATATCTTTTGGGAAGTGAGCAGGGACCCAGTCTAACAACACGCCGATCCCTAACTGATGGCAGCGGTCAATGAGCCAGCGCAGCCCATTGGGCTCGCCGTAGCGACTCGTGGGGGCAAAGTAACCGGTCACTTGATAGCCCCAAGACTCATCCAGAGGATGCTCCATCACCGGTAACAGTTCTATGTGGGTGAATCCCATTTCCGCCACATACTCGGGCAACTGAGCCGCCAGTTCCTCATAGGTCAGCCAGCGGTGTCCCTCTTCGGGAACGCGTTTCCAAGAACCCAAGTGCACTTCATAGATGGCAATGGGCTTGTTGAGTCGCTGCCTCTGATGCCGCTGGCTCATCCATTCCCCATCACCCCAGCGGTAGTCCTTTTCTCGGATCACATAGCCAGCCGTTCGGGGACGCTTTTCAAAGTGAAAGCCCACGGGATCGGCTTTCATTTCCTGAAATCCTTTCTGTTGGGACCTGATTTCATATTTGTAAATCACGCCAGCATCCAGACCGGGGAGGAAAAGTTCCCAAAGCCCCACTGACGGATGTAAGCGCATCGGGTGGACCCGACCGTCCCATCGGTTAAAGTCGCCAACGACACTGACTCTAAGGGCGTTGGGTGCCCAGACAACGAACAGAACGCCTTTTTTGCCGTCTATTTCCCGAATGTGGCTTCCCAAAAATTCCCAAAGCCGACGATGATCCCCTTTGCCGAACAGGTAAATATCTTCATCCCGAAGGACAGATGGGAAACGGTATGGGTCCTCGCAGACTGTTTCTCTCCCGTCCTGGTCTGAGACATAAAGTTGGTAAGAAAAGGGACTCGTGCGGTCAAAACTCATCCACTCAAAGAAACCTCTCGGGTCCCTTTTCTCCATCTCCCACCTTGCCGTCGGCTGGTCTTCCGGAATGATCCAAACCTTCTGCCAGTAAGGGTTAAAAACTCTGATTACGATCCCAACCCTGTCGGATCCGTGAGAGATTGGATGAATTCCTAAATAAGCAAACGGGTCCGAACAATATCCGTCGCAAATGGCATCTACAACATCTCTTGAGATCGTTTCCATTATTCTCGTTCCCTCCCCACGACCTTGTCGTCACCCTGTTTGCGTTCCGTTTGGTTACGGACAACAATGTTTCTCAGAAGGACTATCGTCAAAATTCAGGAAAAAACCAAAGGAGCGATGATAAATGATAGACTGGCTGATTGTCAACGGGCAGGTCATTGATGGAACCGGGAACCCACCCCAAATAGCGGATCTGGCGATTGTTGGCGATCGGATCCAAGACATCGGGCTTTTTCCTCAAGCCGAAGCCCGCCAGCGCATTGACGCCAGCGGCAAATTAGTCATCCCTGGCTTTATTGATGTGCATACCCACTATGATGTCGCCCTTCTTCATCAACCCCACAGCGAGTGCGCCATCAGCCAGGGGGTGACGACCGTCGTGGTCGGTAACTGCGGTCACTCCCCTGTCCCCATTCCTGCCCATCTGAGAGAACCATTACGCGCCACCTTACCCGTCATTGACGATGGCAAACCCTGGCGCTGGTCCTCCTTTGGCGAATACTTGGGCGATCTGGAAAGGTCTCAGCCAGCGGTCAATGTGGTCGCTTTGGTCGGTCATTGCGCCCTAAGAGCCAGCGTCGTCGGCTTTGACGACCGGTCACCCTCTGAGGAAGAAATGAAACAGATGGAAACCCTCTTAGAGCACTGCATAGATGAGGGGGCTTGGGGTCTTTCCACGGGACTGGTCTATCCACCCGGCGCCTATGCCGGCACAGACGAATTGGTCCGTTTGTGCCGCATCGTTGCCAAAAAATCAGCGATCTATGCAACTCATATGAGGAATGAGAGCGACCAGTTAGTCAGTGCGGTGGTGGAGGCTCTCCACACGGCTCTTCGGTCCGGTGTCAGACTCCAAATCTCTCACCATAAAGCAGCACGGAGAGCCAACTGGGGCAAAGTGGAGGTCACCCTTCGTCTGATAGAGACAGCAGCGTTAACGCATCCCGTCGCTTTTGACGCTTATCCTTACACAGCGGGGAGTGCCAACTTGAGTCAGTTCCTTCCTCACTGGGCTCACGAAGGTGGTCCCTCCGCCCTTCTGGCTCGGCTTTCCAATCCGGATCAAAGGCAAAAAATCCGCCGGGCTTTAGAAGAGCAGCGAGATGTCGCTTGGGACGAAGTGCGTATTGCATCGGTCGCTTCTGAAGAGAGCCGGGTTTTTGAGGGCAAGTCCGTCGCCGCTATCGCGGATGAACAAAACCTTTCTCCCGAAGAAACCGTCCTGTATCTGATTGAGAAGGAGAAAAATGCGGTGACAATGGTTCACTTTGTAATGGATGAAAGGGATGTGGAGACGGTAATGACTCATCCGCTATGTATGGTAGGGTCTGATGCCCTGACGATCCCGCCCCCCTTAGACAGCACCGAGCGCATCCCCAAGGTGCATCCCCGCACCTACGGCACCTTTCCCAAATTCCTTCGCTGGTTGGTAAAGGAGAAAAAACGACTCGGTTGGTCCGACGCCATTGCAAAAGCGACCAGCGTCCCGGCTCGCCATTTCGCAATTCCGGATCGCGGAACCCTTGAGAAGGGAAAGTTTGCTGACATCGTCGTTTTGGATCCCCAGACGATTGGTGACCGGTCCACATACGAGGATCCCGCCCAACTGCCCTCGGGCATTGACTGGGTCTTTGTGAACGGGCGACCAGTCGTCCGCAGCGGTATTCGGACGGAAGAACGCTGCGGCAAGGTCTTGCGCTGGAAGGGTTCCTAATGAGCAAGCGGGCCTCTGTCCCAGAGCAACGCCGACCGGTATCCGCAAAGAACGGAAAGACGGAGCCGGAAAGAAAAATCTTAATGGAATGGACCGCTCACCGAGCGAAAGAGAGACCTTTAATAGCGATCGGCGTTATTTTGGTCATCGCTACGGCTTTGGCGATCGGCTGGACTTGGGTTCATCCCCTCATTTCCGTGATGATTTCCTATCTGCTGTTAAAAACCCTCGCCGAGTTCCTTTTTCCTGTTACCTACCGGCTAACGGAGGCAGGGGTGACCGGTGAGGCGTTTTTGTTGCACCGTTTCTTTCCCTGGGAAAGAGTTCGGCGAGTGACACTTGTTGAAGAGGGTGTCCACCTAAGCCCCTTCTCCGAGCCCCACACCCTTGATGGCATTCGGGGGTTTTTCCTTTTCTGTCCGGAAAACAAGGATCAAGTTTTTGAGTTGTGTTCCCGAAATTCTCCTGCTAAAGGAAAGCGAAAGGAGAAAAGGGAAAGGATTGCGTCACGGTGACGTGCGTCAATAGTCTTTAACCGTTCGCCGATCCAAAATGGAAGTGGTAACTGTTGTGTTAGCAGGTCGGGATGGAAAATGAGGGACCTTTATTACGATTTGTCGCAAGCCCTCAGTAAGGGGGAAAGTATAGCTTTTGGGCAAGTGATCCAGACGAGGGGATCAACACCGCAGAAGCCTGGGGCGAAGGCTCTTTTCTGGGCTGATGGGCGCTCTTCGGGAACACTCGGGGGCGGCTGCTTGGAGGCGGAGGCGCGCCGGGTCGCCTTGGACTGTCTCCGTCAACAGCAGCGGACCCTTTTAACCCTTCATCTGGACAGTGACTTTGGCTGGGATGATGGGCTCATTTGTGGCGGGACGGCACGCCTTTTTTTGGACGGCGCTGTAAACCCAGCCGCCGAATTTTGGTCTGATGTAGCGGACTTTTTGACAAGTCGTTCTCGGGGCGTTTTGCTGACGATTGTGGATGCCACCGATCCCGAATCAATCGGTCGCCGGTTCCTTATTGAGATCGTAGAGGGAGAAGCAAAAGTCCGAGCGTCCTTTCCTGAAGGGATCGAGCCGGACGAAGGTTTTCTCGCCATCGCACGAAAAGTTGTTGAGGAAGCCGAACCGATGGCGCTCCGGTTGGAGGGTCCGGTCGCCTGGTGGGAGGTGTTTGCGGAGCCTCTGTTGCCCAAACCCAGTTTGATTATCGCCGGTGCCGGTCATATTGGCGCTGCCCTTGCCCACCTGGCGGCGCTGCTGGATTTTTCGGTGACCGTGGTGGATGACCGACCGTCTTTCGCTAATCGGGAGCGCTTTCCCCAAGCCGACAAAGTTCTGGTCGGGGACATACCGACTCTGGTTGCCGACCAACCAATGGATCAGGATACCTACATCGTCATTGTGACCCGCGGTCACCGCCATGATGCTCAGGTCCTGCGGAAGGTCATTACCCAAATTGATCAGGTCGCTTATATCGGAATGATCGGAAGCCGGAGGAAAATCAAACTGATCTATGATCAATTGCTGGAAGAGAACTTAGCAACCCGGGCTCAATTGGAAAAGGTGCACTCCCCCTTAGGCATAGACATTGGCGGTGAGACGGTCTGGGAGATCGCCTTGAGCATCGCTGCCGAGCTGGTCTGGGTTCGGAACGGACAAAAAGGAACGCTCCAGCCTCTTCACCGGCAAATGTGGTCGCTGCTGAGTCGGTCCCTTATAAGCCAGTAGACAAATGGGGCAATTTGCTCTGGTTTTTCAGACGGACGGGACCTTTTGCGGTTCACCTGTCTGATAGGAACGCACACCCGCTTCCAAGACAGCGACACAGCGAGCGCCATCGGTGCCGGTAATCAGCGGCTGGCGACCTTCTCTGATCGCCCAGCAGACATCCTGAATCAGAGCGTCTAAGGGGGATCCATCCGTTTGAAACGGGATGCGCCAGTAGCCCGCCTTCCCGTAGGGTGGTTGGAAAATGTCGTCGGAAAGGTAGACTTCCCAACCCGAAGGGTCGGCGTGAACGGTTCCCTTTTGACCGGCGACCGTTAAGGTGTTGCCGGTTCCTCCATTGATCCCCACGTTGGTCCACACTTTGCCGATGGCGCCGTGGCGAAACTTGGCGAGCATAACGATCTGATCGGGGACCCGCAACTCCGGTAGGTTGCCGGTGTGATTGGCTAAGGCATAAACCTCATTGATGTCACCCATCGCCCACATCATAAGGTCCAGGGGATGCACACCGCCGGCAAAGAGCATCTCCGCTTCTCTCCACCATTGATGGGAAGGTAAAAGCAATCGGATGTCTTTGACGTCGTGCAAGTAGCGTCCTTCAATATAGAAGATGCGCCCCAATCTTTCCTGTCGGAGCCAAGCCACCAGACGGTAAAAGGAGGGGACAAACCGAAGGACCATTCCCACGCTGATGAGACAACCTTTTTTATAAGCCAAATCCACTAACTCCAAAGCCTGATCCAGTCGGGTGGTCATCGGCTTCTCTATCAAAACATGCTTGCCCGATTGCAAAAGGGGCAAAGCGTGCTCGTAGTGAAGATGGTTGGGAGTGCAGATGGAGACGAGGTCAATGGTCGGATCCTGGACGATCTCCGATAGGTCCGTCGTCCCATCGGGGACGCTGAATTCTCTCATCGCTCGGTAAAGACGATCGGTGTTGACATCGCAGAGTCGGACGAGCACAATACCCTCCACTTTTTGGTAGGCTTTGGCATGATGCCAACCTTGTCCCAAACCGATGACGGCAACCTTAAGTTCCTTATTCAAACCTTGATCACCGTTTCATAATTTTTCCGTGACTGACCGAGACCGGAGGACGGAGTGGTGGAAGGATTCAGGAGACAAAGGCAACGGACCCCTACCTATTGCCACAGGTGAGACAAATGTCAGGGACGACGGAAGTAGCCCTTCGGGCGTTCCTCCAAGAGGTGGTCAATACCCCTTTAAAGGCGGAACTTCTTTTCTTTTTTCTGGAAAATAGCGCCGCCGATACCGCTAAAGGTTTGGCGATCTGGTTGGGACGGTCCGAAGAGGAGATCAGCACTGCAGCCAATGAATTGGCGGATGCAGGCGTTCTCAGACGCGATGGGGCAGGATTAAACGCCGTTTACTCTTTCCGACCGTCCGAAAGTCTCCGTCCCTTGGTCCAAGCCTTCACGGAGATTTACCGGTCTGCCCGTTTTCAATTGAACCAGCAGTTAGAGGAGATGCGCCAGCAGGCATTGTCGGCGTCGGAAAAGTTGAGAGCCCTCCAGTGGGAGCAGAGTCGGTTCCGTCTGGTAATGACGAGTATGACCAACGGCATCCTTGTTTTACTTCCCGATAAGACCATCTCTTTCATCAATGAAGCAGCCGCACGAATTTTGGGGCAGACGGTCGGACAAGTGACAGGTGCCGACTTATCTGCTGTGGACAGCCCTGTGGTTCCTCTCCTATCGTCTGCCTTGGACGAAGTCTTTCGTCCGCCTCATCCGGCCCTTCATCGGGAGTGGACGATCAGCGATCAGTTAATTGTCCGGGCGAACCTGGTTCCTGTCTTTGATGAGGAAGGGACTTTTTTGGGCGCGGTGGCGGTCTTGACGGATGTGACAGCGGACAAGACGCTAGAGCGTCAGCGGGGCGAAATGCTGACGGTGCTGGCTCACGACATCAAGTCCCCCATAACAGCAATTAGAGGCTTTGCTTTGTCAGGAGTTAGAGGAATGCTGGGCGAGCTGCCCCCTAAAGGACAGAGAGCCCTGGAAGTTATCGTTCAGCAGACCGACCGCATCCAACAAATGATCCAACAGATGACGCGCCTGATTGCGGACATTCGGGGCGTTCCCCCTCTGAAACCCGTTCGCTTTAACCTGACCGAGTGCCTCCAGTCCTTGGCGGGTCACTACGAGGGTCATTGTTCCGAACGCAATCTGACGCTCCGCCTGGAACTTAGTGAGACCCCTGTGTGGGTGCAAGCCGACCGAGAAATGATAGAAAGAGTGTTTGCCAATCTGATCAGCAACGCCATTAAGTATAACCGAGATGACGGACAGGTCATCATCAGGGTCCAGCAAGATGGGGAATCAGCCGTTGTTGAGGTAGAGGACACAGGGGTCGGTATTCCAGGCTCTGAACTTCCGTTCATCTTTTGGCAATATTACCGGGCATCCACCGCCATTGGAGAGGGCTCTGGCGTCGGTCTGTCCTTCGTTAAGCAGGTCGTTGAAGCGCACGGGGGACGGATTGAGGTCAATAGCATCGTCGGACAAGGCAGTCTTTTCCGGGTGGTCTTGCCCGTGAGTCAAACAGGCGCATCGGGATCATTCTAAAGGTCTCGGACCCTTAAATGAGCCGCCACCCCCGCATCAATCAGTAGAGCCGCTCCCGTCATACTGGGTGCTTTGTCGGTGCATAGGAAAGCAACCAGTTGGGCGATTTCCTGAGGCGTGACGATGCATCCCAAAGGTGCTGCTCTCGCCCATTGCGATCGGATGACTTCTATCTGTTCTTGGGGACGGTCGCCGTGAAGCATCGGAGCATCCACTGCGCCGGGGCAGATCGCAAGGACCCGAATGTTCCAAGGTCCCAGGTCAATGGCACAGGCTCTGGTTAATCCGATGAGCCCCGTCTTTGCCGTTGCATAGGCGCTCATTTCTTCCATCGTCCCAAAAGCGTGAATGGACGAGATATTGATGATAACCCCGCCGCCCCGTTCCTTCATTCTTGGGGCGCACTGTTTGATGCAATAAAAAGGACCGATTAAGTTCACTTGAATCAGTTCCTCAAAATCCTTTGAGGGCAGGCTCCAGACGAAACCTCGCCTCATAATGGCGGCGTTGTTGATCAGGATATCCACACCGCCTCCCCAGTCAACGGCTTGTTGCACAAGGAATTGGACCTGGCTCTCGTCGCGGACATCGCAGCGGACCGCCATTGCCTGTTGACCGGACTCATTGATTGCCCTAGCGACAGCCCGAGCATTGCCCTCATCTATATCGGCAACGACGACCCAGGCACCCTCCGACGATAGGGTTTCGGCAATAGACTGCCCGATGCCCCGACCGCCCCCGGTCACGATAGCAACTTTATCCTTTAGGGACCAGTTGTCCTTGCCGGTTTTCATCTCGGTAACAGAGTTGACAAAAGATAGTCGGTAGCGTAGATTAGCACAAAGGAAATGACCACGGCTTCGGTCGTTGACCGCCCCACACCGACGGCTCCCCCTTCTGTCTTGAGCCCGCAGTGACAACTCACGAAGGCAACGATCAGACCGAATGGGACCCCCTTGATCACCCCCCAAAAGAAATCGCCAAAGTCCAAGTAATCTTGGACAGAGCGCCAAAAGATGCCGTAAGCAACACCGGAATGAGCAGCGACGACACTACCGCCGATCAGACCCGCCAAATCCGAAAGGGCGCAGAGAAGAGGGGTAACGAGGGCGCAGGCAAGGACTCGGGGAACGACCAAGAAAGCAATGGGGCTGATCCCCATCGCCGTCAGTCCGTCAATCTGCTCCGTTACTTTCATTGAACCGATTTGCGCAGCATAGGCAGAACCCATCCGAGCCGCCACCACCAGACCAGTGGCGACGGGGGAAACCTCCCTCAAAACCGTGTAAGCAACGAGCCAGCCCACCAGTCGGGCACCGCCCCTCGTGACCAGTTCGCCAGCGGTATAAAGAGACAGAACTGCCCCTCCCGCCGCAACCGTCAACAGGCAAATCGGTAGGCAGGCGTATCCCGCAAGGGAGAATTGCTCCAGTGTGAGCGATTTAATCCAACGAGCGGCAAAGAGATGACGCGCCGTTTGAAGGACTAAAAACCAAATTTCCCCGTGCCAGCGAAAAAACGAATCCGCGAGCCTAACAAGGGGGCTTGCTCGGTCCATCGGCTCCGATTTATGAAGCCACCTCTTCCAGAAGCCTTTTCAAAGCGACGGACGACAAACGGGCTAATTCTTCCTTGCTCTTTTCCTTGGGCAAGCGCTCGCTCAAAACCTCTACGCTGACGGCACCGTCATAGCCGATTTGCTTAAGGGCTTTGAGAAAGGCTTTCAAATCTATGATGCCATCGCCGGGGAGCAGCCGATCGTTATCCCGCTGCTGCTCTACGGGACGATCGGGTGCATCGTTAATGTGACAGTGAACGACCTGGTCTTTGGTAAGACGGAGCAGGTCCTCAACGGTATGCTCTGCGCAGAACCAGTGGTAACTGTCCACCAAGAGCCCCACATTTTTCCGACTGATCCGTTCGCACAGTTGGAGAGCCTGGTCCATTCGCCAAAGGGTTGGCTGCCCTTTCTCCCGATGATGAGCGGGCGCCACCCACTCTATCCCGAACCGAATCCCAAAATCAGCCAGAACGTCGCAGACCGCTTGGAAGCGTTTTGCGGCTCGCTCTAAGAACCCCTCAGGGTCCTCATTAACGGCAGGGGGAATATAGGTGATGCAGGAGTGGCAATGGACTTCTTTGGCAATAAAAGCCAAGGACGGTAGTCGCTTGAGACCGTCTTGGAAGGCTGCTTCGTCCCCCGTCCAAGGGACAGGAAGCCAAAAGGCAGCGTGGGCAACACCCTTTTCTGCCAGCCAGGAGCGGGTTTCGTCCAGCCCTTTTTGTTGCGCCATCGTTGCCAGGGGTTCAATGCCAAATTCAACAGCCTGAAAGTTTGTCCGGCGGGCTAACTCAACAAATTCTTCATAAGAAACACCGCCACCGATGGTCCCTGGATTCAAGCAAGTGATCATCGCCAGCCACCTCCTGACCGCTTCACGATGTCCTGACGGAAGCCGTCAACCGATTCAAAAAGGCGTCTAAGGATTGAGGGGGCACGTCTATGCGCAACGAGCGGATATAGCCTCTGCCATCCTTGCTTCTCTCGCCAATATAGGCGACCCGCCCCTTAACCAGGCGACACACCCGAGCCAGCAATACATTGTGAGGAATGCCGATGCGTTGGCGCATTTTCTGGGCGTTCTCCAAAATCCTCTTTGCCAGCCCTAAGACCCGCCCCGTTGCCTGGGGCTCCTGGCGAATGCCGGAAAGAACTTCTCGCTCCACAGCATCTTGAACGGAGGATAACGCCATAAGAACTTCTCTGTCAGTGAGGTCTGGGTTCTCCGCAGCAAAGGTAGAAACCGCTTCTTGGACCCCGTAAGCCGTCACTTGCTCTTCCATTCTCGCTCGCGCTGCATTTTTCTCCGACCACTCGCGTTCCTTTTGAGCCATCTCAATGGCTTGCGCCTGCTGAAGGTAGGGGCAAGAGGAAGGGCAATTCAACCTTTTCAGACGGTGGGTCCCACAGCAGATGGCGCAGATCAGGTTGTAGACCGCTGGGCACTGCCGTTTTGCCTTTCTCTTATGACAAAGGATGCAGATCGCCACTTTTACGATAATTCCTACCGTTATGAAGGACTGACTCGTTGCTTGCGGGCTCTTCGGACCCGTTCTATCTCAACGGCAATGGCGCTGGGGGGAAGGTTCACCATTCCTGCTACCCTTTGGCAGATGCGCTCCAGTTCCTTGACTAAATCCGCTTCCTTCATCGGGTGCCGGGACAGGTATTCTTCTTCAAACTCCGCCACTCGTTCTGCTATTTCCAGGGTAAACTGACCCTTGACATAATCCAATTGCCTCTGCTGGAGGCTGGCATAAGCCGAAGACAACTGGTGGAGCAGCCAACGCCAATCCTTCTCCCCCTCTCGGGTAACCCTCGCCCCCACGACCTCGCCTCTCTGCTCCAATCGGCGGACCATTTCCATTCTGGCCTTGTGCCGTTCCCAATCCTCTACCGTAGACCCAACAATAACCGACAGTCCGACTTCTTTGCCGATGAGTTCCTTGAAAATGGTCCGCACGACCACCTCAAGACCTTCCGCCTCCAAATAAGGTCTTAGGTTCTCATTTTCGGGAGTCAGCCCCAGAACCAGCAGGTCACCCTCCAGAGCGATGGGAATCGCTTGATCAATGGACCGCCAGGCATCGGGGGACAGCATCATTCGTCTACGGATGATCGGCTTTACTCGGTCCCAAAGTTGCCTCAAATCGTCCATTGACTACACCCCCCGGGCAATGTCCACTCGGTGTTGCTCAAGAAACTCAGCATCCCACCTGCTCTCACACCACCAGCGCTCTTCTTTAACGATTAGTAGCCGACCGTCACGGGGTGCTTCCCCGTCAGGGAGCCGAACTAAACGATTCTCGCACACCGCAAAAGTGGGCTCTTCCGGCGGTAACAGCATAGAGGAGTCCACCAACAGACGACGCCCGACCAAAGTGACCGTTTGCTGCCACGCCATAACCCTGACCAAAAACTTCTCCAAAGGATATTCCCAATTGACCAAAAGAATGACCGCTCTGCCCGCCCTTTCCTCCAAGTTCTTAATGCTTTCGCTGTCTAAGACCAGCCAACTACCGACTTCGGGATGGCAAACGACAACTATTTGAGACCCTTCAAAGGCATCGGAAGCAGCAACGGAACGGACTTTCTGCGCCACCTCTCGGCTCACCGTGAAGGCGCTTTTCACCCTCCCCCTGCCCCCACAATGCTCGCATTCCTTTGTTAGTTGTTTCCAGTAACTGGGTCCTTGGCGCAGGCGAGTGATTTCCAACATTCCCAACGGCGTTAGGTCGATGATCCGCACCGGTTTGCGATCCTTTCTAATGGCTCTCTCCAAGGCTCTTAAGACCTGCTGACGATCACGGGACCGGAGGACATCAACGAGGTCAACCAATATGACCCCACCCAAGTCCCTAAGGCGCATCTGACGGGCGACTTCCTCCACAGCCTCCAAATTGGTTTCCAAAATCGTTTCTGCTGCTGACTGGTGCCCCACAAAGCGCCCTGTATTGACATCTATAACGGTCGCGCCTTCGGTCTCGTCAATGACCAAGTAACCACCGTTGGGTAAGTAAACCTGGCGGGCGAGAGCGGCTTTGATTTGTGGTTCTACGTTGAAAGCCTCAAAGATGGGGAGTCGTCCCGTATAACTCGTAATCTTTCCCAGCAATTCCGGTCTCATTTCGGCTGCCAGCCGGATAAGTTCCTTGTAGGCTTTTTCGCCGTCCACGATAACCTGGTCGGTCTCGGTTGGGATCAGGTCCCAGATCAACTCTAAAAGAAAGGATGGCCGCTGGTGGAGGAGAGACGGAGCCGGCATTTGCCCAAAAGCCAGGAGAATTTGGTGCCACCGACTTCTCAACTCCTCCACTTCGGCGGCTATTTCTTCAAAGGAAGCGCTGACGGCGTGATGGCGAAGGATCAACCCACAGTCCAGGGGTCGTAATTGTTCTCCCAGCCGCCGCAGCCGACTCCTGAGGTGTTCGTCCATTATCTGATGAGAGACGCCGACGGCGTCGGAACCCTGACAGACTAAGACGCAGTATCTCCCCCGCAGACTGATAGCGGTCGTCAGACTAACCCCTTTTGTTCCTCCTCCGTAACGGCTAATCTGAACAAGGACCTCATCGCCGACTTTGACGGCTTCATTAATGCTCCGAAAAGTCTCTTTTTCTCGGTCACCAGAAATTCCGATAGCACTGGGAACGATCTCGCTGAGGGGTAGGAATCCCAATCGCTCTAAGCCCAGATCAACAAAAGCAGCATCTATCCCAGGGACAATTTGCTTGACAATCCCTTTAAAAATGGACTCTGCCAAAGGTGTGTCCCTTTCGATTTCTAAATCCACAACTTTCCCGTCTTCCAGAACCGCTGCCCGCCTCTCCAGAGGATCCCACTCCACTATCACCTGAACAGACTTACGAGATTTCATCGGGAAAAAACCTCGCTTTGGGATGAATCAGGGCAGCCGTTCCACGCGCATCGTGGCAGTCCCCCGAAGTTGATAATTTCTCCGGATAATGCCCCCGAAAGCCACCCCCACATCCGCCCGGTAGATCAAAGTGACCGTCACGGGGTTGCCGACGGCACGACTTGCCTGTAAAGGGCTAATCTGAATGTCCGGATTCCTCGTTCCTGTCGGGTCCGGGTTGGGGTCCGTATCGGTCACCCGCCCGGGCAACGCAGTAATCATATTGTTGATATCCGTGATGACCTGAGCGTCAGTTTTGCCTGTTGCTGCTGCTCGGGCACCTTCCCGCGCAGCGTTGTTAAGGACCTGATGCCAACTGAAAACGAAACCCATCGCAATGATCCCGATCAACAGCATCAAGAGCAGACTGGCGACCAGGGCGAATTCCAGAATCGCTTGACCTCTTTGGCGGCATTCCCTCATTCTCGCATCCTCCAATGACAGATTTTCACTTCAGCCCAATTATGCCACTATTGAAGGGGGCTAAAGGCCCAATAACCAGCCTTAAATGGGGGATCCGGAAGCCGAAAAGGAAGCCAGCGACCATTCCCGCAAATCGTGATCTACTTCGTCGGGATGACCGATCCGTCCCAAAATCGCCGTTGCCGCAGCGACCGAGGGATTGGCAAGGAAGATTTCTGCCTGTGGACTGCCCATCCTTCCCACAAAGTTGCGGTTGCTGGTGGAAAGGCACCGCTCTCCGGGAGCCAGCACCCCAAAGTAGCCGCCTAAGCACGGTCCGCAGGTCCCTTCACTAATCACAGCCCCAGCATCGGCGAAAATCTCTAAAAGCCCCTCTTTCATTGCTTGCCGATAGATGCGGTGGGTTGCAGGGATGACGATCAGTCGGACATCCGGATGCGCCTTATGCCCCTTCAAGATTCGGGCGGCAATGCGCAGGTCCTCCAATTTGGCATTGGTGCAGGATCCGATGAAGACTTGGTCTACGGCGATGTTCAGCGAACTGGCTTCGGAAGCCGGATGGACATTATCGGGCGAATGAGGGAAGGCTACGACCGGTTCCAATTGACTACAATCAATCTCCCAGACGCTTTCAAATTGGGCGTCGCGATCGCTCTCCACGATCTGCCAATGATCGCCTTGCCGTTGACCGTGTCGCTCAAGGTAACTGATGGTCTCCTCGTCTACCGGCATAATCCCGTTCTTGGCACCCGCCTCAATGACCATATTGCACATCGTCAGCCGTTCGCTCATTGGCAAGTGATGGATCACAGGTCCAGTGAACTCCATCGCTTTGTAATTGGCTCCTGAAGCCGTGATCTTACCGATAGTGGCTAAGATCAGGTCCTTTCCCATCACCCACTTGGGTAAAGTGCCCTGGTAAACGAACTTCATTGTGGGCGGGACCCGTAACCAGATCTGCCCCGTGGCCCACACCGCCGCCATATCGGTAGAACCCACGCCCGTGGCAAAACATCCGACGGCTCCGATGGTGCACGTGTGGGAATCGGCACCAATGTAAACCATCCCTGGATAGACCATCCCCTGTTCGGGCAGTAAAATGTGCTCAATGCCCCCTCGCCCCACCTCAAAGTAGTGGACAATCCCCATTTCTTTGGCAAAGTCCCTCATCACCTTGACTTGGGCCGCCGCCTGAATGTCTTTGTTGGGAGCATAATGACTGGGCACCAGAACAATTTTGGTTTTATCAAAAACCCGATCCAGCCCGATTTTGCGAAATTCCTTTATCGCCAATGCGGCGGTCACATCGTTCGCCATAGAAAGGTCCACCGAACAGGTTATCAGTTGCCCCGGGCGGACTTCTGAAAGCCCAGAATGGGCAGCCAGTATCTTTTCCGTCATCGTCATTCCCACTTCTCGACACCTCACGAGGCACGGAAATATAGATAAAATGATGAAGTGATCTCAAATCGGCTGAAAGTTTAAGGCGGTTTTGCTTTGAGGGTGCGAATTTTGGTCAACCCAAAAGCGAAAAAGGGACGGGCACCGATCATTGCGTCCTCTATTGTCCGCATCTGGAATGGCTGGGGCTGGGACTGCCAGATGGTCGTGCCCCAAGGTCCTGCCCGAATGAGGGAGGAAACCCGCAAGGCGGTGACCGATAAGGTGGATGCCGTCATCGTCGTCGGTGGCGACGGCACTATCCACCACGCTCTCCCAGAACTGGCTTTTCAAGACATTCCGATGGGCATTTTGCCCTGCGGACGGGGAAATGACTTGGTCCGAGCCCTTGGATTGCCCACCCGTCCCTTTGCCGCTGCTCAGGCGCTCCGCACAACGACCATCAGGACCATAGACCTGGGGATGGTCAACGGTCGTTTTTTCTGCGGGATCGTCACCTGTGGCTTGGACAGTGTCGTCGCTGACTTCGCCTACCGGCATCGCTCGATTCCCGGTGGTTGGATCGGCTACTTTGCTGCTACCCTAATCCTTCTGGCACGGTTTTCGTTTCCGACCGTTACTGTGAAAACCGAAGACTGGGAATTCTCAGGTTCGGTCGTCGTCTCTGCGACTGCCAATTGCCCTGCTTACGGCGGTGGGATGTGGATTGCGCCCACCGCCCTTTTGGATGACGGTTTTCTGGACTTGTGCGTCGTCCGCAAGACTTCCAAATGGAAAATCCTTCGCCTTCTACCGTCCCTTTTCTGGGGTGGGCACATTAGGGAGCCGGAGGTTTCCCTTCACCGATCCCGTTGGGTGTCGCTATCATCGCCCTTTCCGCTGCCGCTTTTCGCAGACGGAGAGCCGGTCGGAACGACAACCGCCACCATCAGGGTGGAAAGGGGAGCCCTTCGCCTCCTCGTTCCTACCGGCACAAAGCGCTCTGCCCCCAGTCTCACTTCATCCTCTTAACAAGGACGCGCTCATAGTCGTCCACTTGGATTGCTCCAAGAAACTGATGACCGGACCGACTGCACCACGCCTTGGCATCGTCTTTCGTCCTGGGTTCTTTCGTCCAAACTTCCACAATAGAGCCAATCTCCACTTCCTTTAAGGCACGGATTAGTTCCACTAAAGGACCAGGGCATCCGCTCCCGCGAGCGTCCACCACCTTATCGGCAGCGACATCTTTTACCTCTGTGCTCATTGACGCACCTTCCCTTCCAAAGTCATTATTGTTGCAGGATCAAGCGCTGTGCGCTCCACGCAAATCAAATTCTTTTCCTTTGTTTTAAGATGATCATCAAATGCGCCAGGTTACAGTCGGCAGTAGTGGGCTAACGCTTTCCCGACTCTGCTTTGGGACTTTTACCCTTTCCCCCCATTTAGCCCACCTACCCTTTGAGGAGGCTTTGGACCTGATCCGGTTCGCTTTTTTGAAGGGCGTTACGACTTTTGAGACGGGTAAGGATTATCAAACTCGGCATTTGCTGCGGACAGCGCTCGCACGGGGCTATGAGATCACTATCATTGATCAAGCGTCTTCGTATACCTACGAGGAGGCGGAGGTTCATCTGGCAGAGTCCCTTGCTATCTTTGAGAAGGATGAGGCAGATGTCTTTCTTCTTTCCGATGTCCGCTCGCCAGAGGACTGGCTTCTTAGGGAGCCTGCCTGGCGCTACCTGGAAGAGGCGAAGGCGATGGGTTTGGTCAAAGCCATCGGGATCTCCACCGCTTCCGTTGAGGTCAGCCGGCAGGCAATCGCCCGTCCCAACCTGGACATTCTTCTTACCGTTTTCAATGTCTATGGGTTGGGACTCACCGATGGAACCCTTTCCGAATTGGAAGAGGTTTTGCGCCAAGGGAAGGAATGGGGTAAGATCATCGGAGCCACGAAGCCACTTGCGGGCGGAATGCTCATCAGAGACCACCTTTCTTCCGCCCTCTCCTTCGTGTTCTGTCATCCTTTGGTGGATTTGGTCAGTGTCGGAATGGTCCGACGGGAGGAAGTGGAAAATTGCCTATCCTACGCCGAAAGGGGACCAGTTGACCGACCAGTGATCTCGGCTCCTCCCCTACCCCTTCGCCTCTATATATTGGACCGATGCGACGGCTGTGAAGCCTGCATCCCTGTCTGCCCGACTAATGCTCTGTTTTTAAGGGAAGGAACGGCGGCTGTTCTTGAAGAACTGTGTGACGCTTGTGGCAAGTGCGGTCCCGTCTGTCCTGAAGATGCTCTTTTTTTAGTCCCCGACCTGCGGGTAAGGTCGTCCGCGTCTGAGCAATAACTAACTTAATTTTCGGCAGCCGGTAAAGAAAAGCAATTGTCCGACACCCTATCAAAGGCCCTTGACAATCAGGATTTTATGTGTCAACTTTACAATACAATTAGATCGCAAAGGGGGAAGCAGAAGGGATGCCGCTGAAGGTGACGAAAGTGAATATTTGGATGACAGATGTTCCTGATCAGCCTGGAGGGCTTGCGGGCGTCTTGAAGCCTTTGGCAGAGGCCGGCGTGGACTTGGAGACCGTCATCGCTCGGCGGCGACCAGAGAAACCAGGTGTTGGTGTCGTCTTTTTGGGTCCGATCAAGGGAAAGAAGGCGACGGCGGCCGCTCAATCGGTGGGGCTGCATGAAGCAAAGGAGTTAGTTGCCCTCAGAGTGGAAGGAACAAACGCCCCTGGTATGGGCTATCGGATGACCAGCGCCCTTGCCGCTGCGAACATTAACATTCGCGGTGTCTTCGCAACGGTTTTTGGCAATAAGTTCGTGAGCCTCTTTGCCTTTGACTCTGCCCAAGATGCCAACAAGGCGGCAAGGATCCTGCGAGGAATGAAATAGCAGCGAGAAGTCTGCGCCGAGATCGGCTTCTCTGCCCGATAGCCTTAGGGACCGCCGCAGAGCCACTGTCTATCAAAGACGGCGTGCCGAATGGTTTGGCGCTTAAAGGTATAAACGCAGTGGACGAACCCTGAAGGGTCCGCCAATAGGCAAGGGTAACTGAACTCCCCGTCCCCGACTTCCAAGTCCCGAAAGACCTGCCAGTGTTCTGCCTCCGTCGGGCTGAACGCCACCGTCAAAGGGGTGCGGCGGTCCCGATAAGGGTTACAGGCAAGGACCAGTCTTCCGTCCAAGGTTCGTGCCAGATCAACCGCCGAATCAGGATTGGACAGGTCAGTTCTTTGCGGTTGGGACCAGGAGGATCCCTCATCGTCTGACGTGATGCGATAGACCCAACCGACGGACGTGCGCAGATAAGCAAGAAGCCTTCCATCGGAAAGAAGAACAGTAGCTGGTTGGATCATTGGGGGATTGGGGGCCAGTCGTGCCACCTCCCGCCACGTCTTCCCTTGGTCGTCGGATCTCCAGAACAGGGGGGCGTAAGAGCGTTCGTCGTAAAGGGGCAAGAGCCACGAGCCCGAGCACAAAATCACAGGCTTCGTCCGAGGCATTACCCCCGCCACTGCCGAAAGAACCAGGGGATGGGACCAGGTCTCCCCCTCGTCCGCCGACCAGCACACTTTCAATATTGCTGACTTCCAGCCTCTTCCATATAAAGTGACATAGAAGAGCCATATCTTGCCCGATGGGTCGGTAAAAAGAACCGGGTTGCCGTCCGGCTTTCCCTCCTCCGAGGGAAGTCGCTGCGGCGCCGACCAAGTCCAACCATCGGAACTTGCCGACCCCCTGGCGATGAACACCGACTGGTCCGACGCCGTCTCATAAGAACCGGCATACCAGGCAGCCAGCAAATTCCCCGAGGCGGTCATCGTTATTGTTGCGGCGTGGCAGGAAGGATGGCTTTGGTGCGCTGCAAAGATATCCTGCTTCTTTATCATTCCCCCAACTCCAGCCGCTCAAACAGGATTACTCACGGACGGTCAGCGTCCGGACTTGTCGGTCCTTTAGGTTGAGCACCCGAACACTGTGGTTATTGGTATCGGCTACAAAGATTTCGGAGTCAAGAAAAGTCAATCCTGATGGCTCGTTAAACAGAGCAGAGTCAAAGGACCCATCTTGAAAACCGGCAGAACCAGTTCCTGCCAGAGTTTTTACAGTCCTCGTCCTCGGATCTACCGTCTTGATCTTATGGTTATACGCGTCCGCAATGTAAAGCAATCCGTTGTGAAAAGCAATGCCCAAAGGATGTTGAAGGAGCACCTGATCCCCAGTCCCGTCCCGGTCGCCAAAGACGAACAGACCCCGACCCACGATCGTTCGTATCCAGAAAGGCTCTTTTAGTTCCGCAAAACGCACAGAACTGGTTTCACTATCAACGAAAAACAGCCGCCCGACGCCAACAGCAAGACCGCTGGGCTGAGCCAAATGAGCGTCGTGCGCCCTCCCGTCACGGATACCTTCTGCGCCGGTTCCGGCAAAGGGGCTCAACCAGTTCCGTTCCAAATCAAGAACCCATAGTTGGTGGCTCCCCGCCATCGCTATATAGAGTTGGTTTCCAACCAGAGCCAGGTCCCAAGGGGAGCGAAGGGCAACGGTGAGGGGACGCCCGCCTTGCGAGAAAAAGCGACCCAGTTGACCCGTTCCAGCGATGGTTTGAACCGTTTGGGTTTGAAAGTCTGCCAGCCGGATAGCGTGATTGCCCGTATCAGCAATGAACAGCCGACCTTTTGGGTCTAACGCCAGTCCTTGGGGTGATTGAAAGGCAGCCTTTTCGAAGGGACCATCTCGGAGACCTTCTTCACCGCTGCCGATGACTCTCTTGATCTGCCCGTCTCGTCCGATTTGGAGGACCCGATGATGACCGGAGTCGGAGACAAAAAGGGTCCTTGTCTGAGGATCGGCGATGACTTTTCCAGGGAAGGAGAGGGCACCGTTTGATTCTTTTTCCATTTGGAAATCCAGAGGCACCTCGGATAGGCGACCTCGCCGCCGGGCGTCTTCAATGAGGGGCTTCAGATAAGCGATAAGGTCGGCGGCCATCAGTTCTCCTTCATGAGCCCCAATGATCCTGCCATCGGGATCAATGAGGACCAGAGTCGGCCAGGCCCGCACGCCATACTCTTGCCAAATTCTTCTGTCCGCATCGTTGATGACAGGGTGGGTCACATTGTAGCGACGGATCGCCTGCCTGAGGCTCTCATCGTCGGCTTCGTTCGGAAACTTTGGCGTGTGGATCCCAATCACGACCAATTCTTTAGGAAAGGCTCTTTCCACCTGCCGCAACTGCGGCAGCAAATGCAAACAGTTGATTCAGCAAAAGGTCCAAAAATCCAACAGCACGAACCGACCCCTTAAGTCGCTTAGCCGAAGGGGTCGGACTATGTTAAACCATCGGGCATTGGCGGGAAAGTCCGGTGCGCGCACGACAGGGTCGTCTCTCATTGACACTCCCTCTTGAGAAACCAAAGAGTGAAACGCCTTAACAGTTAGGTGGATCCACAACGCTAACGTTATGCCCCCAAGGATAAGAAGCCATTGGATACCTGTGTATCGGTTTTGGTCCTTACCCCACATATCAGGTCGTCCCCATATCAGTTCGTCACGGGAGGACGAATGTCCCGCCGAAACTGCGCCCCTTCAAACCGAATCCGTCCAACCGCCCCATACGCCCGTTCCACTGCCTCAGCAAAGTCCTTGCCAACTGCTGTCACGCCCAGGACCCTGCCTCCCGATGTCACCAGAAGTCCGTTTTGGTATTCGGTAGCCGCTTGAAAGATATAGACGCTGTCCAGAGCCTCCGCTTCTTCAAGGCCTTCAATCACTTTGCCCTTCTCATAGTCTCCTGGGTAACCTGCGGACGCCATCACGACGCAAACACACGCACCCTTTTTCCAACCGAAGGAGAGCTGATGAAGGTGCCCGTGAACAGTTGCCCAACAAATCTCCGCCAAGTCCCCATTCAGGAGGGGCAGGACTGCCTGGGTTTCGGGATCCCCAAAGCGGCAATTAAACTCCAGGACCTTGGGTCCGTCTTTTGTTAAGATCAGACCGCCGTAGAGGATGCCCCGGTAAGGTCGGTCTTCCGACGCCAAAGCCGTGATCGTCGGCTTCATTATCGTCTCCACAATGTGGTCAAACAGATCGGGGCTGACAAAGGGAACCGGGCAGTAGGCACCCATTCCGCCCGTATTGGGACCCTGATCACCGTCTTTCAGTCTTTTGTGGTCTTTGGAAGGGGGGAGGGGCTTGACCGTATGACCGTCCGTCACGACCATAACGGAAACTTCTCGTCCTTCCAAAAACTCTTCAACAACGACCCTGTCGCCGGACGGACCAAAAATCCTCTCGCGCATCACCGCATCTATCGCTCTGAGAGCATCGTCAACAGTTAGGCAGACGAAAGAGCCCTTACCGGCGGCAAGACCATCGGCTTTAACGACGATCGGCGCCCCTTTTCGGCGCACATAGGTCTGCGCTTCGGCAGGTGAATCAAAGACGGCAAATTCGGGGGACGGAATTCTCCATCTTTGAAGGAGTTGCCGGCAAAAGACTTTGCTGCCTTCAATCTCAGCGGCTTTCTTGGTGGGACCAAAGATAAGCAAACCTTCCTTTTCAAAGGCATCTACGATGCCGGCGCAAAGGGGTGCTTCAGGTCCAACGATCGTTAAGTCTATTCGCTGGTTCTTGGCAAAGGCAACCAGCCGGGGAAGGTCGTCGGCGCTGACAGGGACCCTTTGGGCGATGCGCCCAATGCCGGCGTTGCCGGGGGCGCAAAAGATTTGGGTGACCCGAGGGCTTTCCCTCAATTTCCAGACGAGAGCGTGCTCCCGACCACCACCACCAACAACCAAGACTTTCAAGAGTCATCGCTCCCTGTTCACAATGCTACTGACCCACTGGCAGCAAGAGGACCTAACCCTGCTTTGGAACAGATCGGTTCTTTCCGCCTTGTCCTACTGTTTCGCCGATAGGGACCAGACTTGCTATCAGGACGGAACTTTCCCGAGTGCCTTAAGAACCTTATCGGGCGTGATCGGCAACTCTCGGACTCGGACGCCTAAAGCGTTGGCGACGGCATTAGCAATGGCGGCTGCCGTCGGAATGATGGGTGGCTCGCCAAGTCCGATAACGCCCCGCTCGGGCATATCCAAAAGGACCACATCAATTTCCGGAACTTCAAAAGCACCTGCCAGCTTGTAGTTCTCCAGATCGGCGTTGATCATCAGACCGGTCTGCCAGTCCATTAACCGACCTTCCAGAAGAGCGAAACTAATGCCTTGGGTCACCCCACCGATGACCTGGCTCTCGGCGGTCAGTCGGTTAATGACCGCCCCGCAGTCGTGAACGGCGACCACCTTAACGACCCGGACGATTCCCGTTTCCGTGTCCACTTCCACCTCGGCGAACTGACAACCTGCGACCCCGCTTCCGGTCATCCCCGGTCGCCATTCCCCCCGCTGACTGATTGCTTCGGTTGGTAGCAAACGAGTCGCCTCTCCCCAAGTCAGCCCCTTTGTGGGGTTCTGTTTGTCAAAAATCCGACCGCCTTGGGAGACCAGTCGGTCAGCGGGCACACCCAATTTCTTAGCGACGAACTCCTTTAGCCGTGCGAGAGCCTTGTCGGCAGCATCGTAAACTGCCGGATAAACCGACGCTGCCGTCGTGCTCCCACCACTGCCTCCCGACCGTCCCAGCCGGGTATCCCCAATGTAGACACGAAATTGGTCTGACCGAAGAAACTCGGGGGTCAAACCTAATCCATCAGCCGCAGCGATACCCACGACAGTTTTCGTTCCCGTGCCTATGTCCTGAGTGCCGAGTCGCACCACAACTGAACCGTCTCGGAAAATCTCCACCTCCGCCACGGAGCCCGGACCACCGCCACCACCCCAAGCGGATGCGCCACAGCCCAGTCCCCGCCTCAAAACCCCCTTGTGAGAACCCCACGGCCGCCACTTTTCCTTCCATCCGATCCGTTCGGCACCGATCTGCCACTCTTTCCGACGGATTTCGCTCGGATCGTTCTTGATCCTCAGTTCTACAGGGTCCATACCCAACTTCGCCGCCAGTTCGTCAATAGCGGAGTCAACGCCAAAGGCAGCCTGGGGCCATTTGGGCGCCCGCAAGGGTGCTGCCGGTCCGGCATTGGTGGTCACATCCACGTGTTCTAAATACAGGTGGGGGAAACGATAGACAGGAGCCGGCAGGTCGGCACCGCCCCCGACACCGCCCGTCCCGTAGGAGCGGCGGGAAAACGCCACAAAGGTGCCATCCTTTTTTGCCCCGATCCGGATTGTCTGGACAGCGTCGGGGTTGTTACCGGTCGCCAGAAAATCTTCCTCTCTTGACAACATTAGTTTTACCGGCGCACCGGCTTTTCGACTCAGCCGGGCAGCGATCGGGGTGTAATGTTGCATCCATAGTTTGCTCCCAAAACCTCCGCCCATATACTCGCAAATCACTTGAACATTTTCCGGAGGCAAATTGAGTTCCCTTGCCAGGCTGTCCCGCACGGAAAACAGCACTTGAGTGGAGTCATAAACGACCACTTGAGACGGTCCCGTCCAGACCACGACACTGCCGTGGGTCTCCAAGGGGGTATGAATCTGAACGGGCGTGCGATAAGTGGCTTCCACGACGACGTCGGCTTCGTCAAAACCGTCTTCGCCCCGACCGCGCCGCTCCACTCTTGGCGACGACCGTAGCCCCTTTTCATAAGCCCGGTCCGTGTCCACCTCAAAGGGCAGGGGTTCATATTCCACTTCAATGGCGGACAGAGCGTCTTTGGCTTGCTCCCATGTCTCCGCCGCAACGGCAGCGAGGGCTTCCCCAGCATACTGGACTTCAGCACCTTCACCGACCAGGGACATTACTGCCCGCACCCCTGGCATCTTCTCCGCCTTGGAAGTATCTATCCGACGAATGCGTGCCCTTGGCAGTCGGCTCCTTAAAATGGCTCCGTAAAGCATTCCCTTTAATCGGGGATCAGAAGTCTGATCCACATCGTAGGTATATTTCGCCCGACCCGTTACTTTTGCCGGAGCGTCCAGGCGCGGAATTCTTTGCCCCCTCACCTGTGTTGCCGCCATTTCCGTTCCCCCTTTCGTTGACGTTACCTTTCAAAAAAACCACTGATGAGCAAGCGTCACGCTCTGCCCTGCATCTTCTTGGCTGCTTCCAGGACAGCCTCAAAGATGCGGGTGTAGACGCCACAACGGCAGATGTTGCCGGATAAAGCGGCTCTGACCTGTTCCAAAGTCGGGTTTTTATTTTCCCTCAGGAGCCCTAAGGCAGCCATTATGAAGCCGGGTGTGCAGAACCCACATTGAAGGGCATCCTTTTCCACGAAGGCTGCCTGTAAGGGATGGAGTCGCCCGTCCTGCGCCAACCCTTCAACAGTGGTGATTTCGTGACCATCCGCATCTACCGCCAGGAGCATACACGAGTAGATCGGTTTGCCGTCCATCAAAACCGTGCAGGCGCCACATTCTCCCCGGTCGCAAACGGGCTTGGCACCGGTCAAATGCAAATGATGGCGAAGAGCGTTCAGAAGGGTCACCCGCGGCTCCAGTTGAAGACGGTGGGACTTTCCATTGACCCGCAGGGTGACCGAAACCTTCGTAGCGACTTGGGGTTGTTCTTCGGCGACGGCAACCTCGGCAGACGGTCGGCAGCCGGTAAGGACTTCTGTCAGGGCGGCTCCCGATCCTGCCACCTTAAGGAAGGATCGCCGCGTCACCCCGCCGGATACCTTTCTCCCTTTACCCATCTTTTTTTCCTCCTCTTTTTCCTGATACCTCTATTCTATCGCCAAGGCTAAAGTCGTGACAATGAAAGGTCTTGATCAGAAGGGAGGTCACACGAACAGTGGGGAAGGTTCTCGTCCTTTACGATTCGGCATCGGGCAACACGAAAAAGATGGCTGAGTATGTGGCTCAGGGCGCCTCGGAAGTGCAGGGCATTGAAGTCAGGATCCGATCCGTAGATGAAGTAGGACCTTCCGACCTTCTGTGGTGCGATGGTCTCGCCTTAGGATCACCCACTAATATGGGGATCCTGTCTTGGAAGATGAAGCGATTCTGGGACGAAGTCGCCGGTCCTTTGTGGGGGCAATTGGACGGCAAGATCGGCTGTGCGTTTTCTTCGGAAGGCGGCTGGGGTGGCGGTGCAGAACTGACCTGTTTGTCCCTTCACTTAGTCCTGATGAACTTCGGCTTCCTCGTCTTTGGGGTCACCGACTATGTCGCCCACCGATTCACCCTTCATTACGGAGCGACAATACCCGGAGAACCTCGTTCCGAACCGGAAATTGCCGCTTGCAGACGACTCGGTCTCCGCCTTGCCCAGTGGGTCGCTTTCTACGTTGACCGGAAAGAAGACCTCCATCCCGTTCGCATCCGTCAGAGGAAGACGGAAGAGAAGGAGCGTAACCAAGACTGATGACGCAACTTGGTGTGGATGTCTTCATAAGAGAGGAAACCCTCAAGGACCAGAAAATCGGTCTCTTGACGAATATGCTGGCGACGACCAGCAGCCTGACACCGACTTTGGATGCGCTCTTGGACAATGGTTACCGCATCGTTAAAGTTTTTGTCCCCGAACACGGGCTTTGGGGCTGTGCTGCCGCCGGGGAGAAGGTCGCAGACGACTTTGACGAAGCAAGAAAGGTTCCCGCTGTGAGCCTCTACGGTGAACGCCTGAAACCGGACTCGTCTGACTTTGAAGGCTTGGACGCGCTCGTCATTGATCTGCCCGACATCGGTTGCCGTTTTTACACCTACGCCTGGACGATGACTTTTGTTCTGGAGCAAGCCCTTCAGTTGAGACTCCCCACCTTCGTTTTGGACCGACCCAATCCGATTGGAGGAATAGCGGTAGAAGGTCCTTGCCAGAAACAGATTTGGGGCAGTCTGGTTGGTCGCTTTCCGATTCCGATCCGACACGGGCTGACCATCGGCGAGTTGGGTCTGTGGGCAGCCCGATTTTACCTAAAAGGCGATGCGAGTTTGCTCCAAGTGGTTCCCTGTGAAGGATGGACTCGGTCCGTGTGGTGGGAAGAGACGGGTCTGCCGTTCGTCCCGCCGTCACCGGCGATGCCCAGCCCGACGGCAGCCCTCGCTTACCCTGGCACTTGCCTCGTTGAAGGCACCAATTTGTCTGAGGGAAGGGGAACCAGCAAGCCCTTTGAATGGATTGGGTCCCCCTTTGCCGACGAAACTCAGATGAGTGAACTTCTCAACAGCCTGTCCCTCCCAGGGGTCCGGTTCCGCCCCCATCGGTTCCTGCCGACAGCGTCCAAGCATTCGGGTTGCCTCTGTCGGGGAATTCAGATTCACATCTTGGATGCAAAGGTATTTCAGCCCGTGAGAACTGGTTTGTGTGTTCTGGCAGCCTTTAAGACCCTTTGTGGTCAACAATTTGCCTGGAGAGAGACAACCATAGATCGCCTGTGGGGAAGTGATGAGTTAAGGAGGGAGATGGATGCTGCTAAAGATCCAATGGCGACCGCCCTGGAATGGAATGTGGAACCGGATTCTTCTTATTGCGAACAGAGGCACCAGGTTTTGCTTTATAGTTGAGGCGACGGTCTTTTTGACACAAAATGCAGTGGACCCAACGGGCAACCCATTGAAGGGCACGGTAGGCTGGGAGGCTCACTGATGACGGCGTTGGAGTGGGGTGTTGGAGCGGGTGCCGTTGCGGGTGGGGCAGCGCCTTTGTTTTTCAAGAAGGCGCGGGTCTGGGACCGACAGATCAAAAGTCGCTATCTTTTCTGCTTTCTTTTGGCGATTGCCGGCTTTGTGGCGTGTTTGCCGCAAACAGCCCCGTTTCAACCAGGGCAGAAACTGGGCTTTGGTTGGTTACTGGGAATGACCCTTCTTTCTGTTTCCCAAATCGTCGGTTTATTAGGGCGGGAACTTTTAGCAGGCTTTCTGGGACTGGTGCCATTTGGTCTTGTTTTATGGCTTTTCGCCGGTGATCCTGTCCCTGCCCTATGCGGGCTGGCTGTCGCCTCCCTCCTGGTCGGGACCGTTCTCAGGTCCGAAACCGGTCTCTCCCCTTTCCCTTTTTTCATCCTTTCCATCAGCACGATCCTCGCCCGCCGTCATAGCACGCTGGCTGAGGACGTCTCTCCTCATTTTTTTCAAGCAATACCCCTCGTTTTTTCTGTCATCGGCGTTCTTTGCCTTGGTGCCCGAAAAGGGTGGGAAACATACTGGAAGGGAGAAGCAAAACCGTTAGCGTTGCTGCTGCTGTCCCTGGCTCTTTTCTTCGTTTTTTTGCCTGTTGCAAAGAACTGGGCAGGCTCTTTCAACCTGTATCTGCCGGCTTTACTGGCAGGGGTGTCAGGAGCCCTGGTGCTGGGACTGGAACAGTCGGGGTTGATTGCCGTAGTGCCCATCGTGTGGACCAGCACTTTCGCCGCTGTTTTTACCGGTCTCTCCCTAACAGGTCCCGGTCCTCAATGGACGAGAGGCTTTGGGGTGAGTCTTCTCGCGCTCCTTATCTCCTGGTTTTCAGAAACAACCAAACACCGCTCCACAGGGCTTGTCCAGGGAAGCCTCTTACTGGCAGGAGTTTCCGCCTTTTACCTATTTGGGCAGATGCACGGGCGGATTTTGGCAGACCTGATGACCCACTACACTTTCGTTGGCTTTTTGATGGGAGCGTCAGGACATCTCCTCATCCAGTCTTGGACAAGGGATGACGAACGCCTCTTGCGCCCGCTGATGGGGCTGGTTTTTGCCGCTGCGCTGCCCCTGGTCGGCACCGGCGTGTGGGGTATTAAGGCAGGGACTGGGGTTTTTGCAGGAGCCATTCTGTCCTTGCTGTTTTCCTCGGACCCGAAGGGTGGACTTTTTACCCTGATGACTGGCATTTCCGCCATCATCTTTACCGATTGGGTTGCGCCCCTCTCGGACCTTCCCCGAAGCATCCGTCTCATCATTCTGATGGGGGTCTTGGTCGGTTTCCTTCTGATGGCGGGCATCGTTATGATCGGTGAGAGAAGAAGGGCGACGAAAGAGACGATGCCACAAAATTCAGCGTCCGGTCCCTAAATCATCAGAACCTCAACAGGGAAAAACTTCAACAAGAGGGTGCGACATTGGAACCAGAGTGGTTGAGAAGAGAACTGGACGACAATCAGTTAGAAGCCGTGACGGCAGATGACGGACCAATTTTGGTCTTTGCCGGAGCCGGCAGTGGCAAGACGAGGGTCCTGACCTACCGCATCGCCTATCTGCTGACCTGCCGGAATGTCCCTGCGCACCGAATAATGGCGGTCACTTTTACCAACAAAGCAGCCAAAGAGATGCGCCAGAGGCTGGAACAATTGGTGGGCAATCTGTTCCAACCCGCTTGGGTCGGCACCTTTCACGCTGTCTGCACTCGGATGCTCCGGCTTCACGGTCACAGCATCGGACTGCCCAAAGACTTCGTCATCTACGACGAAGAGGACCAACTCAGTCTCGTCAAGAGAATCCTGAAGGAAAAAGACATTGATCCCAACCAGTTTCCGCCTCCCGCCATCCTTTCTGCCATCGGAGCAGCAAAAGAACAGCAAGTAACCCCAGAAGAATTGGCGGAGATCGTGGAAAACCCTTTTCAAGAAACGGTCGCCAAGGTCTATCGTGATTACCAAACCCGGCTGCAAGAAGCCAAGGCGGTGGACTTTGATGATCTTCTGTGGCTCGCACTCAGGATGCTGGAAGAGAAGCCTGAGGTCGCTGACTACTATCAGTCCCGTTTCCTTCATATCCTCGTAGACGAGTATCAGGATGTCAATCGCACCCAGCATCAACTAACGATGCTGTTGGCGGCGCAGCATCGTAACTTGTTTTTGGTCGGCGACGATGATCAAAGTATCTACAGTTGGAGGGGATCGGATGTCCGACTAATGCTGGAGGTCAGGAACCACTTCCCCGACCTCCGAGTTTTTGTCTTAACCAACAACTACCGGTCCACCCAGGTCATCTTGGACGCCGCTTGGTATGTCATCAAGAGAAATATCCACCGGCAAGAGAAGAGGCTTCGTGCCGTCCGACCGGCAGGAGAGCCCTTGATCCTGTTCCGTGCCCAGGACGATCGAGAAGAGGCTGCTTTTGTCGCTGCGACGATCATTGACCTTGTGAAGCAAGGTGCCAACCGCTACTCGGACTTTGCTGTCATCTACCGCATCAACGCTCAGTCCCGCCCCTTTGAAGAAGTTTTTGTTCGGTGGGGTATTCCTTACCGAGTCGTCGGTGCCCTTCGGTTCTACGAAAGAAAAGAGGTTCGGGACATCATTGCTTACCTTCGGCTGTTGTTTAACCCTGCCGACCAGGTCAGTCTCCTTCGGATCATCAACACCCCTCCGAGGGGCATCGGCGAGCAAACGATGAGCAGGATTCAGGAACTTGCCTCCCTTAAGGGACTGCCGCTCGGCGTTGCGATTTTTGCAGACGATTTGTTACCTTCACTGCCGCCTCGACAGAGGGGCGGGCTAATGCGATTCCGACAGTTGATGGAGCGGCTCCGTCAAGGATTGAACGAATGGAAATTGTCAGAACTCATCCAGGCAATTGTTGAGTTGACCGACTACGACGAATATGTCCGCAAGGCGGAAGGGGACTTGGTTGGGCAGGAACGGATGTCCAACATTCTCCAGTTGGCGACCGCTGCGGAACAGGCGTTTGGGGATGAACCTGCTGCCCAATCCCTCCCCCGCTTTCTTGAGCAGATCGCCCTCCTGTCACCTCAAGATGCCGCTGACTGGAGAGGTGACCTGGTCAGTTTGATCACCGCCCACAGCGCTAAAGGTCTTGAATTTCCCATTGTCTTCGTGACCGGATTGGAGGAAGGTCTTTTTCCCCATTCCCGAAGCCTTGATGATCCTTTCCAGTTGGAGGAAGAGAGGCGCCTCTTCTATGTCGCTCTGACCCGCGCCAAGGACAGAGTCTATGTCACTTACGCCCAGAGACGGGGCTTTTCCACTGGGCGATGGGGAGAGAGCCGGTTCGCTCTCACCGATTTGTCCCGATTTCTTTTGGAACTACCCTCGGCACTCGTCGTGGAATGGAGAGGTGTGCCGACAGCCCAGGGGCTCATCCCGATGCCCTCGCCCCCAACGGCTGCCCCTCGCACTCCCGTCAGCGACTGGTCAAAAGTGCTCCAACCCGTTTCGCCATCGCTTCCTCAACCGATAAGAGCTTCCGAGCCAGGACAGTCCCCAGCGCAGGGACCGTTTCCGGTAAAGACAGGAGCGCGCGTCCGCCATCGGGACTTTGGCATCGGAAAGGTCATCGCCGTCGCTGCTGATAGGCGACTGCTGACCATCCTCGTCCAGTTTGACGATCCCTCGGTCGGACTGAAGAGATTGGCTTTGGATATGGCACCGATTGAAATTTTGTCCGATTGACTTCTTCGTAAGGGCTGGGCACCGTTCATTGGCCAACTAATTGCCTTCACAACTCTCTTGTGGCTAATAACCAACAATGGCTGCTTGGTCTGTCCATCAGGCGTTGCCTACTGATTGGTCCTGCGATAGCATCAATGTTGCTGAGTTGAAGAGTTCTTCTGAAAGCACCGAAGAGAGACACTGCTAAAAGTCAGAGATGAAACCGTTAGCAGAGTCGGAGATAAAAGAACTGGAATCGGTAGCCCGCATTGGTGCGGTCCGAAAGGTGATCACCGACGAACTGTCCAAGGTAATCGTCGGTCAGGCGACAGTCATTGAACACCTAATGATCGCCCTTTTGGCGAGGGGTCATTGCCTTTTGATCGGAGTGCCGGGGCTCGCCAAGACTTTGCTGGTTAGCAGCCTTGCCCGCGTGCTGGACCTTTCCTTCCGAAGAATCCAATTTACCCCTGACCTGATGCCCAGCGACATTATGGGCGCCGATGTCCTTCAAGAGGATCCTGACACGGGGCGGCGGCGGTTTGAGTTTTCTCCCGGACCGATCTTTGCGAACATTATCTTGGCAGATGAAATCAATCGGGCACCGCCAAAAACCCAGTCCGCCCTTTTAGAAGCGATGCAGGAAGGTCGGGTGACGGTGGGCGGACACACCTATCCCCTTCCCCAGCCCTTTTTCGTCTTAGCCACCCAAAACCCCATTGAGATGGAAGGAACCTACCCCCTTCCGGAAGCCCAACTGGACCGCTTTCTCTTCAGCGTCGTGATGGATTATCCGACAGAAGAAGAGGAGGAGGAGATCGTCCAGTTGACCACATCGGCGTATACGCCGGAACTTGCCGTCGTGATGGGTCGTGATGAGTTTATGGAAGCCCAGTCGTTGGTCCGGCGAGTGCCCGTGCCGGACCGAGTCGCTAAATATGCCGTAGAACTGGTTCGGCGGAGCCGACCGCAGGACAAGGGGGCTTTGGATTTTATCCGGCAGTGGGTTCAATGGGGGGCGGGTCCCAGAGCCTCTCAGAGCCTCATTTTGGCTGCCAAAGCCAGAGCCCTTCTGCACGGAAGGACCACACCAACCTGTGCCGATGTGCGGGCATTAGCCAATCCCGTCTTGAGACACCGGCTGGTCCTGAACTTCGCCGCCGAAGCAGAGGGTCTGACGACCGACCAGATCGTTGAGCAGCTGGTCCAATCGGTCCCCGAGCCGTAACCCCACTTGTCAGGCAAAGGTCTCCCAGGCGATGCGGACGGCTGACAAAGCAATAAAAGCGGCGAGTAGTTGCCGAAGGAGTCGCTGAGGGGTTCGGATGCTCAAAAGACCGCCAAACTGACTCCCCGGTATGACGCCAAGGATCAGGGCAAGGGCAAGGTCCAAAGGGATCTGACCCGTTCCCAGTTTTCCGATAAACCCCGCGACCGCCGAAAAGAAGACGATTCCCAAGGAACTGCCGATGACGACCCTTAGGGGTAATTTGAGAAGGTGCAGCATCAGCGGAATCAGGATAAAGGCACTTCCCTGCCCGACCAGACCGCCGAGGAAGCCGGCAAGAGAGGCACACAGGACACCTAACGGTTTTGAAAAGGTCACTTTTTGAGCGGTCATCGGAGCAGATTCTTCCCTCTTGGGCGTCAGCATCAAGGCAGCAGCAAGAAGGGCCAGAGCAGCAAAGATGATCCGCAAAAGGTCGTCGGAGACGAAGCGAGAAAGGATTCCCCCTGCAAGAGCCGAGATGCCGATAGAAGATCCCAGCCACACGACCAAGTCTCTATTGACCATCTGGAACCGACGATGGACCAAGACTCCGGTCAAACTTGCCGCCAGCCCTTGCACGATGGTCAGACCGGTTACCTCCTTCATCCCCAAAGGGTCCAAATGGAACAGGTTGGGGGAAAAGATAAGAAGGGGCGCCAGAAGAACGCCGCCCCCAATGCCGATGAGACCCGACAAAAATCCCACTACCAGACCGAGGCAGAAAACCAGGATAAGCAAGGGCGCCTCTCCGAATAAACTCTGAGTTTGGGACCTCCTTAGAAAGACTATAAACCATTTTGACAAGCCAGTTAAGGTGATATACTCTTATGAACGGGAATATCGGAACATATGGAGCAAAAGCCCTTGGTAACAGGAAGGCGGCGCTGGCTGATTGCTCTTGGCGGTGCGGCGTTAGGATGCGGCGGAAATGGTGGGAGGAGTTTGCCCCCTCCTGACCTGACCTTGACCGGTGATGAAACTTCGGATCTTCAGCGGGTGCAAGCCCAATGGAGCAGGCTGAGTCAGATCGCCCAGCAAGGAAATGGCACGATCCGGATTGGCATTTCAGACGGCAGAGCCAACAGAGTGATCGGTCTTTCCCTCGTAACCGGCGGAGCCGCCTCTTATCCCCACTGTCGCATCATCCGAGAATGGGACGGGCAGGCGATGAACTTCGTTTGGGGCTGGAAGGGGTGGGGACCATCCATCATCCTCGCCGATGATCGGGGCAATCAATTGGTGGTCAATGGGCAGCCGGTGGAGGTCGGATTTGGGGATGTGGGGGGAAGGAATAGCCGCCAAGCCTTGGACCTGATCGGCACGGGGATAAAAGTCGCCGCCGTGGCGTTGGCTATTTGGCTTGGGGCTCAGATCGGTCGGGGTTTCCTGGCGGCGGTGGCTTTCTTGGCGTTCAACTTGGCTGTTTTGGGTCTTTTGGCAGCATCAGCCGGCGTTTTGTTGCCGGCGATTCGCTTCATCCTTGAAAGAATCAGTTGGCAGGATGTGGCGAACTTCTTTGAATCAACCCTTCAACAGATGATCCAGTTGTTCCGGGAAGTGCAGGCGCTTTTGGTCAGGCTGCTATCCTGAAGAACGCCCCGATTTATCGTCGCCTGTTTAAGATCCCGTGCGCCATTCCTTCCTGTTATCATAGTAGGTCCGGAAATGCGTCAGGAAGGTGACTGGCAAGTTCCGTGGCAGGAGAGACAAAGGTCAAACTACGGCGGGAAGTAACACCCTGGGGCTGCTTTTGCTGGGGCTATGCCGATGTCGGCGCCGATGTGTATGTAGCACTGGGTCTGGTAATGGCAGCGGCTCAGGGTGCCACGCCCCTGGCGTTCTTAATCGCAGGAATTGTTTACATTTTTGTGGGTCTTGCCCATACCGAATTGGCGGCTGCCTATCCTGTTGCCGGCGGTGGGCAGTATTTTACTTTGCGGGGGTTGGGTGACTTTTGGGGATTAATTGCCGGTGCTGCCCTAATGTTGGACTACACCATTGACGTCGCTCTCTTCGCTATGGCATCCGCCGGTTACATCAACTTTTTTTTCCCGCAGATTCGTGAGTATGCGACCACGATCGGACCTTTTGAGGGCGTCAACCTTATCTGGATGGTTCAGACCCTTGGTCTAATCGTCCTGCTGACTTTCCTCAATATCAAGGGCATTCGAGAATCTTCCCTTTTTAATGCCATTTTAGGCGCAATGGATATGGTCCTGGAAGCCAGTATCATTGTCATCGGTTTTGCCTTTGCCTGGAATCCTGAGATGTTCCTTCAGCAGTGGACGAACCACTTCCCTTCTACTTATGATCTTTTGTATGGGGTCAGCATCGCCGTTATCTCTTATGTAGGTTTGGAATCCATCTCTCAGGCTGCGGAGGAGACGGTTCGTCCTTCTGCTGTCATTCCGCGCACCTCTCTGGCGTTGATCGTTGCCGTCGTCCTCTTCGCCCTTCTCTTCCCGACTCTGTCGTTAGGCGTGGTCCCGGTGGACGAATTGGCTAAGCGGGAAGGCGATCCGGTCGCCCTCTTAGCCAGCCGCCTTCCCATCGTCGGGTTTCTCGCTGGTCCGATCGCTGCGGTCTTGGCTGCCACGATCGTTCTCATTTCCGCTAACACAGGCGTGATGGGCTACAGCCGGCTGGCTTACAGTATGTCCGAATACGGTCTGATCAGTCCTTGGCTCTCTTATGTTCACCCCAAATTCCGAACACCGGTTCGGTCCATCCTTTTCTTTTCTGCGGTCGCTGCGATCCAGGCGATTTTCGCTTTTCTGAGCGGCAAGGCAATGCACACGATGGCGAACCTTTATGCTTTTGGTGCGATGCTTGCTTACTTGATGGCGTCGTTGGCTCTGATCGCTCTTCGGATCAAGGAGCCCGAGACACCACGCCCCTACTGGACCCCTTTAAACATTCGGTGGAATGGTCGCAAAATTCCAATTCCGGGTCTTCTTGCCGTCCTCGGGTGCACGGGGATGCTGATTATAGTCCTGTGGACCCACGAATTGGCCCGCATCTTTGGTCCCCTGTGGATTGCCGCTTGGGTGGGCTACTACTTATGGTATCGCCGACAGCAAGGGAAAAGTCTCTTCGGATCTGAGGTTCGGGATTGGGATCAGCAGCATCTCGCTGTCCTCCAAGAGACCGGAGAATGGGAACTTCTGGAGCAATTCAAACTCCAATTGGAGAGAAAAAGTCGTCAGCAAAAATCCGCCTCCATCCGATCAGCACCGTGACCCATCTCTTGGCGAACCCCGTTTTACAACATTTTAAAATCTATTTCTAAATCGGGAGGTGCCTTTTTAAGAGGGTCCTCCTGATGCGCTCAGAGAAAAAAATGAAGTGAGGGGCTGTGCCATATGTCCTTGTTGACCATCTCCCTAATGGCGGCGGGTCTCTTTTTTGTGGCTTATCTAACGATGGGGAGGTTCTTGTCCAAGTTATTGAGGCTGGACGAGAAGGCGCCGACCCCGGCTGTTGAATTGCGGGACGACATTGACTATGTGCCAATAGACAAGAAATTTCTGTTCACCCAGCATTTTTCGGCAATTGCAGCGGCGGGTCCTATTGTCGGTCCGATTCTGGCGGGGCTTGCCTTCGGCTGGCTCCCCGCCCTGCTGTGGATCGTCTTGGGCGCCATTTTCATCGGCGGGATCCACGACCTAACAGCCCTCATCGCTTCGGTCCGCCACAAGGGTCGGTCCATCGCTGAAGTCGTCAAGGAGCATATGACGCCAAGAGCATATGCCCTGTTTCTGTCGTTTGTGTGGCTGGCTCTGGTCTACATCATCGTCGCCTTCACAGACATCACCGCATCCAGTTTCGTGGGGAGACAGAAATTGGAGAACGGGATGATGGTGCAAGGGGGCGCCATCGCCACTTCTTCCCTTCTGTATCTGGCTCTGCCCGTGATGATGGGACTTCTCTTACGGTTCACACCAATGCCCCTTTGGCTGGCGACTCTCCTTTTTCTTCCACTTGTTGGCGTTGCCATTGTCGTTGGGCGTTACTTCCCCCTTGACTTGGCCGGTTTCCTGAGCATTACGGACCAGCAGGCTCACAAGGTCTGGGATGCGCTTCTCTTGGTTTATTGCTTCGTTGCTTCTGTCCTGCCGATGTGGATTCTCCTTCAACCGAGGGGGCATCTGGGGGGCTTTTTTCTGTTATTTGCCCTTGTTGGGGGTGCCTTAGGGATCCTGTTCGGGGGGCAGTCAGCACAGTTCCCTGCTTTTGTTTCGTGGTCTTCGCCAACGGGCGCCCTGTTCCCGATGATGTTCATCACGATCGCTTGTGGCGCTTGCTCCGGTTTTCACGCCATCATTGCCTCGGGGACCACCTCTAAGCAACTTAAAAAGGAAACGGACGCTGTTTTTGTCGGTTATGGGGCAATGCTCTTGGAGGGAATGGTCGCCGTCGTCTCGCTCGCCTGTTTGATGATGTTAGCAGTCCATTCCGATGTTTTGAAGGAACCGAAACCCAACTTCATCTACGCTTCGGGCATTGGTCAGTTTTTGTCGGTCATCGGGATTGATCCGATGGTGGGCGTTTCCTTCGGTCTGATGGCGTTCACGACTTTTGTTTATGACACCCTTGACGTGGCGACCCGACTGGGGCGCTATGTGGTTCAAGAGTTGACCGGTATGCAGGGTCTCCTGGGACGCTTAATAGCGACGGCGGTCACGGTGGGCGTTCCGTTCCTGTTCGTGATGAGGACGGCAACGGATGCCGCCGGAAATGTAATCCCCGCCTGGCGACTTTTCTGGGGTCTTTTTGGCGCCAGCAATCAACTACTGGCAGCCCTCACCCTTTTGGGGGTCACGGTCTGGCTTTGGAGACGGTATCGGGCACATTGGGTTTGGTTGGTCACCGGCATCCCGATGGCTTGGATGTATGTAATGAGCGTCTGGGCTATTCTGACCATCATCGCCGGACATTGGTCCCGAGGTGCCTTTCTGGATCCCGTTCCCTTGGTGGCGTTGGCATTGGTGGGTTTAGCCCTTTTGATGCTCATAGAAGGTTTCCGCGTCGTTTGGAAAACCCTCCAGCCGGTGCCCGCGCCTGTTGGCGGTCCTGCTTTTGCTGCCGACCCGCCAGCAGATGCCGCTAACCGTTAGTTTTTCACCCTTTCAAGACGGACCCTGCCAATGCGTTACCATTTTCACGGACTGTCACGGAACCTTTGTCTGAAGGACGATGAAGGGAAATTGGTTGATTAAGGGACGGCAGGTTCTGTCCCTTGTAATGATCGTTTTAGGACTGGTGATGATCGGGAGGGGCGCTTACCACTGTTATCAGGCGAGTTTAGGCTTTTGGTCTTTACTGCAGGTTGTCATTGTCGGCGGACTGGTGACCCTGTTCGGTGTGGTCCGCTGGCGCTTCTGGAGACAGAGAGGTGACCATTAAATGGAGAGCGAGGCGAAAGTCCTTCTCAATCCCCACCCTTTGGGCGTTTTAATTGCTTTGTCCTTTGTGATCATTTTGCTGGTCACGATCGCCTGGATGCTGAGGGTGCCGCAACCCCTTCAGCAGTTAGCTGCCCGAGCCGTTTTTTCTGTTGAACAAGCCCGACAGGTTATTGTGCCCATCTTGGATTTGTCCTACTGGAGGGCAGATTTGGAGTCCGCCTACTACACCGAGCGGGCGGTAGAGTTAGCCTGCCGACTGGTTCGGAACCAAGAGGCGACCATCGGGTTAGTCTATGTTGTGGAGATGCCCAGGAGCCTTTCGTTGGATGCGCCGTTACCAGAAGTGCAGGAACAGAAGATGAGAGAGGCGTTAGAAAATGCTCGGCAAATTGTGCGCCGACACGGTCTGAATTGGAGGGAAGAAATTCGGCGGTGCCGGGAAGCGGACCAGGGCATCCGTCAGGCTGCCCAGGAAAGCCAAGCGGATCTAATTGTATTGGGTGCCGCTGCGGGGGACCGGGGGTTCATTGGCAAGTTTGCCCGCATCGTTGATCCCCTTCTGCGCAATCCCCCCTGCGAAGTCCTTATTGATAGCCTTCCAGCACCATCGCCCTCGTAGCAAGAGAATCATCAAGGTGATGAATAAGGCGATGAATAAGGTGATTAACGATGAAAAAAACTATTAAAGTGGTAATCCTTGGTTGTGGGCGGGTTGGTTCTACACTGGCATTAATGCTGATTCAAGAAGGTCACCGAGTGACGGTCATTGACAAGGACCCTGACGCCTTTCGGCGCCTCGGAGAGGATTTTCAAGGCAGGACTTATGTCGGTCAGGGCATTGACGTAGATGTTTTGAGAGAAGCCGGTCTGGAAGAAGCCGACGCCTTCTTAGCCGTCACCAACGGTGACAACACCAATGTGATGGCTTCCCAAATCGCCAAGGTGCGGTTTCATGTCCCAAAGGTCCTGGCCCGCATTTACGATCCTCTGCGAGCAGCGGTCTATAAGGAATTAGGGATTGAGACCGTCTCGGTCACAACTTTGGGCGCGGGGATGCTTTTTGATCGCCTCTTTGATCGCCCCTATCGTCCGGTTGCGGACTATTTGACGATCACCAGAGAAGTGCATCGGCTCTACGCACCCGATATGCCAACTGCCGACCAAGCGGCGGTTCGCAAGGCAGCAGGTAAGCCCGAATATATCATCGTTGCCGGAGGGGGGAAGGTGGGCTCCCAACTGGCGATTGCTCTTCTCAAAGAGGGTTACGATGTCCTGTTGGTGGAGAAAAGGCGACCCCGCTATGAACTGTTGCGGGAACAATTGGGGGACAATGTCTTTTTTGGGGATGCGTGCGAGATACGAACGATGATCCGGCTGGGGATGGAGCGCGCCGATGTGGTCGTTGCCGTTACTGGTGATGACGAGGACAATCTGGTGATTTGCCAAGTGGCGAAAAAATGGTTTAAAGTTCCCCGAGTCATCGCTCGTGTCAACGATCCAAGGAACGAAGAGAACTTTCGTCTCTTAGGGATCGACCAAACGGTCAGCGCCACAGGGCTGTTGATGTCCTTCATTGAGCAGGAAGTGCCGATGCCCGTCGTTCCCCTCGCTGCCTTAGGACGAGGGGGTCTGGAAGTTGTTGAGGTGTTTTTGCAAAGCGACTCCCCTGCCGTCGGTCAGACGGTGCGGGACCTGCAACTCCCTCCCGGTTCCCTGTTGGTAGCGGTCCTTAGGAATGAGTCGGCTCAAGCCGTGTCTGGTGATACCGTCCTCTTGGACGGTGATCAGATCCTTGCGATCGCCCCAAAGGGGTCCGTTGACGACCTAACGAAAGCGCTGACCGGATAGCGTCAAGGACCTAACCGCCCTCGGGGACTGCTCGTGCCAAGTCCACCAAGTCCTGAGGGGCACCCTTAGCGTATTCAGCAGGGCGCAGATACTCATACAGAAGGGCTGCCAGCACCGCCCCGAGGCACGGTCCGACGATGTAGACCCACAACTGACTGAGTGCTTCGGGTCTGACCTGAATCCCTGCAAAAATTGCCGGACCCAAAGACCGCGCTGGGTTCATTGATCCGCCGGTAAAGGCGCCCCCACCGAGGGCTCCAACGATAACGGCGCTTCCGATGGCTAAACCAGCGATACCAGGCGCCGCTCTTTTGTCCGTTGCCACTGCCATTATGACGACCATTAGGAACAGGGTCAGAATTGCCTCCACTATAAGACCCGTCCCTGAATTGATATCTTTAAGGGTTGTGGCTCCAAAGTCTACATTGACCGCCTCGTTGAGAAGCGCCCAGTGAAAAAAGGACGCAATCACTGCCCCTGCCACTTGGGCGATCCAGTAATGGGGCGCAAACTTCCAAGGGAAACGACCCGCAATGCAAAAACCCAAGGTCACCGCAGGATTAAAGTGGGCTGCCGACGCCGGACCAAGAGCGTAGACCATCACCATAATCGTCAGCCCAAAAGCAAGAGCAATCCCAAGACCACCAAATTTGTCTTCTGCTTTCAAAGCGCTGTTGGCGATAATGGCACCGCAGCCGGCGAAGACCAGAGCAAAAGTCCCCACAAACTCAGCGACCATCGCCCTTGTCAACATCCAAACCACCCCTCCCTTTCAATGGTTCCCTGTTCGCTAAAGGCTGTTGTTGACTATCTTAGGACCCATTATGAAACAGGCTCACTGAGGCGGTGTGGCGGTCGGGGATAGGGCGGGCTGAACGACTGGAGGGTTTGAATGTCGGCTTTTGCCCCTGTCGCTTCGGCTGCCTTCAGGATCGCCTGTGTGACCAACCCTCCCAGCACTCCTGGGTCCAGAGCGACTCTGGCGTTCAAAACCAGGGTGGCTTCTTCTACTTCTCCCAAGTCCACCCCGCTATAGGTCGGCTCGCCAAGAGCCGCCGTTAGATTCGCCCAGGACATTTGCCCCGAACTGGAGAGTAGAAACTTAAGATGAGCGACTTCCGCATCTCTCTGAGTGAACGCGGAGCGAAGTTCTGCCATTAAAACCTTGGGAAATCGGGAAGCGTCCATTTTGGGGTTGCCGGTCAGTTGGACGGTGGCGTTCAACCATCCCAGCACGGCTTCACCGCGAGCATAGACATCGTAGTTGATGTCCTTGAGAATCCGAGAACCCGACGGTGCGTCACTCATCAGGATGCTCATCCACTCGTCCATTCCATCGCCTCTCAGGGCAGACGCCTTCAAAACTGGTTTATCAGGCTGCCGTCCCTTTAGGGCCTGAACCATTCGGTCGGCTTCCTCTGGAGACAGAGTATCCACCTTGTTCAGGACGATCACATCCGCCTCTTCCAGTTGCTTGTCAAAGATGTAACCCACCTCTTCGGGGAATCGGCTGGGAGTCTCTTTCAGGACCAGTTCCCGCACTCTCAGGGGATCCACAAGAACCGAAAAGGGCGAGATCCGGAAGATTTGACCGTAGTAAAGTTTTAGGGGATTGACGACGGTCGCCGCCAAGTCGGTGCACGAACCGACGGGTTCGCCCAAAAGGATATCGGGGTTTTCTGCTAAGACCTTTTCCGTTGCCTCTACCAGATCGTCAAAGCGACAGCAGAAACAACCGCCGGCGACTTCCCCAACCGGCACCCCTAATTCCCGAACGAGAGCGGTGTCCACCAGGTTGGCTGCCTGATCGTTGGTGACCAACCCCACCGTCTTGCCTTGATCCAAGAACCGCTTAGCGAGAGCCCCTAAGGCTGTGGTCTTGCCTGCACCCAGAAAGCCTCCTGTAAAGATTACGCGCACCGGCTTGGCTGCTGTTAGCGGCTTGGGTCTTCCCTCTCCTTGCGCCACCCTGTGCACCTCCCTTTCTTGCTGTTGCTTCGCTTGCTTTTTATTCTTTCAGCCAGTAAGAAAGATCCCAAGGATTCTTAACGATCCGATCCGCCTGAACGTCCCAAACCAGCTGCCACGTCAATGCCGAGGCATTGCGATTGGCAGGATCGGGATCGGGAACGACGCGGTTGTCATAAGCCAGGTAAGCCGTCCGAATGACCGGCGGATTGGGAACGATAGCCGGCTGGATGGGAATGTCGCTGCCAATCGTGCTTCGGAACCAGACATTGGGACGCCAGCCGGAAAGGAATCGGTTGAGAATCCGTCGCCGGATCGTTTGTTTTTCCCTCTCAGTGAGCGGCAAGTCCTCCAATTTGGTTAACAGTTTGTCCGTCTCCGATAGGTCAAAAGGAACCCAACCATAAGGGGGAAGGTAAACTTCCAACATACAGTGGGAAGGCGACTGCCGATTAAGGACTTTATAGCCGTAAGTCAGCCGAGAAGGAATCTTCAGGGACCTGAGCAGGGCAATCCCCAAACCGTGATAGTCACTGCAGTGCCCTTCCCGATTCTCCAGAGCATGAAGAGCACTGGCAACAAGAGAGCAGTTTTCGTGACTGTAATCCATCTCTTCTATGACGCCCTTTAATATGGCAAAAACAGACGACGCAAAGTCCGGGCTGTCGCTGACCATCTGCCGTGCCAACGACTGAACCCGCTGGTCACTGGCAATAATGTAGCGTTCCGATCGGGTCCACAGCGGCGATACTTTCCCGACCTCCTGCACCACTCGTTGGGGGTCTAAATTCCAAAATAGGTCCCATACCCGCACCCGCATCCGGCATTCTACCGTAATGGCGCCATTAGGATCGGGAAAGCGGAAATAAAGAAGGCGGTTCCCAAAATCTGCATCAACGACCTCTCGCTCTGGTCGAGGATGGGTTTGATAGAAGAGAACTTCCTGACCAGCATCGTTGGGAGGTCGGACCAGCCATAGGTGAGCAACTTTTGTCCCGGGCACAGGGGTGAAAACATAAAGAGCCCGAATCGTATAAGTCACGGGATTCTTTTTTTCTGCCGGTCGGTAGGGTTCTATTAAGGGCTGAGTGGGCGCTGGGGATGTCCACACAATTGCACAGACGGTAGACCCCAAAAGGAGCGCCACGGCAACAACAATCCATTTTGACATATACATATCTACCTCCTTTGATACATTCTAACGCTTGCCACCGTCCAAAAGTTTCCGTCCTATTCGGTCAACCGACTAAAAGAAGATGCCTCTTGTGCTTGATCGCTATGGGCGAAAAACAAGTAAGGGCTCTTTTGCGGCGCCCCTAACCCGAAAGAACTGCGGTCACTCTCTTTCTTACTCAGTCACTCTTCCAGAGATTCTCGCAAGGAACGAAGCCGCTCCCCAATTCGGTGAAGCATTCGCTCCTTTTTTTCTCGAAGGCGGGCTCGCACTTCCGACAACGACAACTTCTTCCCTTCTTCTCTTGCCTCCTCCAACTCTTCTTTTAAGTCGTCCAGTTCCTCTACGGCATCTTCCACCAAGTCTTCCAGTTCCTCCAGTTCCTCTTTTGCCTTGTCAACCAATTCTTCAAGGTCTTCGGTGGGCACTGCGGAAAGGGTCACCGTCTTTGACTGAGGCGGTTCCTTGGGTTCTTCACTGGGCGGGGGTTGGGGCTCTTCCGTCTTTTTGCCTGGTTTGGCTTTGCGGATGATCTCTTTGATCCAATCGGGGACCGCTGCTTGAATGAGTTCTTTAATTTCTTCTGCCGACGCCACATACACCTCTGTGAATTCGGTCGGCGACTTCTGCTCCCGGATCCGAATGAGGGGCTCCCTGCGCTCCTTTTTTTCCTCTGGTTTCTCCTCCGGTGCCGGGTGCCCCAAGAGACCGCGGATAAAGCCTGAAAGTTGGCGAACGGCGGCTCTAAGTGCAAAACGGTCGGCACTGTCATCAAGAGGTTCCAACGGAAGGGACATCTGAAGGATCTCTTTTGTCCAAGCGAGAAGAGCGTTCCACTGCCTGTTGATGGCAGGCAAAGATGTTGGCGTCGGACCCGCTCCGGTTAGTTCATACTGACTGAACTGGCTCTCCATTCTTCTCAACTCTTCGGCGAGAGCGTCCAGTTGCGCAAGGACTCCCCTTAAGAGCACCTTCTTTTGCTCGTCCACTTAGCATCCCTCCTTGTCTTTAACGGCCATTTTTTTATGCATGAACTCTTTCCCAAACAGCGCCTCCCTTAAAAGCCTTCTGCCTTCGTGAAGGCGCCATTTCACAGTTGTCACGGGGATGCCGAGGCAACGACTGATGTCTTTAAGGCTTTGAGACCCATAGTAGCGCAACGAGAGAACTTCCCGATAAATGGTCGGAATCCGTGACAAGGCTTGTTGCACCCCAAGGCGCCGTTGCAGATCCTTTATCCGCTCCTCATCCCAAGCAGCCATTAAGTCGCCGAAAGGGACCCCCTCACCTTCTCTTTTCCACCGAGATCGATGCCGAGCGACTTTATAGGCTCGGTGGCGCGTGATGGCACAGAGCCAGGAAGCAAATCGGGCAGGATTTTTGAGCATCGGCAGGGCTTTCAGCGCTGTCAAAAGCCCATCTTCCGCTATATCTTCAGCTTCCTCCCGATTGCCAACAACGGCGAAGGCGACCGCCTGAGCACAAGGACGGTATCGTCGTGCCAGTTCGCCAAAAGCCTCCAATTCCCCAGCAAGGGTCAAGATCACCAGTTCTTCATCCTTTGCTCTCTTCCACCGGATAGACAACGATTCCGACCGCCTTTATCGCACCCGTATAATAGAGCCTTTTGCTGACGGTAAGGATAGGTGACCAACGCAAATCAAAGGGCAAGGAAACTGGTAAAAGAGAACTCTTACTGACGGGATTTTTCCAGCCTGTGATCGCATTCCAACTCAGTTGACAAAAAGCGGCACACTTTCTAATGGGCGGCAGCAAAGGTGGATAAAGAGGGATAAAGGCGCTGCTGGGTTAAAAATGGAAACCATCAAGTCGCATCTGGCAGAGATTCTAAATCAGACGCAGGCCGACGGGATCACTGTTTTCCGAGTCGTTGGTGACCAAAAGGAAATTTTGGCACAGGAAGGATCATGGCAGGACGACAAGGAGGTCTCCACACTCTGCTTAGAAAAGTTCCGACCCGTATCCGTCAAATCCAGAGGCAAGGAACTGGTATTCGTTGGTATTGAAGGCGGTGGAACCAGCCCACTGACCGTCGTTGGGCTGGCATTTAAATCGTCTGGTCCTAAGGGATCGGGCCGCAGACATCAAGCAGCCCTATGGGCAGCCCAACAAATTGCCCTGCTTCTCCAGCACGACTGGGAAAAAGAAGCGATTCTCCGAAGCCTGCCGATCCCAGCCTTCTGGACCGATCCCCAGGGAAGGATCATCGCCGTGACCAATGCTGCTGCTGCCGATTTTCCGGCATTGCAGGGCATTTGTGGACAATTTGTGGATGCCGTCTGGAAAGAGATGCCTTTTTCCATAGGCACTTCAGCGGTGGATAAAAACACAGCCATGAATGGGCGGTTCCGTGAAGAATCGCTACCGCTCCGCGTGACGGTAATCCCCAACGGGCTGCGGCTGTGGCACTTGGTCAGATCCGGCGATGTCCAGAAAGACGCCAGTATTTACCAGAGGATTCGCCTCTTGACGAAAATTCTCAGCCACGTGGTGAATAACTCGCTACAAGTCTTGATCGCCAACGCCGAGATGGCGGCAGAGGCGCTGCCGAAAGAATCCGAATGGGAAAATCGGCTTAGCAGCGCTTTTTCCGCCATCAATCAGATGAAAGAAGCGATAGAGGCGTTGACAAGGCTCTCTCGCTCTTGGCAAGAGCAAACAACAGGGTCTGTTCCCCTGGCAGCAGCTGCAGAAGAAGCATTAGGTCTTCTCAAAAGAAAGGGCTTGACCAAGCAAGTAGAAAATCAGCGGTTAGACCGGAAGGTCGTTGTTTTCGGATACTTCGGCGAGATCAAAGAAATTTTCTACCAAGTTTTGCGGCAGGTCATTGAGAAATGGGAAAGGGCAGTGGGTCTGCGGCTCGGTATCCGAGTCCAGGGTGAGTCCGCCGTTGCCGAGATCACTCCTATTTGGGGCAGTGTTCCTGCTGCTCCGTGCGGACCTTTAGCGCCGCGACCCCTTTCCGATCAAGAGGGAGACTTAGTGGAAAACCTGGGATTGATGATCGCTAAAACCCTTCTGAATGAAATGGGCGGGAAATTGCTCGTGTTAATGTCCGAGGATCGCTGCTTGGGCATCCAACTCAAATGGCCAGCCATTGCGACCAAATAAGTGAGCGATAATCTATTTGAGGTGAAAGAGAGTGGCGGCGGAAGTCAGAGTCGGGGTCTTTGGAGGTTCGGGGCTCTACGATTGGCCCGGAGTCAAAGTTTTGGAAGAGCGCAAAGTGGAAACGCCCTATGGACCGCCGAGCGATGTAATCACTTTGGTCGAACTGGCAGGTCTAACCGTTGCCTTCCTGCCCCGGCACGGGCGACGGCATCAGTATCCACCCCACAAGATTCCTTACAAAGCCAATGTGTGGGCCTTGAAATCGTTGGGTGTGGAACGGGTTTTGGCGCCCAACGCCGTCGGAAGCCTTCAAACTCACATTCGTCCTGGCGATCTGGTCATCTGCGACCAGTTTGTGGACCGGACGCGCCATCGGGACGATACCTTTTACAATGGACCCATTACCACTCATATCAGCACGGCAGACCCCTATTGCCCCCAACTAAGGCAAATTGCCATTGACGCCTGTCAGGAACTTCAATTGCCCTTTCACAAGGAGGGAACCGTAGTCGTCATTGAAGGTCCCCGTTTTTCCACCAAAGCCGAAAGTGCCTGGTTCACCAAAATGGGCTGGTCGGTCATTAATATGACTCAGTATCCGGAAGTGACCCTTGCCAGGGAACTGGAGATGTGCTACCTGAATATATCCCTCGTCACCGATTACGATACGGGTTTGGTCGCCGAGGGTTTGGCGGAACCGGTTTCCGCCGCAGAAGTGATGCGGTTGTTTCAACAGAACATTGAAAGGGTGCGCGGGTTGCTGGTCCGGATCATAGAGAAGTTGCCGACAGAAAGGACCTGCTCTTGCGGTCGTGCCCTGGAGGCAGCCAGGGTGGAAGTGTGAGAAAGGGGGAGGATTGGTTTGATCACCGCAGAGACAGCCGAACGACTCAAACTGGCAATTCGCTCTATCCCCGACTTTCCTAAGCCAGGTGTCCTCTTTCGGGACATTACACCCGTCCTCCAGTCACCCGAGTTGTTTCGCCAAGTGATTGACGCCTTTACCGACATTTACGAGGGACGGAAGATTAATGTAGTAGCCGCCATTGAGTCTCGCGGTTTCATTTTTGCAGCGCCGGTGAGCCTGCGGCTCAACGCCGGTTTTGTCCCTCTGCGCAAATCCGGAAAATTGCCCTATATGACTTACAAGGTCCACTACTCTCTGGAATACGCCTTAGAAGCGATGGAGATGCACGTGGATGCCTTAAAGCCGGGTCAGCGGGTGCTGTTGATGGACGACCTGCTGGCGACGGGCGGGACGGCTCAGGCAGCCTGCCGGCTGATTCAGCAAGCGGGGGGCATTGTTGAATCCATCGCTTTCTTCATTGAATTGTCCGATCTTAAAGGGAGAGAGAAACTTCACGGCTACGAGGTCATCTCTTTGGTCCAATTCCCTTAAGTTCCCCTTGCCACTGCTATGGATTGGGGTCGCTTGGCGGAAGGAGCCGGTCTGTTCTTTTCCGTCAGCGGCGCGATGATGGTGCTTTTGGGATTACCGGGGACCTTCTTCGCCTGGCTCGGGCTCATTCCAGTCACTTTCATAAAGTTTGAGACACGGTTCGCCCTGCTCTGGACAATTGGGGGACTTTCGGGATGCTTGGCTATGGAAGCCCTGGACAACTTTGTCCTGTTGGCGGTTGCCGTCAAAATGGGCGCCTCTCGGTCCAGCGCTGTCGTTGGCTGGATCGGCGGTCTTTTGGGTGCTTTGCTGGGGGGAACCGTTGGGGGAATTCTCGGGTGTCTGTCAGGAGTCCTTGGGGGACTCATCGGCGCTTTTGGGGGAGGTTTTCTATTCGTTTGGTGGTGGGAGAAACGGTCAGGGAAGAGCGACGAGGTCGCCGTTCGGGCTGCCTTGGGGACGGTTCTGGGAAGACTCCTCGGCATCACCCTTAAGATCATCTGGATCGGGCTGATGACTTGGTTTGCTCTGACGAAAGGATAGGTTAACGACGGACGCCGCCCGCCTCTCCCGTCAGCAATTCCTCCACTTCTTGCCGACTGCCGATAAACCAGTCACCGGGGATCGTATGCTTTAACGCTGCCATCGCCAGTCCGTATCGGACCCCCAGATGAAGGTCCTTGTGAAGAATCCCGAAAATCAGACCCGCCGCAAAGGCATCGCCGGCACCCAAACGGTCCACGACCTCGGTCCCAATGGCGGATTCAAACAGGGTGCCTTCGCTGGTCACCAGCGTCACCCCACGGGCACCTTGGGTGACGGTCACTGCCCGAACACCGAACTGAAGAAGGAACTGTTGACCCATCTCTTCAGCGGTCCCCATCCAGCCAAAAACTGTCCGTCCATCCCTTTCCGTGCAGATGACAATATCGGCGTTGGGCAAGAGCCTCTCTAAGGTCTGCCGGCACTTTTCTGGGTTCCAAAGTCGGGACCGGTAGTTTACATCAAAAGAGATCGTCATCCCTCTCTTCTTGGCTTCCTTCAGAGCATTTTCGGTCAACTTTCGGGCTCTCTCGGAAAGGGCAGGAGTTATTCCCGTAATGTGAAAAATTTGAGCCTGCCCGATAAAATCCCAATCCAACTCCTCGCAGTCAAGGAAATTAATCGCCGACCCTGCCCGATCGTAGAAAACAGTCCCTGCCCTTGCCCCTGCACCCCTCTCGTAAAAGTAAAGACCCATCTTGCCATTGGGATGCCAAAGGACAGCCGACGTATCCACCCCAAACCGAGCCGCCTCGCGACAAACTCGCTGACCCAAGGCATTTAATGGGAGTTTGGACACCCACGCAGCCGGGACATCCAACTGGGCAAGGGCAACCGCCACATTCAACTCAGCCCCGCCAATGTGAATTTCCAATTTGTCCGTGGTTAACAGCCTTTGATGATCGGGAGGGGTCAAACGAATCATTGCTTCCCCCAGGCTGACCACTTTCGGTGCCTTCGGTGCCCTCAACGATGTCCTCACCGCCTCCGTCTAACCTGTTGGAGTGGTTCCGACTCTTTTAGTATGAAGACCGGACGCCGCCGGTCAAAAGGCGGCACCTAAATATAAGAGAGAAGGCTTGTCGTTTGGGGGTCTTAAATTGAAAAGACGAAAGACAATTTGGGTCTGGGCAATGGTAGCGTTGACGGGACTGCCGCTCCAGGGGCAGCAGGACAGTCGCACCGTTAGACCCACCATTCCTGCCGTCAAAGTCAACCCTGCGCCGGTCATTGACGGCGACCTGTCGGATCAGGCTTGGCAAGAAGCCTTCAAAATCACCGAATTCTTCTCAATGATTCAAGAGCAGGCCCGTTTTTATGAAAAAACGGAAGCCTATGTCTGTTATGACGACCGGCATCTTTACATCGCTTTTCGGTGCTACGACAGTCAGCCCCAGTTGATTAAGGCTCAACAACGCAAGCGCGGATGGCGGCTCAACCTGGGCGACGAGGAGGGCTTGATCCCCGTTGACGACATCGTCTTTGTGATGATAGACCCGCTCAACAGGGTTCAGTTCGTCGGCGGGGCAACTTACACATTTGCCGTCAATCCCAACGGTGCGCAGACGGAGGACATTCCCGGAGGCGCCGCAGCGAAAATTGAATGGCGAGGCGACTGGAAAGCCGCCACGAAGATGGATGATCGGGGCTGGTCTGCCGAAATGGCGATCCCCTTTCAGATCCTCCGCTTACCTCCTGACCCCCGTTATTTGGGGCTTGCCTTTTTCCGCGCCCTCCCGCCACCGCGTCTGGAGGCTTTCTCTTTTCCCTACCGACGACGGGAAGCCTCTAACAATTCCGCCGAATGGGGACCAGCCGACATTCCTCGTCAAGACCCGCCCGTTTTGACGATGCCCTACACCAGTTTGGGAGCCGGGGCAGGGGTGTCGGGACTGAGAACCGGTTTGGATATTAAGCAGCATTTGCCTAACGGGCTTCAATGGCAAGCAACCCTTAATCCCGATTTTCGCACCATTGAAGATGTCGTGGAGACCATTGACTTCACCTATGTGCCCCGACTGCTACCCGACCGACGACCCTTTTTTGCGGAAGGTCAGGGTTACTTGCCAAGACCCTTTATGTTTCAGACCCGATTGATTTCCGATGTCGTCGCTGGCACCAAGGTTTTTGGAAAAGTTGGGAGAACCTCTGTTGGATTACTGTCCGCTTATGAGTCCGGCGATCGCCTGTCTATCGGCAGCCGCTTTGGCTATGACATCAATAAATTTGTCGCCACCCGACTGGAATACGCCCATCGGACCAAATCCCGTGGCAGTCCTGCCCACCGGCTTTCCCTGCGGGCAAACTTTCCGACCCGAAAAGGCTGGACCTATAACTTTGGTGCCGAATGGGCGAAAATGGATAGCGACGGATGGGAACTGGAGATCGGTCGCTGGCCCAGTGATCCGGGTAAGTGGGGTTTCTATGCCTCCCTGGAGCAGCGGGGACGGTTGCGCCCATCCATCGGTTTCATTCCCGAAAGGGATTATCGGGACTTAGATGTCGGATTCAATTACTTTGACCGTCCGGAAAAAGGATCCCTTTTGGGCTGGGGATGCTTTTTGGATTTTTCTGAGAGGACCCACAGGGGAGCCAGGAAGGGTCAAATACTGGATCGGTCGCGTAACTTAGGTTTCTTCGCTCAGACCCGATCCGGCTGGTCTGGGACTCTCTTTTACAACCACTATGACCGACCACCTTTTCGAGACCGAGTCATCGGCTTAGACATCAATTGGAACAGTTTTGACCAATATCGGCGGGGGGGACTCAGTGTTTCCATCGGGAGGCGTGGCGGCAGGGCTTACCGATTCGTCACCCTCTCCCAAGGGCTCCGCTTGGCGGACCGGTTTTCCCTCAATCTCTCCTTTGAGCACCTCTCTCGCCAGCAGAAGACTTACCAGGCAGTCCTTTCAGGCGTCTACGACCTAGACTGGAGGGGCGAACGCTCACTGGTCTTTCGCTTCGTCAAGGGTTCCGTTCCCGAACCGGGCAATCCCTTGACCCTTCTTCCGGTGAACAACGGCTATATCGGTTTTCGCCAAGTTTTGCCCAGGGGAGCGGATATTTTCCTACTCATTGGTGATCCCAATGCCCGTCAGACGGAGTTCAAAGCCTTGTTGAAAATCGTTCAGGTGTATTGAACCCTTCAATTCATCTTAAGTCGTCGGCGGTCGGTCAGGACACTTGGTCCAAGTAAGGTTGAACGAGCGCCTTGAATTCTTCCTCCGTCAGCATTGTAACGCCTAAGTCCCTGGCTTTCTGGGCTTTTGACCCGGGGTTCTGTCCCACGACGACAAAGTCCGTTTGCCGAGACACTCCTGAAGCGGCTCTTCCCCCCAATTTTCGGACAAGGGCTTCTGCCTGACCCCTGGTCCAGGATGTTAGTTCTCCCGTGAAAACGACAACCTTACCCCTCAAGGGACTGTCAGGGACCGCTTCCTCTTCCACCTCTACCGCCCGAGGTCGGACACCGGCTTTCTTCAGTTTTTCCAGGAGACTCTTTGCGGTCGGGCTTTGAAAAAAGCGGACAACGCTCTCGGCGATCTTAGGACCGATGGTCGGGATTTGGCTGATCTCCTGAGGCGATGCTTTTGCCAGACGATCCAGGCTTTTAAAGTGTTGCGCCAGAATCTCGGCGACCCGTTCCCCCACGTGGCGAATCCCTAACGCAAAAATGAACCGCGAAAGGGGCGCCCTCTTGCTGGCTTCAATCTCGGAAAGGACCTTCTTCGTTAATTTGTCCGCCCATCCCGGCAGCGATCGTAAACGGTTCGGCTGGAGGAAATAAAGGTCCGCAGGGTCCGAGACCAGATTCTCTTCCACCAACTGGCGGACTCTCTCCTCACCTAACGCCTCAATGTTCAAGGCACCTCTGGAGCACCAGTGCTTGATCCAGTTCTCCACCCGACTGGGGCATTGCGCGTTGGGGCAGTAGTAATCCACTTCACCAGGAGGTCGGACTACCGGCGTCTCGCACACGGGGCACACTTTCGGCATCGTAAAGGGGATTTCCTGACCGGTCCTCCTCTCGGGCACGACAGCAACAACCTCAGGAATGACCCCTCCGGCTCTCTGGACGATCACCGTGTCGCCGATTCGGACATCCAAACGCTTTATTTGGTCTTCGTTATGAAGGGTGGCGCTGACGATCGTGACGCCTTCTACCTGAACGGGTTCCAGTTCGGCTACAGGAGTCAACTTTCCGGTCCTACCGACCTGGACAACAATGTTCTTGACTTTGGTCGTCTTCTGTTCAGCGGGAAACTTGTAGGCGATCGCCCAGCGGGGAGCGTGAGCGGTCGCTCCGAGCCGTTCTTGCCAGTCCAAGCGGTTGACCTTGACCACGACCCCGTCCGCCGAGTAGGGCATGGCGTGGATCTGTTGCACCCAATGATGGCAGTAGTCCACTACCTCGCTGATGTCCTCACACAGTTTGTTGTGAGGGTTCACCTTAAATCCTGCCTTTTTCAGCCATTCAAGGACCTCCCATTGGGTGGCAAAGGTGACGCCCTCGCATACACCGATTCCGTAGCAAAAAATGTCCAAGCGCCTCTGAGCGGTGATAGCGGGGTCCAACTGCCGAACGGAGCCCGCAGCGGCGTTGCGTGTATTGGCGAACACTCGCTCCCCCTTCTTCTGTTGCTCTTTGTTGAGAACCGCCAAATCCTCTTTCGTCATGTAAACTTCTCCCCGCACCTCTAAGACAGACGGTGGTTTCTCCACAAGAAGTCTGAGCGGTATCGTCTTGATCGTTCTCAGGTTATTGGTCACATCTTCACCGTCCACACCGTCCCCCCTGGTGGCTCCTGTTGCCAGAATGCCGTCCCGATAGGTCAGATTGACGGCAAGTCCGTCAATTTTGAGTTCGCAAGTGTAAGCGACCGCTTCCGTTTCCTTGAGTCCCAGAAACTTTTTCACCCTTTTGTCAAAAGCCCGAAGTTCTTCCTCGTTAAAGGCATTGTCCAAACTCAGCATCGGGGTGATATGGCGGACCCGGGCAAACTCCTCCGCTGGTGGAAAACCGACTCTCTGGGTGGGGCTGTCGGGGGTGATCAACTGAGGATACCGCTCCTCCAGTTCAACCAATCGCCGAAACATCTGGTCATACTCTTCATCGCTAATGATCGGTTGGTTCAGGACATAGTAGCGCCAGGCGTGTTCGGTCAACTCTTTTCTGAGCCGCTCAATTTCTTGGCGGACCGCCGCCAGCGAGTCATCTTTTTTCGCCATCAGCCCGTGCCCCTTTCCCATTCGCTGTTTCAAAAATCGGTCTCGTTCTAATTATTGTCGCTGATCTTTTTAAGCAAAGTCACGCACCAAAGCCGTTCGCACTGAACGAAAGCCTTATCCAAGATGCCTTAATCGTCCTTGACAAATGTTGCTTTCCTAAGAGGTCAGTGGGTTAACGAGTAGTAAAAAAGGTTCACACCAAAGGCAAAAGCGTAATCAAAATCCGGCGGCCAGCAGGCGCATCTTGGTCCCATCCATTTCCACGACTGCCAAGAGCATTCTTCGGCGTTCTGAGAGAACACGAGACAAACCCTGCCGTTAAGAAGAACGCCTTCGTGAAAGGTCCGCCCACCCTTGCCTGCGGGGACGATTTTCACTTTGTAGGGAACCCGATAGATGGTATGATCGTGAGGAAGGCGGATCCATTTCCCTTCCGGCACGATTGTAAGGAGTTCGCTTTTTATGGAAGGGCGCAGGCGCAATTTGGCATCGCACTCGCTGGCAAAAAGGAACCCACCCCTTCTTAAAAAGTTTCTCAACTTTTCCCGCTCAGCAGTGGTGAGATTCATCGGCTGATGCTCGCTGACAAAGAGCAAAAAGGGAAATCGGAACAGGTCCTCGCCGTCCAGAGTCAACACCACCCGTTCGGGATAGAGGTGGGACCACTTCAACCGTTCTCGGACCGCCGCAATCAGGTTGAGATCCGCCATCGGATCCACCCTCAAAGTGTCTTCCCGAAGCCGAAGGCGCGCGATCGCCACCTGGTGAGGCTTCAGTTTGGGTGGCTTAAGGTAAGCAAGTTCTTTGGTCCGCTCCAGGAAGGGCTCGCCACCAACGCTTTTCGTCTCCTCGGGCTGGTTCCCACTCATCACCGCCGCTGCCGACAAGATGATTAGGCAAAGAACGAGAAGGCTCAAAAACCTTGCGACCGATGCCTTTTGATTCATCGCCGCTGATGACCCCACATTTTTTCCAAAGCAGACCAGTAAGGGTGGGGGATCAGGATCCGGGACATAGGGATAATCGGCGACATTTTGTCCAGTTGAAGGCTCCTTTTGCCAATGCCGCCAAAAAACGGATCCGCCTGTTTCGGTTCGGGAATTTGCTCCATCGGCGGACCGTGCTCCTGAAACCTGTCCCCTTCGTCGTCCGCAGGTCGGCTCTCCCCGTCGCCGTCTTCTTGACTCTCCTGCCCTTGCTGACCCTGCCCTTCGCCCAATGCTCTGGCTAATTGCCAAAGGGTTTCCGTTACCGACTCTTGACGCTGCTGAACTTCGGTGCCGGTCTCACCTTGCAGGAGACGCTGCTGAATCCAAGAGAGATCTCGCTGCGCACCGCTCAATCTGTCTCTTGCTTGAGAAGTCAGCGCCTCACCCAAAAGTCCTTCTATTCGGGTCAGCGACCTCTGAATCGCCCCTTCCTCACCAGCAATTGCCCCGAGCCGTTCGTTCGGCACATTCTTCCCCAGACGGCGGGATCGGTCCAATTCTTGCGTTTCCCTCATCAGCCTCAATTGCCGCTGGGCAAGACTCAGCAATTCATTTTCTCCTGCCCCGAACCTTTGCATCACATTACCCTGCTCAGACTGAAGGAACTGTCGCAGAGCCTCAGCCAACCGTTCCAGAGCCCTTTCGGCACGCATCTGATGGTCAAGGGCTGTGGAGAGCGTTTCCGAAACAGATTGCTTTGCCAGCCGTTCGGCAGCCGCCGTCATCTGGCGACCCGCCTCGTCGTGGAGGTCAAGGGTTTCGTGCCCCAGTTGGGGCGTCGCCCGAACAGCCCTCTCAAATTGCGGACGCTGAGCCAACCATTGATCGGCGAGACGACCCTGGCGGTGAGACAGTTCCTCACTCTCTCGCGACGAGTGGGCTTTTCCTTCCGTCTCTTTGCGAATCTGGCGCTGTTCCTCAAGAGCCTTTTCCGTTTGCGCTAACAGTTGTGCCAACCGGTTTCTCTCACTTCGGTAGGCTTCCGTCAAGGGACTTTGAGTCGGTGAGGTCAGCATCCGCTCCGCCTCGGTTAGGTCCGCCAGCGCCTGTTGAGAGGACTGTCGGGCGGAAAGTTGGTCTCCCTTTGCGACCGCCTCAATAGTCTGGCTCATCGCTTGCTGTGCTGGCGTCCGACCCAGAATGCTGAGGACCTCCGAAAGTCGATTCGCTACTCGTTCTTCTCCCCTACCCTGCCACCATTCCCTCTCCTTGTCCAAGGCATCCTCCAGTCGCCGCAACCTTGACGCCACTTCTTTTTGGACGGTAGCAACAGCCCGGTTAAGCGTTCCCTCGCCAATGCGCTGATAAATGGAATGCTGGAGGGATCTCAAAGCGCTGAGTTCCTGCGCCAAGACGGCGAGTCGTTGCTCCGCCAGTGACCTCTCCAACTGTTCCCGAAGCCGTTCCAGTTCCTCGCTTGCTCTCTTCGGATCGCCTCTTGCAAGGGCTTCCCGAACCCTTCTGAGTCCCTCCCGAATCCAAGACCAGGGCTGACCTTTCGACCAATCCTCCTCCATCTGGGACAGAATTCTTGAAAGGTTTTGATCCCTCCGTTCCGTCAATGCCCTGAGCAAATTCCTTATTCGTTCCGTCAGCGTTTGCAATTGAGATTCCCAATCATCGGGCGACTGAATGGGGACCCGCACCCAGCGGCTGCTAGTGGACTTGGGACCACTTACCGTGTCGTTGTCCGTTACCGTCCCCCGAATCCAAAGAAATGTTCCCTGCTGCGTTACAGGGACGGACAGGCTGACGATTCCCACCCACTCTTTTGCTCCTTCCGTCGGAAGGATTCGGGTCTCCAACAAAGATCGGGGCGTGTGTTGGTCCCCAAGGTGAGAGCGGACTGAAAAGGAAGAGATCCCGTAGTCGTCAAGAGACTGCACCCTCAAGAGAAAGCGACCACCAGCCATCGCCGTTTGGGATAACGGGATGATGGTTAGGTTCGGGGACCGGTCGTCTTTCATTTTCACATCAAGGACCTTCTGCTGGTGCCACAAGTCCAATGGTCCCTTCATCTCAAGGGACAGACTCAGGTTCGAGCGAACGGGCAAGCGGATGAAAAAGGAGGGTGAAGAAGTCTCCTTGTTACTCTCCCAAGCCCAAGACTGCCCATTCACTGCCCAGCGACCGGCAAGGATCGGGGTTGTGGTCTCAACAGTGACTGTGACGACAGACCCCTTCAAAGCAGGTATCGCTGCCGGTTCGGTGCCGGACCATTCGGACAAATCCTCACCCGTATAATCGGGAGGATCCACCGACGCCCGCCAAGCCGTAACTTTGGGAGCATCCAGAGGGATGAGACGGATTGTCGGACTCTTTTTTGACCCGCTTTCTGCCCATAGAATACCGCTGTCGGTCACCTTCACTTGTCCTAGAAAAACGGTGAGTCCATCTACCCTCAGCGGGATTTGGCGGCGAACATCGCCTGCCCAATAAACCCTAACCCTCGACGGAATCCCCCCGTGAGCAGTAACGGTGAATGGGACTGTCGCGCCTCGTGGCACTGTCCCGTTGCCAGCAAGGGAAATAGAAAGCCCACCCGATCGCTCAAAGGCAAACCTTCCAAAGGCGAACTGAAAGTGTTCCAACAGACCCTTCCAAGCAAATCCGCTTCTCTCTTTGCCGATGAGGAAAAAAGACATCAAAAGTAACCCAGCGCCCAAGGAAGTCAGCGTTCGCCGCCACGATTGGCGAAGAACGGTCTGGCACAGCCGCTCTTTTACCCCGTTTGTCCAAAGAGCCCAGGCACCAGCAATGCTGTTTCTTGCGAAAACTGAAGACACCCATCGTCCATCCAGGGTGCCCTGCGCCAAGTCCAGGGCATTGCGAAAGGCTTCCCCATCCCCGCCCAATTGGTCCGCTATGGTCACTAATCGCCAAAACCGCCACTGACGGAGGCTGATGACGGTGATGACGAAAACAGTCAACAGTGCGAGGACAGAAACGATCCCAAGAGTTACCAGAGCCAATAAAAAGACCGGGGGCGAAAGGCGGGAGAAAAAGCGATCCAAAAGCAGAGCCGCCAGACCAAACCCAAAAACAATGATCAGCACAAGACCCAGGAAAAATGCCAAATTAAGGGAGACAAGGAGGAGCCATGCCTTTAACAATTCCCACTTCAAACTCTTAGCCGGTGGGAAACTGACAATGAGCGGTCTGCCACTGACCTTCCCTCTGACCATTGGACAGTGTTCCCCTGCTGGTCGGTTGTTCTCCAGTTTATCTCAGTGGCTTTGAAGAAGTTCCAACATTTGCCGATCCAGTTTGTGCCCCCGCCAATTTTCATAAGCCACATCCACCCGACCACTGTCCAGAATGCCGAAGGAACCCCTAAAGTTCCACAACGCCCAACCCCAGCCCGCCTCTCTCCAGAGTTCCAGGCAGTCTTTCATCCAGGCGAGAACCACTTTATGAGGGGTCTTGTTGTAGGACCCAAATTCCCCCACCATCACCCCGAACCCTTGCTTTTCCAATTCCTTCCAAGGTAAGATAGCGGTCCGGTGCAATTGATCCTTGTCCCAAACAGTGGAACCTTCCCTGTGGGGATGAGTGGGCTCGCCCCACTGTTCCGATCCCGCCACCCATTCCGCCTTGAAATGGGTTAAAGTGAAAGGTCGGTAGCCCCTTGTTGCCGCCGCCACCCGGAGACCCGCTAACTCGTGGGGCGGCTCGTTGCCCCATTCTCTCCCGTCGCAGATAATCAGCCTGTTTTCATCCTCTTCCCTGATGGCGGCGGTGACCCTTTCTACTACCTTGCGATGAACATCGGCAGAGATCCTTGCCGGTTCATTGAAAAGGTTAAAGGAGAGGAACCGGTTGCCAATCCCTTTGTATCTTTTGGCAAACGCCCGCCAGTGCCCGCAGCAAACCCGCTGGGCTTCCTCATCGGTCCAAAGGGATTTCGGTTCTGGCGGAGAGGCAACCGTGTAGCCCGGCGCCCGGTGAAAATTGATGCAAATATGAATCCCGTATTGGCGCCCCCATTCAACGGCTTGGTCAATCTCCTTCAAAACGGGCTCCTTTAACTTCGTCCAATCGGTCTCCTCCGTCCAGCACCGATAGTCCATCGGAAGGCGGACAAAATTGAAGCCCAGTTCAGCAATCCATTCAAAATCCGATTGAAAGAAGGGACCGTTGCTCCAGTCCCGGTGGAACTTTTCCAATAAATTGAAGCCCCGCCATCGGGGCAATTTTCTCGGGGACGGTTCCGGCAAGGGAGCACTGGCATTACCCTTCAGACCGATACCGCTTGCCAACAAAGTCACCCCTTTTATCAGTTCTCTTCGTTTCATAGCCGCCTCCTGCGAACCTAAGCATAGTAGCACAGCATTGCCGATACACCGACATTGAAATTTGACAAGGTCTGAAAAACCCGTTACAGCCATTCCGCTACCCGCTTCTTGTATCGGTTAAAGATCAGCCAGCCGATGACGAGCAGTCCGAGCGATTGGATGAGGGCGACAACAAATTGCCATAAGTCCAAAGGCAAGGGTGGGCGCCCGTCGGGCAGTTGAACGGGCGGCAAAAGGATCTGCCGAAGCACTGTCAGATAAGTGGCAAAGGGGTTCAGCATATAAAGGCGATACCACTCTTCACCAACCATTTCGGAAAAATAAAAGACGGGGCACAAAAAGAAAAGGGCTCGGAGAACGAAGGCATCCATAATGAACTGAATGTCGTGGTAGAGGACCGACAGAACTGATAGAGCCATCACCAGACCGAGAAGGCAAATGCACAGACCCACGATCACCAGGGGCAACAAAAGCCAGGTCGCCCTGACGGGGATGGCTAATATCCTTAAATAGATAAAAAAGACCGCCAGCGCCAACAAGAAGTGAACCAAGTTGGACAGGACCGAAGAGATGGGAAGGACCTCCCGCCTCATCGGGAACGCCTTGACAAGAGGCATATGAAAAAGCATTACCGAGCAACCGTCCAGTAGGGTATTGTTGATAAACTGCCACGCCAGTGCGTTGCAAAAGAGGTAGGCGGAGTAGTTGGGAATGTTGTATTTAAAAAACTTCTCAACCACGATCAACCAAAGAATCGCTTGAGCCACTGGAGGAAAGAGGGACCAAAAAAATCCCAAAAAAGTCCTCTTGTAGCGAACCCTCAGTTGCCGCCAGACCAGGACCAAAACGGGCTCCCATAAACTTCGCGGTAACGAGATCGTCAGTTTTGCTACCCTCCTCCTGTATCCCAGTATGGATAGCCTGTCTTCTTTAACACCCTAAGAACCGTTTCTCTATCATAGATCCCGACAACCACCACACCCTCATAAGTGGCAGCAAATACTGGTTTCTCTTCTTTCCACAGGGTCCACGCAAGGCGACGCAGATAATTCGGCAACAACTCCCACTCTGTTTGGCTGGCTTGAATTAAAAGAAAATCTGCTTCTGGTATGTCCCTGGGATCGCCCATTATCCGAATATGCTTGCCAAGATAACCTCCGTTCTGGTAAAATTCCATATACGCACAAAGGGAATGAGGCAAAAGGAACAGTCCTTTCTCATCTCTCTGCTGGTTTAGAAAGGGAACCGCATTGATAAGGTTGATGCCCCAATAGGTGGCCTCAAAACCCCATCGGTTAACGGCTCCCTTTATCCCCCCTATTAAAGAACTGTAGTAAGAAAGTTCAAAAGGATGGGATTCTATCGTATCCCTTAGTCCTGGTCCTACAAAAAGAATTGCCAGCAAATAAACGAACATCCTTTTCGTGCTGACCGCCACATCTTGTAAACGAATGAAGATCATCTGAATTAATTGAAGAATTTGATAAAAACCATAACCACTTAGGAAAACAAAAAAAGGGATTGCAGGCTCAAAAAGCCGAACACCATTATACTTTGGCGTGGTCGGAAGCAAAAAAGGTGCTATGTGAATGCAGAAACTAATTAGCGACAACCGAACCAAAACGGGCGTTGCTGACCATTTGCCAATGACAAATATAAAGCCAACCATCGCCATTAGAGCAATAACAATCGGAGTGGTAACGATTGTCATCACGATCGGATAGTGCCAAGGAGCAAAGTCCCAAAGGCGACCAAAATAAAAGGTGTGAACTCCAAAATGCTTAAAATGGAAAAGAAAGTATTGAAAAAAACGGCGAAACGGATCCGGCCATAGCCACAACCAGGTGACCAAAAGAAATAGGAGGGCAAACGTGCCGATTAGAAAAACCTTTGAGATCTGCTTAATAACAACGGTTTTCTCTATTGAGGACCGATTGAGAAACCATTCAGTTATCAAAAAAATAAGCACGGACGGAAGAATCAAAAAACCGTTGGCTTTGGAAGAGAAGGCAAGTCCGACAAAAAGAGACGCTACAGCCAATGAGCTTTTTGAGGCAGAAAAAAGGGCGTTTGGCAACATAAAGGTGGCCATAAAAGTTGTGGCAGCGACAGGCAAATCCATAGTCAAAAAGTGGGCATCGCCGACCAGCCTGGGTGTGGACGCTAAAGCCAAAGCAACGAACAGCCCGGTCGGGCGGTCCATTGCACTCCGTCCAAACCAATAACCGCAAAAGACGAGAAAGCCAAAAAGAATGGCGGTCCCGATTCTCATTGATGCTAAGACCTCGCCAAAAAAATGCCGACTGACTGCATAACCGAAAGCAGAAAGGACTTTCGGAAAGGGAGGATGCATATCTCTGGCAGACCAGTATCGCTCAATAATGTCAAAACGGAACGGCGAGAAAAAGTCTCCCGAACTCCAAGACTGCCAGAGGTAGTGGAACCAGCCCAGATACTTGAGTGCATAACCAGCATAAATCGGTTCGTCATATCCCACTCCTATATCGTTTGCTGTGAGGATCACCCAAGTCGTTGCCAATATCCCAATTGTGCTCCCTACAATGATGTCCAAACCATTGTTTTTTAACCAGTTTTTGAACAATGATTTATCGTCCGACCTCATATTGAGCCCCTCTGCTAAAACAGGTCAACATAAAAGCAATACCACAGCCCATCGCTCCAACGCTGACTATCGTGCAGAAGAGCCCGATGATGATTGTATCCGGATAAAAAACCCACGTCACTCTGGCGGAATCAGAAGGAATCAGTGCTGCCCGAAAAGTGTAGTTAGCAACTTTGTGCGGCACGGACATCCATTGGTCGCGAATTTTTGAATAAACCCGCCATCCAGGATAGTATGTATCGGCGACGAAAAGGACAGCGTCGTTATCCAAATGAACGGCTAAGGTAAGCACATTGGGCTGATCGGCAATGATGCGGACACTAGCTTTTGAACCAAAGGATGACTTTGACAAATGGCTGTTTTCCAAAAAAACCTTGTTCGTGCTCTTTTTTCCTGCTGTCACCATTCCTTTCAATGCTTCTTTAGGATCAGAAACAGTGGCGACCTCACGGGCGAACCACGCTCTTGGAAGGGCCGTTCGGTTTTCGTAGATCCAAATTTCCCCTTTATAAACAGCCCGTAAGGACGCTTTCTCCGCCTCCTTTAGCCGATTTGGCGTCAGAATATAGCGGACCGACATCATATCCAGAAGAGGGGAGTCAAAGGACCGGACGGAAAAGCCGGGTGCTCTTTCGTCCCAAGTTTTCAAAAAGGATTGATACCGTCCCAGCACGAGGGAATCCGAGCCCTGAATGTCCCTTAACTTGTAGACCGTTAATGTGTTGCTTGGTGTCCAGCCTCTGATCGGGTCCGTTCCGGCGGCGACGACACGCCATAATCCTTGATGCTCCGTCAGCCAATTTAAAGCAGGTGTTCTAAAAAACAGCGCTTCTCTGCTTGCTTGAGGATGCTGCGACCAAGACACCGCCAAAAGATCAGCCGCACAGATCGCTATGGTTAAGACCTGCAACAAGGTCAATCCGCCGTTCCCTGACGACGCCCGTTTGTATTTTGCCCATATGATCAAACCACTTGTCAGTCCCCCGATAACCAAGCCATTGATCAGCGACTGCAGTGTATTGGGCAGCAGCAGCGGATGAAAAGCCGCCTCTCTGTGCACGATAGCAAAAACACTTGTTAGCAAAGCAACCGTAAGAAACAACACCACCAAGGATAAGTAGAAAAACCGATTCGTTCCCTGCCCGAGTCCCTTTTGTCGTAAAACCTTATGAAGAAAAGACCCAAAGAGTGTCTCAAAGCCAGCAGCCGATAAAAGTGCGACACCTGCATTAAACAGTAAAAGGGCGCGTGAAAAGCCGACGAAAGACGCCGTGCCCGGCAAACCAAAACCGATTGCCCGATGAACCGCCGGAAATGTTGCTGCTAAGAGACCGATTGCCACGTAAACGATCCCAAGAACGCTTAATTGATGGACAGTGTTGTATACTTTTTTCAAAATGGACAGGTGACTAATGGCTATTGCTAAAAACAACCACGCAACCATACCTGGGTATCCAGTCTTTTCCACAAAACTGAATTCCGTAACAGGACTCCAATGGGTCCCATCAGCCCAAGTCCCGAAAATCTTAGGGAAAAACAACCGAACCCATTGATCTATCGGCAAATTGGTCCCAACAGGGATTATCTCCGTTGCGACAGCCCTTGACGACAACCGCCCAAACTCCAATAACGGCAAGACCTGGGCGGAGCCTAAGAGAAAACCTAAAATTAAGACTCCAAACGCCATTAATAGCGGCGACCAATGTTTCAATAAAATTGAACCAACGAGACCATAACACCCGATCGCCCAGGTCACATAAAATGCCATCTGGGGATGACCGCCCAACAGCGATAATCCAACAGCCAAACTGGCAATTACGAACCCAATAACTTTCTTATTCCATTGACAATCTCGATCTGAAAACTCTTGCGTATCATCTTTCTTAAAAATTAACGAGAGACCCCAAAGGGCAGCCGGCAACCAGATCGCCGACGCCACAACTGGAATGTAGGCTAACCAAGCAATCAGAAATCCCGAAAACTGAAAGGAAACAGCACCCATCAAAGCGGCAAGAGAAAAAGTAATATTGCGAAGAAACAGATACATAAAGACACCAGCCATACTTAGGTGAAACCAAGCAAACCAACCAAACGCTTTGTCAAGAGGTAAGATTAAGAAAAACAAGTTAAAAGGATAAAACACGCCCGACAGCCCATTCGCAACAAATGGTGTTCCGCAAAACATATAAGGGTTCCAAAGAGGGATTTCTCCTGACGCAATCTGTTCTCTGTAAAACTGACGCCAAGGATAATATTGTTGTAGAACATCCAGCAGAGGAACCCGAACACGGGTAAATTCAGGGAATTTTTCTCTTGCTATATGTTTCCACGGCGGCATTAACAGAAGCAGGTCCGCAGGCACTAGTGTTTGATTACCAACGGTGACGGATGATAACAGAACTAAAGGCAAAAGAAAAAGAATTATAAAAGGCATTATGCTACCAATATTTATTTTGTCAGCAGTTAGGGTGCGTTTTGTTCTCTTTGTCTTGGGCAAACTAAATCACCATTCGAGACGATAGATAGCATTAGAGCCAGAACGAAAGACTTCCGTCCCATACTTGCTGAGTTTTGGGATCCCCCTTGCCTCAATCCGTTCATATCGTGTAGAGAGTGCAAATCGGATATTATGGTCTTGAAAGAGTTTCTTCGCTTCGTCAATGGTCAGACGCCCTTGCAATACATCCTGCAAAATCTTAATTTTTTTCTTTGCGTCAATCGTCCCTGACCAGTGACCGACGAAAACTCTTCTTAGCGTCCAGGCTGGGATGTAGGCGCCTAACTGATAGGAACAGAGAACGGCGCCGGGTTCCTTTTGTTCCTTCAGCCAGTTTAATGTGGAGATTTCCGACGGACTGAGATAAAGCGTCAGCGCTTTTCGGCTTGTCACGAGCTGGTTGTTGAGAAGAAATTGTTCCAATTGCCAAAGAGAATAGTATGCGGTGCCGGAGACGAGAAAAAAGATGAGAACAGACGAAATAAGCCGAGGCGAGCGTTGGAGCAGGAGCGACTTTGGTCGTATGTTCCGATACCATCCGCGAGTTGCCAGCAACGCTAGAGCGATGTGAACTCCTTCAAACAAACGACGGGGTCTCAAAAAGGGGTTTAGGTAAACGAGAAGAAAGGCGGACAATATCCACAAGATGATGAAACGGAACCTTCGTTCATTTTGCCAGGCAGCGGGTATCTCCGGCAGTCCAGCTAAGATCAACAGTCCGTGAGCGACCAGGACGTGCCATATCGGTGGCGGTTGAAGAGGAGGGTTCGCAACCCACTTCCCCACTGGGTCTGCTATTACTTTCAACCCCAACACAAAAAGCAGAACCCCTGCCGGTATTAATGGCAAAATTACAAAAAGCCTTTCTTGCCAATTTCCTCTCAATCCTAAAAAAGCCCATAGGAAAGACGTCAGAGCAAAGGCGGGAAAGGGTGACGGATCCGTAATAACCAAAAGGCAACCAAGGATAGCAGCCAATAAAAAAAATTGTGGGGATTGGTAAGCCTTCATTAGACTTATCAACAAACCCATTGTCAGCGTTAGTCCCCAAACGAACCATGACGTCGCCAGAAAAGCCATTGGTGTAAAAAGTTCTGGCATCAGATGCCATACGCCTAAGAGCCCGCAGGTAAAGGAGACGAGGAAAAGGAACAGGGAAACCTCATTACGTGCCAGGAAATGCTGCCCCAATTGCCAACCAGTCCAATGGAACGCCACAATTCCCAAAGACCGAAACAGATGATAAGATGCTGTCAAACTTATCCCTGTATGTGCTGACACAAAACCGACCAACCAGTGATGCAAACTAAAAAAAACGGGACGATGAGGTTCTGTAGTAAACAGGTCGTAAAAGAACCATCGCCCCTCCGCTTGCTGGGCAGCAAGAGATAGGTAAAACTGAATGTCCAATATATGATCCTGAGTCATCCAAACAAAATAGGTTCCTGATGGTTTGACAAAAAAACCATAAAGGTAAATGGTCCAGGACCACACTAAAGAAGCGAACGCAAAAAAACACCACTTGGGTAACGAAGCAAAATATTGTTTTAAGAACATCTGTCGATTCTTTGACTGAACAGTTGAGCGAGAATCGTTCATTCTCATCGCAAAATTGGTAATACTTTATTACTGCCAGCAAAGCATTGCAGATCCAACAGCACGCTAATATTCATTTTGGTTGTCAAATCACCATTTTAAACGGTAAACGGAACAATCACCGAACTCAAAGATCTTTCTGCCATACCGGTCTAACTGAATGGGACCCGCAGCCAGCCTCCTTTCGTAGTCGGTAATCAGAGCGAATCGGATGTGGTGGTTACGAAACAGGTGACTTGCTGTGGGAAAAGGCATCTCTCCTGTCAATATCAGACGCACTGCCCGCAGTTTTTCCATCAAATTCACGGTGCCCGACCAATGACCGACAAATACTTTCCTTTTTGTCCAAGGAGGGACATAAGGACCTAACTGGTATGAGCAAAGAACGGCTCCCGGCTCTTTGTAAGACCGAAGCCAGTTTAAGGCTTCTATTTCGCATTGACTAAGGTAAAGCGGCATCCCCTCACCCTTTTCAGTCAAAGCCCGATTGCTCCGAAACTGCTCTATCTGCCAAAGGGAGTAGTGAATCAACCCGGAACATATTCCCAAAATTAAGAAAATTCTCACCAGCAGCGGATGGCGGCTAATCAAGGCAGAGTTTGGGAGAATTTTTTCATACCAACCTCGGGTTGCCAGCAGGCAAAGGGGTATGTGCACCCCTTCAAAAAGGCGACGGGGTCTTAGGAAAGGGTTCAAGTAGACGACGATGGCAGTGGAGACGATCCATAAGATAACCAAGCGCCAGCGGGGATCTTCCCGCCAGGCGGAAGAAACGCAAGGCACCCCGGCAACGATCAGCCACCCGTGAGCGACAGCGACCTGCCAGATGGGAGGAGGGGGAAGGGGCGGGCTGGCAACTGCGCGACCCGCTGGATCCGACATCCAATAAAGTCCCAATGACAAAAGAGCGATCACACCCGGTAAGACCGCCGCAAGCTTATTGAATCGCCAATTGCCGCTGATCCAACCCTCCAAAATGGTCCAAATGAGTAAGCAGAACAAAAGAGCGGGAAAGGGGGACGGATCGGTCAAAACTAAAAGGAGAAAAAGAAAAGCAGAGACCACCGACCAGCCGATAGTTGTTGGCGATCTCACAACGCCGATGACGGAACCCATTGTGAGCGTCAATCCCCATACGAACGGCGAGACGCCTAAAAACGCCATAGGAGTGTAAAGTTCTGGCATTGCGTGCCAAAAACCGATGAGCCCAGCAGTAAAGGAGAGGAGGAAAAGAAATAACGGCGCTTGTTCGGGCTTCAGAAACTGTTTGCTCAGCTGCCATGCCGTCCAGTGAAAGGCGACGATTCCCAGAGACCGAATCAGATGGTAAGATGCTGTCAAGCTCATCCCTGTATGCGAAGACACAAAACCGACCAACCAATGATGAAGACTAAAGAAGACAGGACGATGGGGTTCCGTGGTGAAAAGATCGTAAAAAAACCACCGACCGTCTGCTTGCTGAGCAGCCAGAGAAAGGTAAAATTGGACATCCAGAGCATGGTCCTGAGTTACCCAGGTGAACGAAGATCCCTCCGGTCTGACGAAATAGCCGACCAAATAGATAGTCCAGGACCACAGCAGAGAAAGACCAACAATCAACCACCATGGCGTTGGCGGGACGATGTGTTGCCGGATGCCTCCCAAAAGTCCCTTCATCGTTGAACAAAAACGGGATTGGTCATTGCCAAGGGAACCGGATCGGGATCCGCGTAGGCGGAAGCGATGATCCAACGGAAAAAAAGAGGCAAGGAGATTTCGGCTTTAAATTCCTTTTTTTGTGCCACTTCAAAAGTGTGCACGACCTGACCATCCGCGATCAAGGCAATGCGGCTGACGGGCAGTGCGCTGATTAACTCTATGCGGACGGTAGCGTTATCGCCGGATACAGTCTGCCCTGGCAGTTGACCATTGACCGTCATCAGAAGAAGGGCACCTCGGCTAAGAAAACTGGGACCTTCTCGGAGGGCGATGACAATGTTTTCCCTGGTCAGGGGTTTGTCCCCCAGGTAAATGTAAGTGCGCCGACCACCCAGCGGATTGGTCTTGCGGTTGTGGCTGTCGGTGCTGGTCTCAGCGAGGACCCGAACCCCTTTGTTGAGCAGATCCCACCAAAGGTGCATTGTCTCTGGCTCTGGGCTATTCCAAACTTCCATTAGGGGGAGCCGATCCAGTTCCCGCGCTAAGTCAGCAGCCTTGGGCGTCCCCGACCAGCGGGGATGATTTAATTTGATGGTGATCGGTCTGTCCTGTTGATCCAGACTCAAAACCTTATCAATAAGGGATTTCAGAGGGATCGTCGGCAATTCCAGGACCGTTCCGTTGATGATGTTGGCATGGTAGATGGGTGTGGTGAATTCCTCGCCGGGAATGATGACGAAGCGCCCGGGCTGATTGAAAGACCATGCTTCCTCGTGGGCAATGGTCACTTGTTGGATTAGTGGACCGACCCCGTGATCGGTTAAGGTGAGCCAGTCCAGCCCCTCCGCCTGGGCTGCCGCTGCCATCTGAGCGGGTGTGTCGTTGCCGTCCGAGTAAACGGTGTGCGCATGGTTGTCACCGCAAAACCAACCTGCTGGTCTCTTTAGGACCCGAGCCAAACGAATTTGAAGCCGATCAGCGGAAGCATCCGCCGCGGTCACTTGCCGGTTAAACTCAAAACCCCGAGAGGCGGTTATTGTGTAAGGAAGGGATGGCAGCAAATGAAGCACACCATTGCCCCAACTGTCGGTGAAGACGATGTAGGATTCAGTGCCTGCTTTTACCGACGAAATCTCCAGCCGTGCGGGGATACCCTCGCCTGTTTCGTCCAAGAGGGTGGTGACGGGAACGGGGCGGGGCATCGGCATTAAGGGCTTCTCCGTGCAAAACAGCCGCAACTCCTGCTCAATGCCAATGGAGTAGATCCCCTTAACGTTCTCAAGGGTCAGTTGCCACAGACCGTCTATGCCGATGCCGGTCACTTCAAGAAATTCAAGAGAACCTCTGGGAAGACCTCCCCATCGTTGCCGCCCCGATTTGGGGTGAGGGAGTTTGACCGAGACGGCAACCGTTTCCTCTTCCTTCGGTCGCAGAAAGTTGAAGCGGACCCGATGGACAGCCGGAGGAACCTGAACGGTCCAGCGATGGACTGACGAACCACCAAACCTTGGTCCGGACATCCGGATGCCTCTTGCCAAGACGACGGGCTCAGGCTTCAGGTAGAGGTCCACCTCCCCCACGGTCCGGACCATAAAGTAATTGCGGGCGAGCCCCATTGCTCTCCCTTTTTCGTCTTTCGGTGGCTGAGGTCCCGTCACTGTCAGGCGCCAGATCCCCCATTGCCCGTTTACCGCCACCTCCTGCTCGGTAAAAGTCCCTTTATTGCCACTTTGCCATCTTTTAAACTCTTTCCCATCGGGACTGATAAGCACAAAAGTGGTCGGTTCCGAAACGGGCGTTTCGTCCGCACCATCAAAAATCTGCAAACGATAAGAGCCCGTTTGTGGAGGAACGAAGATGTAAAGGTGAAGGGTTCGGGCTGCACTTGTGCTGTCTACCATTAGGCAGTCGGGAGTCTGGCAAATTCTCTGAGACCAAGCCGGAATCAGCAGAAAGCAACTAAAGGCGACGGTAACCAATCGGCTCCTGTCCAACCATCTGCGCAGTAGCAAATTCCTTTCCACCGCCTTCTTTTCCAAAGGATTGTGACGCTGGGATGAGCGGCGAACCGTGAGGGGCTAAAGACCGCCCCTTAGCCGCTCCCTTAAGAAAACCCGAGTGACCACCTGGGACAGATGGCGGGCTAAATCTTGGGGCGTCTGCCCCATTGTCAAAAGGTCCGAATTGTGGATCCGAACGATTGGGTCTTTGTTCCAGGAAAAAACAAGACCGTCTCTGTCAACTTGAAAATGAAATTGAAAGGGTCGGGCACCGGCGCCAAGGACCGAATCAAGTTTCTGCACAACCGACTGGGCTCTCTGATCGTGGGGAACGCCATCAGCAGAATCCAGCCGGAAAAGTTCCTCCCCTGCCAGCAACACGACCGAGAGTTTGCGACCGTTGACATCAACCTCTCGGGCTTCCACTTTCAAGGCTCCCGTCACGGGTCTCCTGTTAATAGACAGCCCTGCTTGTTTTAATTTGTCTCGGACCGCATTCACTCGTTCCGCCATTGTCGGATGGGTCGTCCAGTAACCGGGCATTAGAAAAGCGGTCGGGCTGGCTTCCTCCATTGTCTTCAGCATCTCCAAAAAGGTCAAAAGTCCGACGGGATTGTAACCAGCGCGAAGGAGGTAGGTAAAAGCTGCTTCATCCGCCTCCCGCTCCATCTCCTGAGAGTAGCCGAGGCGGAAAATTTGGACGATCAAGTGCACCATTTGAGCCACTTCGGCGCTGGTCTCGTCCCTTGAGACGATGGCGCCGATGAGGGCGATGAGGGCAGGTAGGGACAGACGGCTTTCCTTGCGGATCAGCCGAACAGCGTGGAAAAGGGAAATGTGAGCCATCTCGTGGGCAATGACTGCCGCCAGTTCATCGTCACTTCGGACAATCTTGAGCAATCCGGTCGTCACATACAGGTAGCCACCCGGTAAGGCTAATGCATTGGGTTCCGGATGCTCAAGGACCTTTACTTGGTAAAGGATTCGGGGGCGCTCGGTGAAGGGCAAAATCCGAGCGATGATCCCTTCCAGGCGAGGCAATTCGGGATGGTCGGTTACGACCTTGAACTGTTTCTCCAATTCTTTAACGGCATCAGCACCCAGTCGTGCCTCTTCAGGAGTGATCGTCGGGGGCACCGACGGGGCGGCGGACAGTCGGTTGATGAGACCCGAAAGGCAAACGATAGCAACTATGTTGATGAGGAGCGTTGATATTCTCATACTTAATCCCAACTGAATTGTGCCATCCTATCACCTGTGGGTTGAGCACTAAGTGCCCGAAAAGAAACCAAAAGAACAGAAGAGGAGGGTATCACTGTGACATCTCAGCCTCACGGCGGGGTTCTCGTAGATCGTCTATTGGCTCCCGAGGAGGCAATGGAAGCACGGGAGAAAGCCCGGTCGTTAGTGCCCATCGTCGCCGACCAAGACACCGTTTGGGACGCCGAAAAGATCGCCATCGGCGCTTTCAGCCCGTTAACCGGTTTTATGACGGCAGAGGAAGTTCAGACGGTTGTTGCCGATATGAGACTGCCTTCCGGTCTGGTTTGGTCTTTTCCCATTCTTCTTCCTGTTGAGGAGGAGACGGTGAGTTCTCTCAGAGGGAAAAAGGAAGCCGTCGTGACGGATGGGGAGAAAACCCCAATCGCCGTCATTGCGATTCAGGATATTTTCCGACCCGACAAAACAGCGATGGTGAAGGAAGTCTTTGGCACGGACGATCCGGCTCACCCTGGGGTTGCCAGGATCCTCTCGCAGTCCGATTGGTATGTGGGTGGGGACCTGTGGCTGATTCAGCGACCGGCGAATCCCTACCGGCGATGGGAGATGACGCCCAGAGAGACCCGAGCCTACTTTGACCAGAAGGGCTGGAAAACGGTGGCGGGATTTCAGACCCGGAACGCCCCTCACAGGGCTCACGAATACCTGCAACGATGTGCCCTGGAGATCTGTGACGGTCTCTTGATCCAACCGATTATGGGGACGAAAAAAGGAGACGATTTTCCGACGGAAGCCATTCTGACCGCTTACGAAGCCCTGATCGCCTCCTATTTTCCACCGGACCGAGTCCTTCTGTCAGGGATCACCACTTGGATGAGGTATGCTGGTCCCAAGGAGGCGGTCTTTCACGCTATTTTTCGAAAGAACTACGGATGCACCCATTTTCTTGTCGGTCGGGACCATGCGGGTGTCGGAAACTACTATGACCCCTTCGCCGCTCACCGAATCTACGACCAAATCCCTGACCTGGGCATCACCATTCTGAAAGTTGGTGCGGCTTTTTACTGCAGAAAGTGCGAGAGTCTGGCAACGGACAAGACCTGTGGTCACGATCCGTCCTACCGATTGAGCATCAGTATGACTGCGTTGAGGAAGATGTTGAGACAGGGGGAGACTCCCCCACCGGAACTGATCCGTCCAGAGGTGGCTCAGGCGCTGGCTGACTGGGCGAAGTCTCAGGCTGGCGAGGGATAAAAGGAAGGTAACCCGTTGTATGATGGGCGAGGATCGGAAGAAGCGCCTTTGGTCTTTCCTTCGGCAAGCCGTCAGCCAGTTAGCCAAAACCGAAGTAACAGGGAGACGGGCTGTTGACGGGTATCTAACCGGTCACCACCGAAGCCAGCAAAGGGGTTTTAGCATTGAGCCCGCTGATGTTCGCCCTTACTACCCCGGCGACGATCCTCGCTATCTGGATTGGAGGGTCTACGGGCGACTGGACCGCCTCTTTGTCCGACAATTTGAGCAGGAATCCACGATGCGCTGCTATTTGTTAGTGGACGGAAGCGCCTCAATGGGTTATGGGTCCGGAAACGATACCAAATGGGAAGTATCCTCTTTTCTAAGCGCCCTCCTTGCCTACCAAACGCTCAGGCAGGGCGATGCCGTTGGTCTGGTCGTTTTCTCTAACCGAATCCGCAGCCTCATCCCGCCGCGACGGATTTTTAGTCATCTAAGAGTTTTGATCGAGGAACTGGTCCACCAAATTCCTTCAGGCGACACCTCCCTCGTCCGGCTGACCGAAGAACTGGTGGCGATGGTCCCACGGCGCTCTTTGCTAGTCCTGATTTCCGACCTCTTGGACGATCCTGACGCTTTAGGGAAGGCGGCGCGCTTCCTCATTTCAAGGGGTCACGACCTTCTGGTTTTCCAGGTTTTGGACCCTTTTGAGGTGTCCTTCCCCTTTCAGGTTCCGTCGGTTTTTCAAGATGTAGAAACGAAAGCCACAGTGCCAACGGATCCGGGGTTGGTGGCGGACGCTTACCGCAGAAGGGTTCGTCAGTTTTTGCAAATCTGCAGGGAGAAGTGTCTGTCAGCAGGAGCCGACTATTTCCCACTGGTTGCACAGAATGGATGGACGGAAGCAGTAACAAGATTTCTGGTCTGGAGAGCCAAAAGACGGGGAACTTTCAATCTACCTGGATGGTGAAGTTTCTCTCCAACATCGTTGCCCGGTAATTAGCCGCGTAGACTTCTAACGAGAGGGTATAAGGTCTGCGTCGTGGGGATGGGGGCAAAAAGGTAAGGCTGAGGGCGCTGTAACTTCGGGGCATTACTGGGGGATAACGGAGGACCAGCGCCTGACCCCTTAGAAATTGCTCAAGGGGAAGGGGTGCAATAGTCGGAGTGCCCCCGTCCGTGATCAGAGTGCCCCTCAAGATGATCTCCACAGGACCGACAGCAAAACTCTCATCATTGAAAACAATTAACTGAACGGCAATGGGGTCCCCTAAACCAACTCTCCTTGGGACCGTAGCATCGGCTCGCACAAAGTAAGCCTCCGGTTCGCCGGGAGGCTGCAGACGGGGAAGAATGATGGTGACCACGATCAAGAGGACCGCCACCGCCACTCCCGCTCCATAAGTGAGAGCCCGAATCAATGGGTTCGCAAGGGCTACAGCGATGGGACCTGCTTGTAATCGCGGCACATTTCCAGGACAGTTCCAATAATGATCGGGCTCGGGAATGCGGAATCGTCCCATTTCGTCGCCATAGATGTATCGGATATTGGGATTGGTGCACTCCCAAACGATGGTATCGCCAAAACGACAATACCGGCACTTTCGCAAATTTTCCCCACAGTGGGGACAAAGGATCGTCGTGGGCTCCGGGCTGAAGACGGACCGGCACTGGGGGCATCGCCACAGGACCGTTGTGGTGGGTGCACCAGCCCTTTCAGGAGCCTGCCCTTCCATCGTCTAATCACCCTGCCCCTTCTCGTGTCCGTCGCAATTATGCCCTATTTTTGCCGATCACAAAACGAATTGTAGGATCCGCACATCATACGGGAGTAGTTTGAGGGATAAAGAAGCGGTTGGCGTTCGCTCTTGGTAGGAGGGTGTTTCCCCACCTCGTAATTGCCGAAGGCGCATCGTTTTTGCCGGAAGGGCTCCCAAAACCTCCACTTTCAGGTCGACGATGTCGGCAGTCGTGTTGACCAGAAGAAGGTTGCGCGCTGTTGCGGTGCTGCCAGCGAGGCAAAGGACCCCAGGGATGCTGGTCGTGGACGACACCAAAGCCGTTCCCACCGGAAAGTAGGTCTGGCACACCCATAACGCCCAGTAGAGGGGCGTCGGGATCGCTTCAGAATTCAGAAGCCCCCAGCCACCACCGCTGACCTTATATTGCAAAAGCGCTTCCGCTTTACCGGCTAACTGACAGAATACGGCAACCAGCCAAGCGACGCCCAGCCCGGAGGAAACCCGTTGATCTAAGGCTTCGCCCTGGGCTCCCTTTTGCCAGTTGACGGCACATTCTGTCACGGCAAGAGGAACGCCCTTGGGCGGAAACAGGCGTTTCAGCCAATCCACCAGCCCTGTCAACGGCACTTGGTCAGGAAGATCAGATGGGACCGTCCATCGGGCAGCTGCCATCAGTTCGTCGTCGGATGTGGAGGTGAGACGGGAGCCGTAGAAGTGGACCGACAGAAAATCGGGTTTAAATGGCTGGGATAATAGGAGAGTCAGTCGTTCCCGCCAAGCCGCTGACTCACCGACGCCTCCTATCTGAATATTGGGCGCACTCCTCTTTAGGACAGTCATCACCCGTTGGAAGTAGTCGGCGCACATCTCCGGTTTCAGTCGTAGAGGGGGTTCCCTGGGTCTTTGAAAGATCTCATAGAGCCGCACGGTTGGCGATAAGCGCTGAGTAATGACCTGGCACTCCGCTTCAAAAATTCCACTCGTTAAGTCCTCAACGCTTCGTGGAGAGAGATTGACAACTGGCACCATCCTCAGCCCTTGCACCTGCTGGGCCCACCGCTGAATTCGGGCAAGAGCCACCTCTAAACTTCCCTGTCGGGCGACTTCATCCATCTGGATGCGAACCCAGCCCAAACTGAGCCCCGCCAACCATTTTCTCGCCCTCGGGTCTTCTAAGAGTTCCAGGTTTTCAGAAGCAAAGTTCGTTCCCCACCGCAACCCGTTGATAGAGGTCACTGTCCTAAAGTCAACGACCAGACGAGCCCCTACGATTTTGGGACCCGGCAGGGGCTCCACAGCCGTCAAATCGTCTATAAAGAAGAAAAAGGGCAAAAACGGACCGACTTTCTCCAACCGCAACTCCCTGGTCCAACTGAGAAAAGGTCCCACTGATAAACCGTCTTCACTAACAAACTGACTCCAGTAAAGTTCCCGTCGCTCCCACTCATCGGGCAACCGCAACGGGCAGCGAAACAAGGTCTCTTTTCCATCTTGGTAAACGGCCAAAACAAGGAAGATTTCTGATGCACTGCCGTCGCCCAGAAGCCAGAGACTTAATCCTGGGATTTTCTCTTTGACGAACCGCTCACCATCCACGGGAAAAACGAAGCGCACGACCTCGCCTGACTGGGCGGCCGAAACCAGAAAAAGTCCGCATCGGGATGAGGTCTGATGCCTCGGGACGATAACCGGCAACACCGCCCCTAATGGTTGCTTTCTGTTGGGTTTTTCTTCAGAACGGGTTGACCACTTACCAGTGCCCTCCTCAAAATTGTCCAGCAAGCGGGGCTGACCGGGCACGGGGCAACAGAAACAGCAGACCAATACGCAAAGGATCAGCGATCGCCAGTCGCCGCACGGAAACTTTCTGTTGATTGGGCGCTCCGAAAGAGGCTTGTTCTCACCAATAGGAAAGGGAGCACCAATCATCTTAGGAGCCTTATGGCATTGAGGATAACGATCATAGCGCTGGCTTCGTGGATGACCGCTCCCCAGATGGGGTTGATCCAGCCCTGACTGGCAGCAACGATGGCGCCGATGTTGACAACCGTGCTAAAGAACAGGTTCTGCCGAATCACCGAGACAGTTCTTTTGGCGAGATGAAGGGCTTCGGGCATCTTCCTTAGATCGTCCGTCAAGAAGGCGAGATCGGCAACTTCCACAGCGATATCCGTTCCCGAGCGCCCCATCGCCACTCCCACGTCCGCAGCGGCGAGGGCAGGTCCATCATTAATCCCATCACCGACAAAAGCGACTTTGATGCCCGCAGAGCGCCAGTTCTCTATAAAGGCGGGCTTCTCCTCAGGAAGGAGCCCCGCATAGTATGTCGGAATGCCCAATGCGGAGGCGACGGAACGGGCGACTCGTTCGTTGTCGCCCGTCAGAATGGCGAGGTCCACGGCTTGTTGCTTTAAGATCCGGACGGCATCGCCTGCCTCTGCTCGCAGGGTATCCTGAAGACAGATCAGTCCCTTCACCGCTCCCCCGACACTCACACCGAGAACAGTGTGACCGTTTTCCTCGTGACGGCTCGCCACGGACAAAACAGACTCAAGGTCCTGTTCCTTAAAAGATCCGACCCAACGAAGCCGACCGACGGCGACCGTCTGCCCGTTCACTCTTCCCGAGACGCCCTTGCCCGGCACCACCTGAAAGTCTGAAGGTTGCTCCCAAAGATCTTGCTGATCACGAGCGTAGGCGCAGATCGCCCGAGCAAAAGGATGTTCGCTCAATCGCTCCAAACTGGCAGCGAGACGGACAATCTCTTTCTCAGAAAGTTCCGATAAGGGGGTGACGCACGTAACGGAAGGTCGTCCTATCGTTAAGGTCCCCGTCTTGTCAAAAGCGGTCAACGTGACTTGCGCTGTCGCCTCCATCGCCCGACCGCCCTTGACCAGAATCGCTCGTTTGGCAGCCCGACCGATGCCCGCCACGATCGCCGTTGGTGTCGCCAAAACGAGAGCGCAAGGGCAAAAAACGATAAGGACCGTCACCGCTCGGATCATTTCGCCCGTTACCCACCAGACGACCCCTGCCGTCCCGATCGCCAAGGGGACATACCATTGAGCGAACCGATCCGCTAATCGCTCAATGGGCGCCTTTCGGGATCGGGCTTCTTCCATCAACCTCTTGATTTGACCGTAAGTCGTTTTGTCGCCGACTCGTTCACATCGGATTTCCAAAGGTCCCGTAAGATTGATGGTCCCGGCGAAAGCGAAGTCTCCAGGACCCTTGTCAGCGGGAACCGACTCGCCGGTGACGGTGCTCTCATCCAGGGACGATGCGCCCGAAACGATGACCCCATCAACGGGGAGCCTCTCTCCCGCCCGCACGATAACCCGATCGCCGACCTGCACCTTCTCAATAGGGATTTCCTCTTCCCGACCGTCTCGGCGAACTAAAGCCGTCTTTGGAAGACCGACCAAAAGGGAGGCGACCGCCCGCTCCGCTCGGGCAACGGTCCATTGTTCCAACAGCCCACCACCCAGCAGCATCACGCCGACGACCGCTCCCGCATGATACTCCCCCCCATAAAGGCTGGCGAGAATGGCTAAACCGACCAAGACGTCCACATTCCATTTCCCCGCCCGAAGGGTCTCGAGAGCCGACTTCAGAATCAGCGTCAGCGAGGCAACCGCCGACAATGCATACAGCCAGTCACTGGCGGAAGGTAACAGGAAATGACTGATCCATCCGCTCATTAGCAGAAGAGCGGCGATGGCGATCACGTTCCCCTCACGACTCTTCAGTAGGGAAAGAAAAGTTGTTGCGGAGCCTTCAAAACGACAACAATCTGGGCAGGACTGGTTTGTTAATTCCATTGTCTTCGCCCTCGTGACTTATGACACTGCGCCTTCCTCTTCTCTGTTATCCTTCTGCAACGATTTCAGGACCTTAACGAGGTCCTCACCATGGGTCGCAACATTGACTTTTTGATCAACAAAGCGAATGATCCCTGTCGGATCAATGATAAAAGTGATTCGTTTTGCCAAACCCCTTTCCTGATCCCAAACACCGAATTGGCGCGCCACGGACCCGTTTTCGTCCGCAATGAGAGAAAAGGGAAGGTCCTCGGCTTGGGCAAAAGCCTTCTGACGGGTGACGCTGTCAGCACTGACGGCTACGATTGACGTTCCCAGTTGCTCTAATTTCCCCCCTGCCGACCGCAGGGATCTCATTTGGAGGGTTCATCCGGATGTGTGCGCCTTCACAAAAAAACTGAGGATGAGCCACCTACCCTTGAAGTCGTCGAGACGAACTTCTTTGCCTTCCTGGTTTCGGGCTTGGAAGAAGGGTGCTTTCTGACCCGGCGTTAGAGGTGCTGGGGGCTCCCCGCTGACCCCGCCACCGGTGTCCACCAGCCAGCACAGCCCCATCAGGTATCCCATTGACTCGTTCTCTTCTCCTTTCCGTCATTGCCTGTCCCCGATAAATTTTGAACCAGTAAAGACCTATTGGCTAATTGGGGACGCATCAAGGGTCTCTGGACGCAAAGTAAAGTTCCAAGGCGCGGAGGAAAATTGTGAATTGAAGGAAAAAGACAAGTTTCGCCTCTATCAAAGGACCAGGGACCCAAAATTACGGGAGGAACTGGTTCAATTACACCGACCGTTAGCCGAGCATATCGCCCGTCAGTTTGTTGGGATCGGGGAGCCTTTGGAAGATTTGGTCCAGGTCGCTCTCATCGGGCTGATTAAGGCTATTGATCGCTACGATGTGGACCGGGGCACCGCCTTTACGACTTTTGCCTGGTATCACATTAAGGGTGAGATTAGTCACTATTTGAGAGATCAGGGGAAATTGATCGGTGAGCCCGCCTGGCTTCAAGAAGCCCGAATCCGAGTGGAGCGGGCACGACAGTATTTGACCCAGAAACTGGGAAGAGAGCCGACGACGGAGGAGATTGTCCAGGAGTCTCGGTTGACCACAGAGGTGGTGGAGAAGGTCCAGAGCACCGCCGGTCTCTTCCGCGTTTCTTCCCTTGAGGAGGTTGGGTCCGACGAAGCCGACGAGTCGGTGTCCTTAGAGACCACCGTCTTGGACCAGCACGAGATGGACGCAGAGCAGCAGTTCTGGATTCGCCGAGCGGTGACCCGCCTCCCAGACCTTCAACGGAAAATTATTGAATTACTGTTTTGGAGAGACCTAAGTCAGACCGAGATTGCGGAAATTTTAGGTGTGTCGGTGACTTACGTCAGTTATCTTTACAAGGAAGCAAGAAACAACCTCCGGCGGTTGCTGTCCGGACAAGTGGTTCGTCCCCGAGAAAGGGGTCGTCAACGGAAAAAAAGGAAAGGGGAAGCCGACGAGCAAAAATGAAGCAAAAAAACTTCACGATCCGCCTCTACAACACATTGACTAAGAGAAAAGAACCCTTACATCCGCGGACGGAAAAAGTTCTGCATATGTATGTCTGCGGTTTAACCCCTTATGACAGTATGCACATCGGACACGCTCGGACCTTCACCATTTTTGACGCTTTCCGACGGTTCCTGGAACATCTGGGGTGGACGGTCATCCACGTCCAAAACTGGACTGATATAGACGACAAGATTATTCAAAGGGCAAACGAAAAGGGCTGTTCGTCTTCTGAACTTGCCGAGGATTACATTGCCGAGGCAATGACCGATTGGCAAAACTTGGGTCTTTGCCCACCTCATATAATGCCCAGAGTCACCGATCACATCCCTGAGATCATCCAGAGCATTGGTGAGCTGATAAATGGGGGGTATGCGTATCAGGCAGATGGAGACGTGTATTTTTCGGTCGCCCGCTATCAGAACGAGTTCGGCGACTACGGTGATCTGTCGGGACAGAACCTGGAAGAGATTCAGGCGGGTGCCCGAGTGGAGCCGGGGGAGCACAAGAGGAATCCCATTGACTTCGCTTTATGGAAACGGGCAAAGGAAGGGGAGCCCTTTTGGGATAGCCCCTGGGGCAGGGGAAGACCCGGCTGGCATATTGAATGCTCGGTCATGTCCCTAAAGTATCTGGGTCATCCGATAGACCTTCACGGGGCAGCCGTTGAACTGACCTTTCCTCATCACGAAAATGAGAAAGCCCAGTCCCAAGCCCTCGTCCGGGTCCAACCCGTTGTCCGTCACTGGATGCACTGCGGAGTCCTGAATGTGGCGGGCGACAAGATGAGCAAGTCGTTAGGCAACATCATTCCTCTGTCCGAAGCCCTTAAGAAGTCTGGTCCCAATGACCTGAGGCTCCTTTTTCTTTCCACCCACTACCGTTCCCCTCTTAATTACACAGACGACCTGATGGCAGGTGCCCGTGCCTCTGTCCGTCGCCTGTCGGAAGCACTGACTCAGGTCTTGCAGGTCCCGTCTCAACCCACAAAAGAAGAAGACACCACTTCTTCCAAGAAAAGCATTAGTCTCTTTCAGCTGGGTCACCAATCCACTGACCTTTTCTACCAAGCCCTTGCCGATGACTTCAATACAGCGGAAGCCCTCGGCTACGTTTTCCGGATGGTCGGCGGCATCCTAACGACCTTGGCTTTGGAGCGGGAGGGACTCTCCCCCCGCCAGAAGGAGGCGCTTCTGTTCCTTTTTGGAAAGATCAAATCCTGTTTAACCGTTTTGGGCTTTGATGTGGACCAGATGGTCACCCCTCCAGTCATCCAAGACGAAATGGCACAGGATCTAATGACCCTTCTCATTGAACTGAGGCAGAAACTGAGGGCGGAAAAATTATTTTCTCTTGCTGATTGGATCCGATCCTCCTTGGGCGAGAAGGGAATCATATTGGAAGACGGACCAGAGGGGACCCGGTGGCGAAGGAAATAGGGTTTTCTTCCACCAGACGGCGAAACCGCTCTTTTCAAGCCTTGAGTGATCAATCCCTACGGTTGACATCACAGAAAAGAGACCTCGTTTGCGGTCTAACTGACTGAGGAGCAATGAAGAAAAGGCTTTTAACCTGTTGGATCCTGGTTGGTCTTGCGGGGCTGATAGGACTTTTTTTTGGCATCGGTCTCTCTTTGTGGCAGAAGTCTGGACGAATCGCCCCCGGTGTCTTTGTAGCCGGTTGTCCTCTTGGGGGGCTCACTTTTCAGGCGGCAGTTCTTCGCCTTAAAGAAGTGAACCGGTCCTTGTCCGTTCAACCCATAACGATCGTTTTGAACGATCAGCCCATCGGATGCGTGTCCGCTGTCGACCTGGGTATTACCATTGATGGAAAAGCCACCGTTGAGAAGGCATTGCGGATCGGTCGTGAAGGGTCTGTTGGGGCTATCCTAAGGTCTCTCTGGCAAGGCTATTATAAAGGTCACCATTTGTCCCCAGTCATCCGATGGGACGAGAACAGAGGCAGAAGAGTCGTTGAACAACTCTCTAAAAGAGTCAACAAACCTGTAAGAGAAGCCCAAATTCACCTGATAGGGGACCGAGCCTGGGTTACCCGTCCGGAAGCGGGTTGCCAACTTTTGAAAGACAGGACCCTTGCCGTATGGGAGCAGCGAATCGGTTGGGGTCAATGGAAGACACTGCCCGTCATCGTGAGAATCTTAAAGCCGAAGACCCCAGAAAGCGCTTGGGATCAAGTCGATTCGGTGATCGGTCGGCAAACCACCTATTTCCGGACGGGTCAAAGGAACCGATCCCACAACATCCGCCTCGCCGCAGCCTATCTGGACGGAATCTGGATAAGGCCAGGTCAGGTGATTTCCTTCAACCAATTGGTGGGACCTCGAACGCAGCGCCGGGGCTTTCGGGTTGCCCCTATCTTAGTGAAAGGAGAATACCGACAAGGCTTTGGAGGTGGCGTCTGTCAGGTTGCCGGCACTTTATACAATGCCGCTCTGAAAGCCGGATTGACGATAGTGGAACGGCATCCTCACAGCATACCCGTTGGTTACCTCCCTGCCGGTCTGGACGCAACGGTCAACTTCGGTCTCTTAGACCTCAAGATTGCCAACCCATATCCGACCCCTGTGTGCCTTAAGACGGAAGTGAAAAATGGTCGGCTCACCGTGCTGGTTCTGGGTAAGAAGACCGGTCCGTCCTTCGTGCTGGTTCGTGATGTCCGACTGATTCATCCGATTGTTAGTGCACCGCGCAATAAATTGGATCAGAGGAAAGTGAGCAAACGAGGACGCTTTGGTTATGCGGTCCGTGTCTGGAGAATCAGACGGGACGGTTTCTCCGGTGGTCTTAGAGAGGCTATTAGTTCCGACTACTATCGTCCGGAGTCACCCGTTACCAGCGATGGGCGTGAGACCCCAACAGTGCTGGTCCAGACGGTCAGCGTCCAGCAAGGGAATCAGCCTTTGCCGGAAACGCCGGCGCCCTCAGAAAGCCATAGCCGCCAAGCAACGAGCGAACCAGTCGTTCGCTCAACGCCCGCCACTACAGAAGATTCTCAAGACCAAAAGTCACCCCAGGGGGAAGATGCAGGACCTTCTCAATAGCCAAAAGAACCCCGGGGACGAACGCCTCCCGAGAGAGAGCATCATGGCGAATGGTTAAAACCTGCCCCGGCATTCCCAGAAGAACCTCCTGATGCGCTACCAGACCGGGAAGGCGAATGCTGTGAATGCGGATGCCCTGGAAATCCCCTCCCAAAGCACCGTCCAGCAAGACCTCAGGATGGCTAACTTTCGGGGGCGCAATGGCTCGGTTCCTTCCTTTGTGGATCAGTTCGGCAGTCCGCAACGCTGTTCCCGATGGCGCATCCACCTTGCCGTCGTGGTGGAGTTCTATGATCTCTATCCGGTCAAAGTAGCGGGACGCTTCCACAGCAAATTTCATCATTAAGACCGCTCCAATAGCGAAGTTCGGGGCGATGACCATAGGAACACCTTGTTCCTTTGCCAAAGCGTCCACCTCTCGGACTTTCTCTTCTGTCCAGCCTGTGGTCCCAACGACCGGAGACACCTTAAGCCGAAGACAAGTCTTGACATTTTCTACGACGACGGACGGATGGGTAAAATCCACAACGACTTGAGGCGACGCAGCTGCAACGGCTTCTTCAATCCGATCGTAAATCAAAGCATTAGCCGATTGCCCGACTAACACTTCCCCAATGTCCCGCCCCTGTTCCTTGATGTCTATGCCCGCTACCAACTGCAGGTCTTGCCGCTTGAGAAGGGCTTTGGACACTTCACTTCCCATTCGCCCGCAGCAGCCACAGACGGCAACCCGCACAGGGAAAGATGTTTCTTGTTGTCCCATTACCGCCGCCTCCTTTTTAATTCTTCCAACGATTGCGCCCTTAACCTTCGTTGAGGATAGCCATCAGCCGATCCGCCTGAGACTCGTTAACGGGACCGACGAAAGCGGCAGAAAAGGTGGAATTAAGGAACAGATGATGGGCCATTTGGAGAACATCTTCATCTTGGACCTCGTCAATGCGGTTTAAAATACCCGAAAGGGGAATGGGGCGGGCAAAATAGTAAATCTGGCGACCCAGGCGCATCATGGACCCCAAGACGCTCTCTTGGACAGTGATGGCGCTCAATTTCAACTGAGTGCGGGCTGCTTCCAGTTCTCCCGCTCTCAGCCCCTCTCGGCACAACCGCTTTAATTCATTAGCAATTACTTTCATCACTTTCTCGGCTTTCTTGGCATCGCAACTGCCGCTGATCCAAAAGTGCCCTCCTTCCTTGAAAAAAGTGGCTCCTGAAGAGATGGAGTAGGCTAAACCCCTTTTTTCCCTTACGCTTAAAAAGAGACGGGAACTGGCACCGCCCCCAACAATCGCATCCAATAAGGAGAGAGTGTAAGTTCGGGGATCAGAGGTAGGAAGCCCCGGAACGCCGATGCAGAAGTAAAGTTGGGCGGTTGGTCGCCTCTCCAGCCGTATTCTTCCTGCGCCACGGGGTTGGGCAAACAAGGAGCCGGCAGCACCATTTCGGCGCAGTCGCCCAAAAATTTCTGCCACCCTCTCTTCCAAAGACCCTTCTTCTATAGCGCCGGCACCCACCACGATCATCCGGTCAGGGGTGTAAAAATTTTTGTGGAACGAAAGAAGAAGACGAGGGGTCATTGACTGGACCGATTGCTCGGTCCCCAAAACGGGACGACTCAACGGATGACCGTCCCAAAGAGCCTCGTAGAAAAGTTCGCCGACCAAATCGTCGGGCGAGTCTTTTACCGACTGAATCTCAGAGAGAATAATTTGCTTCTCTGTTTCCACATCTTTTGCCCTAATTGCCGGTTGAGTCGTCAGTTCGTGAAGAAGGGTCAGCGCCTCCGGCACCTGATCGGGCAAAACCTGGCAGTAAAAGCAGGTGACCTCCTTGTCTGTAAACGCGTCACAATAGCCCCCTAAGGAATCAATGGCTTTGGCGATGGCTTTGCCAGAGCGTCGTTTAGTCCCCTTAAAGGGCATATGCTCTAAAAAATGGGCAATGCCCTCTTGACCCGGTGTTTCGTTCTGAGAACCTGCCTCCAGCCACACACCGAGGGAAACGGTTTTTGCCCAAGGAAGGGTAAGGAGGCCAATCCGTAGTCCATTTTCCAGTCGTCTGACGCTCGCCTCGGACGAGGCAAGGAGAGTGGACTGAATCACGGTCATCGCCCCCTCGCTGGCGGGAAACAGATGAATGACCAGTCGCCAACACTTAACCGGACCTTTCCGGCGGTCGGTTCGGTGGAAACGGCGGTCGCCCCAGCCGGTCCCGACCAAACCCTTTGGGGGACCTTGGACCCTCCCGGCGAGGCACCTCTAAGTTGGGGCGAGGCAAAAGTTCTTTCCGGCTCAACTGGATTTTGCCGTCGGGCTGGACGCCCAGGACTTTGACTTCCAGTTCATCGCCGACCTTCAAAACATCGGTGACCGCACTAATGTGCTGGTGACTGATCTGCGAAATGTGAAGGAGACCTTCTTTTCCGGGTAGGATCTCCAGAAGGGCACCAAACGGCAAAATTCGGGTCACCCGTCCTTTGTAAACCTTACCCACTTCGGGGTCCGATCCATACATTCGGACCATTTCTGCCGCCTTTTCCGCTCTCTCCAAATCCGGCGAGGTAATATAAACCGTTCCATCCGGTTTCACGTCAACGATGGATCCCGTTTCTTGCTGGATGTGCTTGATGTGTTTCCCTCTTGGACCGATGACCTCGCCAATCTTGTCTGTTGGGATCCGGATTGTGATCACCCGGGGAGCATGAGGGGAAATTTCGGGTCGGGGTCGGTCAATGACCTGGAGCATTTTGTCAATGATGATCATTCGGGCATCTCGGGCTTGATAGAGGGCTTTTTCAAGAACCGAAGGCTCCAAACCCGGAATTTTCAGGTCCAGTTGAACGGCGGTAATCCCCGACAAGGTGCCCGCCACCTTAAAGTCCATATCCCCGTAGCCGTCCTCTGTTCCCTGGATGTCCGTCAACAGGCGATAGTCGGCGCCCTCCATCACTAATCCGATAGAGATACCGGCGACGGCGGCGGTGATCGGGACCCCAGCGTCCATCAGGGCTAAAGTGCCCCCGCATACAGACGCCATTGAAGTAGATCCATTGGATTGGAGAACTTCCGAAACTAACCGTATGGTGTAGGGGAAGGTATCTTCATCGGGAATGACGGGCTCCAAGGCTCTCTCGGCTAAGGCACCGTGCCCAATCTCCCGTCGGGACGGTCCCCGTAAGGGGCGCACTTCACCGGTTGAGAACGGGGGAAAGTTGTATTGATGGATGAACCTCTTGGTCTCCTCTTCCTCAAGAATGGTCTCTAACAACATTTCCTCACTCATTGCGCCCAAAGTGGCGATCGTGAGGACCTGGGTTTCCCCCCTCATAAACAGACCCGAGCCGTGGGCGCGGGGCGATATCCCGACGGCACAAGAGATGGGCCGGATGTCGGTTGGACCACGTTGATCGGGTCTGATCCCGTCGGTCAGGATGCTCTTTCTGACAATTCTGCGGGCAACCTCGTCAACGGCTAAGGGGAGAATCCTCTTTTCCTCCTCAGAAAGTCGTTCCGCCCATATAGTTTGAATTTCTGTCAAGAGGGCTTCCATCTGATGCTGGCGCTCCGACTTGACATCGGCAAAAATAGCGTTCCGGATTCGGTCGCTCCATTCGGCGCTGACTCTCTCAAGAAAAGCTTCGTCGGGAAGCAGGATGGTAAAGGGAGTCTTTTCAGCACCGACTTTCTCCGCCAGTTCCCACTGCAGAGTCAGCAACGGCTCCAGCGCCTGGCAGCCTAGTTCAATGGCGTTGAAGAAAAGAGATTCGGAAACTTCTTGACCACCGCCCTCCAGCATCACGACCTTGTCCTTGGTGCCGGCAACGACCAGATCCAGTCGGCTCTGACTCAGTTGAGCGAAGGTCGGGTTGACAATTAATTCGTCGCCGATGCACCCGATCCGGACAGCAGCGACTGGACCAAAGAAGGGAATGTCCGACACCATCAGCGCCGCACTGGCGCCGACAAGCCCCAAGGTATCCAAACTGTTCTCGTGGTCAAAGGAGAGGGCCGTGACAATTACCTGCACGTCGTTGAGGGCTCCTTTGGGGAAGAGCGGTCTAATGGCTCTATCAATCAAGCGAGCGGTCAAAATGGCCTGATCGCTGGGTCTTCCTTCCCGGCGCAAAAAACGGTGCCCTGGTATTTTCCCCGCCGCATACATCCGTTCCTCAAAATCCACCACGAGAGGGAAAAAATCCACCCCTTGCCGGGGCTGGGACGCCCGCACGACGGTGACTAAGACCATACTGTCCCCATATTGGGCGATAACAGCACCATCGGCTTGCCCAGCAACCAGACCGGTGCTTATGGTAAAGGTTCTTCCCCCGATTACTCTCTCTGCAGACCCGTTCATCAAAGTGACTTCCTGTCCCTGTAATTGGGTTATGTCGGCGATTCGTTCTGCTCTTTTTCCTCAGCGCCTGCTTGTGCCACTGCCCGTAGCCCGCCGAAGATGTCTCTGATCCCCAAAGTCTCTATCACTTGGCGGTATCGTTCCAAATCGGTGCGCGCCAGATAGCGCAACAGGCGGCGCCTTTTTCCGTGCATCTTCAGAAGACCCCTTTGGGAGCTCTTGTCCTTCCGATGCCTTTTGATGTGCTCAGTAAGGTCGTTGATTCGTTTCGTCAGAAGAGCGATTTGGACCTCCGGTGAGCCGGTGTCCTGAGCCCACCGCGCCCATTGAGCAATAATGTCCTTTTTTTCTTCCTTCGTCAGTCCCATATAAGAGTAAGAGCCACCCTCCTCAGTTGTAAGCCATTCTGTCTATCGTAGGGGCGAGGAAAGTTTTCTCAACTCGCCAACAACGATCTCCTTGATTTCCGCCCATTCCTGCCGTGCCCGACGGGCATCGGCGATGGCTTGGCGATATTGGTCTCGGACCTGGTCCCGGTAGGCTCTCAGAGCCAAGACCAAAACGCCGGCGTATTCCGGCGGGATGAGCCCCTGACGGGCAATGGCAAGGTAGCGGTGAAAGTTTCCCGCTGCTGCCGTGCCCGCAACCCCACCACCGCCGGGGGCACCCGCCATTGCACCTGGGGCACCCATCATCCCCGGCATCATCCCTGGAGCACCACCCATTGGACCAAACCCGGCACCCGGTCCCTCCTGATCCGGTATACCCATCGTTCCTGGTGGACCTCCCGCCGGTGGACCACCCATCATCCCCATTGCACCGGGCATAGCACCCGGCGGTCCTCCCGGACCTCCTGGTCCCATCATCCCCGGCATCATCCCCGGCATCATACCCGGACCAGGCATTCCCGGTCCACCAGGAGCCGTCGGGGCACCGCCCCCGACGGGTGCTGCCGCCGGCGCCCCGGCGACACCGCCGACCATTTGAGCACCCAGACTTCGGAGGCTCTGAAGAAGGCTGTCCCGAATGTCGGGAAACCAGTTGAGGACCTCCGAGAGAGGCTCCCGCCTGCCCAGCATTCCCAATCGGATTAGTCGTTGAGGGATCGGCTCGCCGCCGATTGGTGCCGTCACGCCGCTGACATCGCCAGCAATCAACGCTGGAGGAGCGCCCCGAAGCAGAAGCATAGAGATTCTTTCTGGTGTCAGTTTTGCCTTGGCGGCAATCGGCAAAAAGGCTCGTTCAAGGACATCAATGCGGGCGAGCACCTCCTGGAGGGCTGCCACAACCCCAGCCGTCTGGACCATCGCCTGCTCTGCCTGCTCCAACGGAGCGCGAAGAGCCGACGGAACGGCAATGGTCCTCCAACCCAATTCCTCAGCGGCACGAGGGGAGAAGGTAATTTTTTGTTGGCGCCTTGCCCGTAGTCGCCGAGCCGGATCGCCGGCGGACAAGGAGGGAGGGGCACCCCCAGCGCCTGCGGACCCCTTACTCATTTGGGCGGTCGGTGATAGCCGTGAACTCACGGAAGGAGACGACGAACTCGGAGACGGCGAAGGTCCACCTGCAGCCCAGTTCCGGAAACTTATGTGACATTCCTCTCCTTCGTTAACCGTAACCAAACCCAAACGAGCAAGATGACGATTGAGGCTTCGCCATTGGGCACCGGAAAGAAAGAAAACTTCCGCCCGAACTCGCCCACTTTCATCTCTTTGCCGCTTGGGACACACCTCAAGGCGTACCAGTTTGTTCTCCGCCAGCCTTTTCACCTCGGACACTGCCCGATCGGACAATTCCCGAGACGAACTGGCTTCTATCCCAATGAGACGGACCGTTCCCACCCCTTCCACCGTCAAAACCTCGGGGCGTTCCACTGACCGACAAAGATAAACCCCAGAGACCGGCTCTGCCGTCTGATCCTTTTGCTGGGCGAGAGCCAAAAAGCCCGTCGCCAACGCCAGCGTCAGCGCTGCGACCGACAGCCATTTGAGCATTCCAATCCCTCCTCGTCCGTCAAGTTAGATTGTAAAGCAACGGTGACCGGGCGTCAAACAGACCCTAAAAGAGGGCTAGATTGGGCAAATTCAGAACGAGAGCAGGAACGATTCCCAGGATCAGGACCCAAAGAGCACAAAGGAGGATCAGCGCTTTGACTCCGCTCCAAAGTCGGATTTCTTTTGCCGACGATGGGTTTCTGGTCTCGTAGAGGGACCAAACGATCCGAAGGTAGTAGTAAGCAGAGACGACCGTATTGAGGACGGCAACGACGACAAGCCCCACATATTGGGCTTCCAAAGCGACTTTAAAGACGATGACTTTTGCCCAGAATCCCGCCGTGAACGGAATGCCGGTCAGTCCTGCCATAAAAATAGCCATACAAAAACCGAGGACCGAGTCCCGATAGGCTAAGCCCGTCAGTTCCTGCCAGGTTGCCGGGCGACCGCCTTTTTCTTCCACCATTTGGGTGACGGCAAAGGCACCGACCGTCATCAGGGTGTAGGAGAGACCGTAGAAAAACAAAGCAACGGCAGCCTCTTTGGTTTTGGAAAGAAGAGCCAACGCCATATAGCCGGCATGGGCGATTGACGAATACGCCAACATCCTCTTAACGCTGGTCTGGGGTAGGGCGGAAAGGTTCCCGAGAGTCATCGTCAAAAAGGAGACAAGGACCAGGACTTCGGTGCTGAGCCGCCCGACCGAAGTTTCCTCAAGCGCCACGGAAAAGACTCGGAAAAAAGCCCCCAGCGCCGCTACTTTCGGGACCGTCGTCATAAAGGCAGCGACGGGTGTTACGGAACCCTCGTAAACGTCGGGAGCCCATTGATGAAACGGCACAAAGGCGATTTTAAAAAACAGACCGATTAAAAAAAGACCGGCTCCGATGGAGCCATAGACGGACGGGTCCTTCAGCCCAGTGGCTATCTGAAAGATGTCCGTTGTTCCGGTCGCCCCGTAAAGAAAGGCAATGCCATAGGCGAGGAAAGCCGAAGCCATCGCCCCCAGCAAAAGATATTTGAGAGCCGCCTCGGTCGGATAAGGGCGATGGGAAGCGTATCCCGCCAAAACATAGAGGGCAAGAGAAAGAGTATCAAGGGACAAAAATAAAGTGACCAGATCGGTGGCACTGACGAGGAACATCGCCCCAACGCAGGCGAGAAGGAGAAGGGCACAGTATTCCGCCAACCGTCCCATCAGCCCTTCATCCCTAAGAAACTCCCACGATAAAAGGATCGTCAACAGGGCGCCGATGACCGTTAGGGCTTGGAAAGATAGAGAGAAATGGTCCAGGCGAATCATCGGGGCGCTGACGGACCGACCCCAGGACAAGACGATAAGCAGGAAAGACAAAAAGAGACCGACAATGGTGGACGCAAAGGCGCTGTGCCGTGCCAGTCCCTTGGAAGCAGCCGCTAACAGTAAGATCCAAAGGCAGGTGACCACGAGAACGACCTGGGGCGCAGAACTGACCAAAATTTGGGAAACCTCATTGACCACTAAGATTTACCACCTCTTCCTTTTACTTACCTTAATCCATCAATTCCTTAATCCATCAATCCTTTTCAATGTTTTCTGATCCTTCCACCAGTATGACAAACTGAAAAGGAAGGCGGTGATTGCTATGGGCTGGAGTGCCGGAGTTGCCGAGGTGGACATTACACCCCCGAGAGGGGTTTGGATGACGGGGTTTGCTAACAGGGTCCATCCCGCTGAGGGAATTCACGATCCTTTGAAAGCCCAAGCCCTTGCCATTAAAAATGACCAAGACCAAATGGTTGTCTTGGTCAGTATGGACCTGGTGGCGTTGACGGCAGATCAGGTTAAGAGGATCCGCCAGTTAATCAGGGATTGGTCCGGTCTGGATCCATCTTGCCTGATGCTCAATGCGTCGCACACCCATTCTGGTCCTGCTGTCGGCGAGTTATCGGCCCCCTGGATGGGATTAACGGACCCTTCTTACCTTGATGTAATGGTCCGAAAGATTGCCACCTGTGCCGTTATGGCTCAGATGGAGATGAAGCCCGCCCACCTCCATTTTGGAACAGCGGAAAGCCTCATCGGGATCAACCGTCGTCAAAAAAACCCTGACGGTCGCATCGTGTTAGGTCACAACCCACAAGGTCCGGTAGACCGGCAAGTGGATCTTTTACTGGTTACCAATGATAAGGGACGCCCGATGGCAGCCCTTGTCGCTTTTGCTTGCCATCCCGTCATTTTGGGTCCTGAGAACTATCTGTTCTCTGCCGATTTTGTCGGAGTGACCCGACAGTCCCTTTCTACGGCTTTGGACGGAGCCTCCGTTCTCTTCCTTCAAGGCTGTGCGGGAAACATCAATCCCCGCGATAGAGGCACTTTTAGCGTGGCGGAGACCTTAGGAAATGAACTGGCCCAATCGGCTGTAACGGCAGCGAAAAAGGCGGAAACGGTTCAGTCCCAAACCCTTCGGGGCGTAATCGGCACAGCGTCTCTCCCCTATTTGCCTCCGCCCTCGGTATCGGAATTGAGACACCATGAAAGGCTTCACCGAAAAGCCTATAAGGAAGCCAAGTCTGCAGGGCGATTGGGCGAAGCGAACTGGCGCGGTTGCGAAGTAGACTGGGCAAAGGCGTTAGCAGAAGCCATCCGCTCTGAAACGGTGCCCAAAAAAGAGCGAATTAACTTACAGGTTCTGCAAATCGGAGACATTTTGTTTTTAGCGATGGCGGCGGAAACCTTCACCGAGATCGGTTTGACTTTACGGCAACAATCCCCTCTTCCCCGAACCATACCCCTTGGCTTCACCAATGGTTGCGTCGGCTACCTGCCGACTGCTTCTGCCTACAGAGAAGGGGGCTATGAGGTGGATATGGCGTTCAAATACTATGGTCGCCTCCTAATGATTGGACCGCAAAGCGAGCAGATTGTCATTAACTGGCTTTTATCGGCTGCCTCCGGATAATGAGTCCCCAAAGCCTTTTCAGTTACACGATTGTCCTTTACTTTCTCCTGTTGTCCTATTACGGTGACCGGTGGTTGCCGCCCTGGCACGACGAGGCGGTCTTGGCGCGCATTGGGCAGAACCTTGCGGCAGGGAACGGAATGGTGAACGATTTGGTGGGGGATCTTTTGCCTGGTGCCGATCGGAAAACTTACTGGCAGATGCCCCTTTATCCCTTGCTCCTCTCTCTCTGGGGGCGATGGTTCTCTTTCTCCCTTCACCGCCTTCGCATGCTCAGTCGCCTTCTGTCGGCAGGGTGTCTGATCCTGGTGTGGATGTTAGCGTTGAAAGTCGGGATGGGACCTTACTATGCCCTTTTCCCATTGGCGTGGACGTCAGCCGATATGACCTTTCAACTGGTCGGCAATTTTGTCCGACCCGAGGCTCTCACCTGTTTCTTCTTTCTGCTGTGCCTTTATTGTTTACCTCATCAACAGCAGGGGGAAGTGTCTGGGCGTCGCCTTTTTCTCGCCGGCTGTTTTGGTGCTCTTGCTTTTCTGTCCCATCCCATCGCTGTTCCCGCTCTGATTGGTCTTTCGTTCGGTCTCTGGAAAGAGATCAAGTCCCGTTGGGCTTTTCTTGTCTTGGTGCCGACAGGGGTGTGTCTTTTCTGTTGGCTGGTTTGGGCCGCCACTGACTGGAACACCTTTATCCTTCAGATGAAAGCCCACACGGGGCACAAGACCTACACCTTTTTTGATTACTTAGCCTTTGTCGTAGGAGGAACCTTTTGGGGATTGACTCATTACCTTGGCGTCCCTGTCAATCCGTTCCTGTGGAGCGCCGTGATTGTCATTTGGCTTTTGCTCGTTTATCGTTATGGTGCCCCAGCACCCCAATGGTTGATTTGGTCCAGTGCTTTGGCTTACCTCTCCGTGACGGCAGGTGCCGAAGCCTGGTATCCGGCTTTTTTTGTCCCTTTAGGATGCCTCCTTATGGCATTCCTTTTCCACCATTTATCTTCAAGGTTCCAAAGACCGTTTTGGGCAGTTTTGGTGGGGAGCCTGTGGCTTTTGTATCAACTGACTTTCGTCGCCCGCCACTGGGTTGCCGTTCCCTACATTGGGCTGGAACGGGAAGAGTTTTTTCGCGATCTGTCCCGCAGGCTGCCTACTGGGAGCAGTGTAATGATCGCCAACTTTGTCCCCGACCCCTACTTTTATCTGTCAGAGAAGCGGGCGGACATTAAGATTCACCAAATGATGCCGCCTTCAATGGTCAGCGGTCGGGCACTAAAGCAACTTCGCCAGAATCTGGACTTTACCATTACCAACTACTCTACCAAAGGGATTCCTTTGTTGCAGGGTCATACTTTAAAGTCGTGGTCTTTTCGGTTTGGTGGATTGGCTGATTTTTCCAAAGCCGCCGGTCCGAGCGAAGCCCACCTTGTCCAATTACGGAACAACCGACAAACAACAGGAGACAAATAATCATCACTGACGATGGGAAAGTGCCATCATCTGCAATATTAAGAAGGAGGGCTGTAGTCTTGACAAAGACAAGTTACTGGACGGTAGAGGAACTGAAGAACCGCCTTCAGTCGCTGCCTCGGGTGTCGCTCGCACCCTTGCCAACTCCGCTGGAACCGCTTCCCCGACTCTCAGAGGAGTGGCAGATTCGGCTTTTCGTCAAACGAGATGACCTTACAGGACTTGCCTTTGGGGGCAACAAGGTCCGCCATCTGGAGTTTAGCCTGGCGCAAGCCCTTAAGGAAGGTTGTGACGTGGTCATTAATGGGGCAGCCATCCAGTCTAACTACTGTCGGCAGACAGCCGCTGCCTGTGCCCGGTTGGGGCTTAGATGCGCTCTCGTCCTCAGGCAAGATCCGAGGGTAGAACCCCTGAAGACGGAGCCTCAAGGAAACTTTCTTTTGGACCAAATTCTCAATGCCGACGTGCGCCTCATCTCCATTGACCAGGACCTAGAAGAAGCAAAAGAAGCCGTCGCCCAGGAGTATCGGTCTATGGGGCACAAACCGTTCGTCCTTCGCCACCCGATTTCCAATGTGACCGGGGGCTTTGGTTACCTTGTCTGCTTATTAGAGATTTTGGAACAGTCGGCACAGATGGGCTTTTTCCCGGATTACATTTTCGTTAGTTCCTGCACCGCCACTCAATCGGGACTGATCGTCGGGGTGAAGGCGCTGGGTTTACCGGTCAAAGTGATCGGAGTTAACCCGTCTCATCGGATGGCTCCCTGCCACTCCCATTTGGCACAGGTGTCCAACCTCGTTGCGGACGCCCTTCAGTTGAATCTGACTTTTACTGAAGAGGACGTCATCAATACGGACGATTTCATTGGTGACGGTTACGGCATTCCATCACCGGCTGGCAACCGTGCTCTTTTGGAGGTCGCCCGCAAAGAAGGACTCCTCCTTGATCCGATCTACACGGCAAAGGCGATGGCTGCCCTCTTTCATATGGTTCTGACGGGTGAGGTGCCGAAGGGGTCAAGAGTCGTTTTTATTCATACGGGAGGACTGCCTGCTCTCTTCGCCTATCAACCGTCCCTTATCGCTGCCTTGGCTCCTTCCGCGGCGTTGGACCGATAACCGCCAGGTTTTCAATCGGTTTCTCTTATTCGCCTATTCGCCCACAATCTTGCCGTCCGTTTGGGGACGAACGAGTCCTTGAGGAGTCCAGGTGGGGACAAAGGGGCACAACCCCCGGACAATCAAAATTCGGGGAGAATCTTCGTAATGGAGCACCCAAGAGAGGGCGGCGGGAAGGGATCGGTCGTCCCAAGGAGAGACGATTTTTAGGTCAGCGCCAGCGGCTTGCAAAAGGGACTCCATTTTGATCGGTTGGAGGGGTTGACCCTGAGCATCAAAACCGCTCCCCGGATGGGGCTGACCGCCGGTGTAAGCGGGACCACCATTGTCCACAATAATGATCGCCATTGGCGCCCGCCAAGTGATCGCATTGAAAATCCCTGTCGCCGCTCCGTGGAAGAAGTCGCTATCACCCACTAAAGCGATGTAGCGTCTGGTCGGGTTCCTTTCCAACTTGGCAAGGGCGCTGATGATGTTGACAGAACTCCCCATACTGTGCTTGACGGTGACCAGTTCAAAGGGCTTTCCGATGGCAACGATGGAACATCCGGGGTCCGAGCCGACAATCGGTTCCCAATTGTGCTGACGGCATTGGTTGATGAGTTCTTGAAGAAAGGGAGGATACGGACAGCCATCGCAGAAGACCAGGCGAAAGCCTTGGGGTCGGACCGGATTGGGCAACCCTGCCAGTAACTCGTTGGACAGTCGGAGCCATTTTTTAAGAGCGACGGCGATCTGCCGGTGAGTTATTTGACCCACATCCGGCAAGTCTCCCGTTTTTTTGCCAAAGACCTTGATGGACATTCCCGATGAGTGAAGAATCGTGCCGACCTCTCTTTCTACAATCGGATCCCCTTCCTCCACCACCAAAACTTCTCCCGTTCCCTTTAGTGATTGCAGAAGCCAACGAATGGGCAGGGGTGACGTTGTCTCCAGACCGATAACTTTGAGAGAAGAAGAAGTTGAAAAATCACCAGCAGAGTCTTTTAACAGTGCCACCACTTCCACGACCACATAGTAGAGAAATCCCGCGGCAATGACGGCAACAGGACCTTGACCGAAAACTTGGTTGCCATTGGCAGTCTCCCAGAGGTGTTGAATTTGGTTTCTCTTTTCGTGAAGCAGTTTCCGGAGGGTTAACGCATTGCCACCCGAAGCGATGGAAGGCAGAGGATTCACCGGTGACCCCTCTTTTGTGTGGGGGACAAAATCATCGGCAACCTCTCCAGTGGCAACCGAAAAAGGTTTTGTGAACCGAACAATGACGGGGAGTTGAAAGCGAGAAGATAAAGAGAAGGCGTCGCGGACCAGGCGGGGCGCCGACGAGACGGTGAGGGGCTCCAGAATGGGAAGTTCACTCATTAGCCCCAGCCAACGGCTGTCCTGTTCGTTTTGGGAATTCCAGGCGGACGGATCGTCGCCGATCAGAAGGACCAAAGGAGCCGGCACACCGGACAGATTGACGGTCATTAGGGTGTCCAGCAGGACATTGGCGCCGACACTTTTGACGCAGACAAGGGACGGCAATCCAGCAATAGTCGCCCCGATGGCAACCTCAAGGGCGACTTTCTCATTGGCAGCCCAGTGAAAGATTACGGATGATCCTTTTCCTTCTGGTAAATCAGCCGCTTCCTTCGCCAGGCTTTGGAGATACTCAAAGGCACCCTTGCTGGGGGTGCCGGGGTAGCCCGTGACGAACTGAACCCCCGCCGAAAAGGCACCTTGTGCCAGCGCCTGTTCTCCCGAAAGGGTCGTGACTTTTTTAACCATACTCTAAACTCCTTTTGGTGGCAAAGTCTTGACAAGTATGGCTACTTTCCGTCGTCCTTTTTCAGCGCTATCGTTTACCTTGGCGGGGACAGTGGGGGGTTTACGGATAGGAGGACAGGGACAATGAGCCGTCGCCGGACGGCAACAGGAAGTGGTCCCCGGTTGCCCTTTGAACTCTCGGAACTGGGATATGAGGCAATCGGGTTAATCCTAATGGCTTTCGGATTCCTTCTGCTTTTGGGGTGGGCGGGCGCCGAAGTTGGCTGGATCATTTCGGAGACCAACCGGTTGATTTCCCTTGCCCTGGGCAAAACCTACCCGCTCATTTCTTTTCTCGTTTTGGTCTCGGGGGCGGTGCTCTTTCTTTGGAAGGACGAATCCCTCCTGCCCTATCTCTTTTATGGCGCCTTGCCCGTAATCTGGGCTTCTGCAACCGCTCTGAACTTGTGGGTCAATCCCAACAGTGGTTGGGATCCCGTTTCGCTGATGGAGTCTGGGGGATGGATCGGTCACTTGACCGCATCCCTTTTATCGGCAGGGTTTGGAAGAATTGGTGCCTCTGTCGTTCTGGTGACGGCAACGATCGTCGGTTTTCTTTATGCCACCCGGAAACCGTTAACCGAAGCAGCGGCCAATTTGGGGCGTTGGGTCAGTAGTGGGATCGGTAAAATCCGAGCCTGGATGATTCATCGGAAAGAGAGTCGCCAGCAACGGCAGGTTCCGCTTACCGCTACCGCAGCCCCAGTAAGCGTTGCGGATCGGGAACTGAGGAACGGGAAAGAAGAGGAAAAAAAGAAGGAGGAAAAAACGGAGGCACCAAAAGAAGGCAGAAACACTAAGCCGAGAGTTGAGGAAACGGATTATCCGTTTCCGATGGAGAGTCTGGTCAGCCCATCAGTGAGCCGAAAGGAGAGGAAAGTGAGCCGATGGCTGCCCAGTGATCATTACGAAAAAGTCATTGCCGTTTTGGAACCTCCCCGGCCGGAAGACAATCCCGAAACGACTACATCGCTGGAAGAGGGAATCCGCCTGGTGGAAGAGACCCTTGCCAGTTTCAAGATTGATGCCAAAGTCGTCAACGTCAAGCGGGGTCCAGTCGTCAGCCGATATGAAGTCGCTATCGCTCCGGGAATCAGGGTGCGACGCATTGAGAATTTGGCGGACGATCTCGCTCTTGCTCTTGCAGCCATAGATGTGCGGGTAGAAGCACCCGTTCCGGGAAAAAGTGTGATCGGCATTGAGGTGCCGAATCGGAGAATTGCTTTGGTGCGGTTAAGGGAACTGTTGGAACTACCCGAGTTCCGCTCGGCACCGTCCAAACTAACGTTTGCCCTCGGGAAAGACATAGCCGGTGTGCCCCGCCTGGCAGACCTGAGCAAGATGCCCCACATCCTGATAGGAGGCGCCACCAACGGGGGAAAAAGTGTCTGCCTCAACGCCCTGATTATCAGCCTGTTAGCAAGGGCTCATCCCAATGAGGTCCGCCTTTCCCTAATTGATCCTAAACGAGTGGAATTGACTCTTTTCAACGGGATCCCGCACCTGATTCATCCAGTGGTTGTAGAACCACAGCAGGCGTTGGCAGCCCTTAAGTGCGCCATTCGGGAGATGGAAAGGCGCTATCGGCTCCTCGCCGAAAAAGGGGTCCGAAACCTGGATTCCTATAACTCTTTGGTCGCTCAAACCGATGAAAGTTTGAGAGAGCCCCACATCGTCATCGTCATAGACGAACTGGCGGATCTGATGATGCAAGTTGGCGCCGAACTGGAGCGCTTGATTTGCCGGATCGCTCAACTGGCAAGGGCAACGGGCATCCATCTGGTCATCGCCACGCAGAGACCATCCGTGAATGTCATAACGGGTCTGATCAAAGCCAATATACCGTCCCGAATCGCTTTCGCTGTTGCCTCCCAGACGGACAGCCGAGTGATCCTGGACGCCAACGGTGCCGAAAGACTGATCGGTCGGGGCGATATGCTGTTTCACCCCATAGATGCCCCCAAACCGATTCGCATACAGGGTGCCTTTGTCAGTGAAGAGGAAGTGCACCGAGTGGCACAGGTCCTGATCAACGAATACGGTGAGCCCGACGAGTATCTCTTTGATCTCTCCGTCGACGAAGAGCGGGAGCCCGTCAGCGAGCGCCCAGAGAAAAGGGATCCTCTCTTTGACCGGGCGGTAGAGGTGATCCAGAGAAAGGGTTATGCCTCTGCATCGCTCCTTCAAAGAGAGTTGGAGATTGGATACCCGAGGGCGGGCAAGTTAATTGACCAACTGGAGAAGGCAGGCATCATTGGTCCCGCAGAGGGCAACAAACCCCGGAAAGTATTAATTCCGTTCCTGGACCCCGAAAGGCTCCTGCAGAAGACGGATGGGCAGCGGGATTCGGAAGAGTTTTCTGGGTAAGGAAATGTCATAATCAACGCCAGGTTGACAGCCGAATCAGACCGCCAGTGTGGAGGTGTGGTGATTGGAAAAAACAACGCAGCCCTGGGAAACAGTTCGGAACTTTGCGACGGATTACCTACTTCCCGTTCTTGCCCTCTTGTGCGTCGTGATGATCAGTCTGGGTCTTCTGGCTTTGGGAGGGCTCTTCTTTGCGATCCTGTTCCCCATCGCTCTCGTGATCGGTATACTGCTCCTTTGCCTCTACTTGGGGGCTGACCTGGCGTGGCGGATTAGTGTCCTGGATGGAATTATCGGGGTCGTCGGGACTATATTGGCTTTTCCGGGGCTCGTGAATGAGACACTGGCGACGATCGGGGGCGGACTATTGGGGGGCGCCGTCGCCGCCCTTCTTTACCTTAACGGCGATCCTGGTCCTATCAAACAAAGATACGAGCAATCACTGGAATCGCGGACAGTGGGCGATCAGACCTATACGATCTTGAAGATTGCGGAACCCTATCTGTCCTTCAATGCCCTGATCGGTAGCGCAGCGGGTTTCGTGCTCTTTCTGTTGGGCTGGCTGGCGCCCTTTCCCGGCGCTACGGCGCTGGTCCTTTCCTTTGCGGTCGGGCTGAGCCTGGGTAGGTCAGCCGCCTGGTTCGCTGTGGAAAGTGATCAGGAGGTTTTTGTCTTCTGGCAACCGTGGCGCTTCCTGGCAGACCTGCCAGTTGTCAACACCATTTTCGGCGTCCTTAGGGAGTTAAGACGACTCGTTGGGTTATCCCTCGCCCATTGGGCGGTGCCATAACGATTGACGGTTCGGATTCTTTTCTTCGGTCCTGCGAAGGAAATCGTCGGTCTTCCGGCACTCACCTGCTCCCTTAAGGACGATGCAACTGTTAATGACCTTCTCGCCCTTCTGTCGGAGCAATATCCCTCATTGGCGGAAGGGCTAACGAACTGGCGAGTGGCGGTGAACGGTTCTTATGCTCAAAAGGTCTGCCGCCTTTCGGACGGCGATGAAGTCGCCATCATCCCTCCCGTCAGCGGTGGAACCGATGAGGACACCGACTTTGTGCAACTGACCATTGATCCCATTGACTTAGGACCCCTTATAGGCTTGGTCGCCAAACCGAACTGCGGTGCGGTGGTTCTTTTCCTGGGAACCGTCCGAAATGAAAACTTTGGTCGGCGAGTCCTTTCGGTTACGTACGAAGCCTACGAAAAGATGGCGGTTCAGGAATTAAAAAGAATTGCCGATGAGATCCGGCAAAAGTGGACTATAGGGCGGATCGCCATCGTCCACCGAACAGGGAAGTTGACAGTCGGGGAGGTATCGGTTGCCATTGTGGTGTCCGCTCCTCACCGGCACGAGGCTTTTGAGGCAGCGCGCACCGCCATAGAACGGATCAAGGAGATCGTGCCGATTTGGAAGCAGGAGGAGTATGCGAGCGGGGAGAGGAAGTGGCTTTTAGGGTCCGTGGACCAACAATCGGAGAGGTGAGCATCGTGACCCGACCGATCTCCCTCCCTTGGCCCCTTCGCCGCCTTCGCCGCTGGATCGTCGCGCCTCAACGAGAGTGGCTCCGGCTCTCTAAGAAATGGAGAAGTTCACCTGTCGTTGCTTTTCCCAGGTTCCTTAACGAGGTAAAAGCGCTCAAGCGTCAACTCATTGCTCTGAGACCCGACGTGGTCGTTGCTAACCTGAGGAGCGGAGGACCCTACGGGAAAGCCCTGGAACCGGCATTGGAAAGAGAAGGCATTCGGGTCCTTTACCAGCGCATTTGCTCTGCTTGGGGTCATCAAACAAAGAAGGCGGTGATCGCCGTCACCCGGCTGGATTGGCTTTTGGACCTGTTTGCCTACGGCAACAAAATTGTTCTCTTGGACGTTTCCCGAAGGCATCTGTCCGATGCCCAGAGGGTTGCTGCTGCCGTTGCCGTTTTCATCTACAATGAAGCCCTTTCCCGTCACCGCACCCCTACCTTTCCTTTTGATCCGACCCCGACCCTCAACAAAGCCCTCATCACCTACCTTCGGTCTTTGCCCGAGACTCAAGAGGTCATCAAAAATGTGGAAAGGTTTCTTGAGAACTGGGGTCCGCCGCCTCAGGACCTTCCCTTCGCCCTGTATCGGATGGTTGCGGAAACAGAGCGTTCACCTTGGGTGAAGGGTTTCTCGTGCTTGGTGCCGATTAACGCTTCCCGAGAGGGTTGGATGGACGATCGGACCGAACGATATGGCTGGTTCCCAAACATCGCTCGGTTATTGATTTGACGCCGATGGAGCAGGAAAAGCGTGTCCATCGCCTCTTCGCTTTCGTTTTGTCCAGCTATTCTTTGTGGACCCTGATCTTTCTTCTTTGGGCGACCGCAACCGTTCTCTTACCTCAGGTTAGCGTTCCTGTATGGTCTGCGTTCGCCTTATTCGTCGTCACAGGACTTTTAGGTCTCGGGTCTTTGGTTTGGCTGTGCTATCAAGGCGGAAAAATCTGGTCAGGGCTGGGGGGTCTTTTTCTTGGGCTTTTCTTTGCGATGCTTTGGTATGCCTCCTTACGATGGGCGGGTCCTTTCAGTCCTTCGCTACGGGTAGCGGGACTGACGGGCGGTGCCATTACCCTCGGGGCGGTGGTGAGCCGTCTGATTCGCCACGCTAACCTGTTGCCCGTCGTCGCCGTTGTGGTGGCGACGGTGGATATCTGGAATGTTTTGATGGGGGGACTGATCGCTCAACTTCAAGTGAAAGCCCCTCAGGTCATTAGTTCCGTGAGCACCCCGTTACCAGCCCCCAAACTTCCCGAGGGGGTGCCCCTGGGTCTCCCCCTGATCGGACTGGGTGACCTGTTCTTTTTATCTTTTTTCTTCGCTGGGCTTTGGCGAATGGGTCTGAATCCGTCAGTCTCTTTGTGGACAGCCTTAATCGCCGTTCTGATGAACACAATTCTGGTATCAGGACCGTGGGGTCTTCGGGCGATTCCCGGTCTTCCCCTGATTTGCCTGGCGCTTCTTCTCCCTCATTGGAAAGCCTTTCGTTACACCAAGGAAGAGAAGAAGGCTCTCATTGTGGGAGGGGTTTTTCTAATCGGACTTTTGATTTTTTTCGCTTGGGCGGTAAGAGTCTTGCTCACCCCTTAAAATCCTCTTGATGGGCAGTTCCTATTTCGCGTCAAGATATATGACAAAAGGGTTCCTATTCCAGAAAGGGGAAGAATCCGTTGGAGCGCTACGACCCACAGTCCATTGAACGCAAATGGCAACAGAAGTGGAAGGAAGAGGACTTATTCACCGTTTCTGAAGATCCGAGCCGCCCCAAGTATTACTACCTGGATATGTTCCCCTACCCGTCGGGTGAACTGCATATGGGTCATATGCGCAACTACATCATTGGCGATCTGATCTCCCGATACAAGAGAATGAGGGGATTTAATGTCCTGCACCCGATGGCTTTGGACTTCCAGCAGAAAATGCTGCCATTCAATACGGCTACCATCCCAGAGATTGGGTGGAAGAGTGCATTCGGCGGATGAGAGCCCAGTTTGATATGCTGGGGATCAGTTACGACTGGTCAAGGGAAATCAGGACCTGCGATCCCGATTACTACCGTTGGAATCAATGGCTCTTTTTGAAAATGTATGAGCGGGGTCTCGCCTACCGACAACCTTCACCGGTTAACTGGTGCCCGAACTGTGAAACGACCCTTGCCGACGAAGAAGTTCGGGACGGAAAATGCTGGCGCTGCGACACGGTTGTCATTAAGAAGTGGTTGGAACAATGGTTTTTAAGGACGACGGCATATGCAGAGAGGCTTCTTCAAGACATTGACCGTCTCGTCCACTGGCCCGAACGGGTCAAGGTGATGCAGAGGAATTGGATTGGAAAAAGCGAAGGCGTGGAGTTTTCCTTTCAAGTGGACGGTCTGGACGAGCCGATTCCGGTCTTTACGACCCGCATTGACACGGTCTACGGCGTCACCTTTGTGACCGTCGCGCCGGAATATCCCCTTGTTCCCCGTTTGATCGCCCGTAGCCCCCGATCTCAGGAACTGGAACGGCAAGTGACGGAACTGTTACAAAAGAGTCTGGAAGAGCGATCAGCAGTTCAGACAGAGAAGAGAGGGGTCTTCTTGGATGCTTACGCGATTCATCCGTTGACAGGGGAAAAGGTCCCCATCTGGGTCGCTGACTATGTCCTAATGGAATATGGAACGGGCGCTATTATGGCGGTCCCTGCTCACGATCAGAGGGACTTTGAATTTGCCAAGCGGTATCACCTGCCCATAAAGGTCGTCATTCAACCACCCCATCGGTCCTTGAATCCCCAAGAGATGACCGAAGCATACATTGATCCCGGCATTATGGTCAACTCCGGTCCCTTCACGGGGATGGAAAGCATCCAGGCGATGGACGCCATCGCCGATTTTATGGAGAAAAGAGGGATCGGCAGAAGAAAGGTGCAATATCGGTTGAGGGACTGGCTGATTTCGCGCCAGCGCTATTGGGGAACACCGATTCCGATTGTCTATTGTGACCACTGCGGAACGGTCCCCGTGCTGGAAGACGACCTGCCCGTCTTGCTGCCGGAAAGGGTGACGATCACGGGCAAGGGCGGATCACCTTTAAGTCAGGTTAAAGAATTCGTTGAGGTGCCCTGCCCCAAATGTTCTCGGCAGGCAAGGCGGGAGACGGACACGATGTCCACCTTCGTTGACTCCTCTTGGTATTTCCTTCGTTTCTGCGACCCCAAGAACAAAGACAGGATTTACGATCCCGAAAAGGTTAATTACTGGATGCCGGTGGATCAGTATGTTGGTGGGGTGGAGCACGCGGTGGGACACCTGATGTATGCCCGGTTCATCACCAAGTTCCTGCACGATCTGGGCTATATTGACTTTGATGAACCTTTTCGCCGCCTCTTCACTCAGGGAATGATCTATCACGAAGCCTATTGGTGCCCAAAGTGCCGAGTTTACCGGCGTCCGAAAGAGGTCCAACGGTTAACTGAAAACGGGAAAGTCTCTGTTGTCTGCGCTACCTGCCAAAACCCTGTCCAGATCACCCTGGACAAGATGAGTAAGAGCAAAGTGAACGTGGTGACCCCTGAAGAGATCTGCCAAGGCTATGGTGCCGATACCGGACGACTGTTCATCCTCTTCATCGGACCACCGGAACAGGATGCTGAGTGGAGCAGTTCGGGTGTGGAAGGTCCCTACCGGTTTTTGTCCCGTCTTTGGCGTCTGATCGTTGGCAACAAGGGTTTCTTTGTTTTCGATTGGTCGCGCCGGCTGCCGGAATGGAAGGGTCAGTTGACAGACGGTGAGCGATCTCTGCGGCGCCGCCTCCATCAAACCATCATCGCTGTTACGAACGACATTGAAAATTTTCACTTCAACACAGCGGTCGCCTCACTGATGGAATTTCTCAATAACTTTCAAGATTTTCTGGACGAGTGGGATCCTCAACGGGAAGCAGCCCGCATTGTCTTTTCGGAAGCCGCCGAGAACCTGATCAGGATCCTCCATCCCTTTGCCCCTCACATCGCTGATGAACTTTATTCCCAGTTGGGGGGAGAAGGGAGCCTGCTAAAGGGACCCTGGGCGGAACCGGACGTTGAAGCGGCTGCTGAGGAACTGCACACCATCGTCGTCCAGGTCAACGGAAAGGTGCGGGCGCGCATCACCGTTCCCGTAGGTCTTGACGAAGCCAGGCTGGAAGAGAGGGCTCTGCAGGAGCCGAATGTTCAGATTCATCTCGCAGGGAAGAAACGGCTCAAGACCATCATCGTGCCGAACAAGATCATCAACTTTGTGGTTCGTTGAAGGCGGAAGAGGAAGGGACGATGCCAGAAGGTATCAAGAGGCGGGATTTTTTCAAAACGGCGATCACGACCGGACTGACCTTGGGGATGGGTCCTTTGGTCCTGTCCGAGCGGGTTAAGGGCGCCAACGACCGAATCGGCATTGGGATCATCGGTCCGGGGCAAAGAGGATGGACGCTGATGCAAGAGGCTTACCAAGAAGGGAAAAGGTGGAAGGCTGAGATGGTGGCGGTCTGCGATGTGTGGCGGAGGAATTTGGAACGGGCAGCCGCTCAGGTGCACAACTGGTATGGCACAAAGCCCTTAAAGTTTGTTGCCCACGAGGATTTGTTGGCTTCCGACCAAGTGGACGCTGTGATCATCGCAACGGCTGATTTTCAGCATGCCCGCCACCTGATAGATGCGATGAAAGCGGGAAAGGACGCTTACTGCGAGAAGCCAATGGCCAATGATCTGGACGAGGCAAATGAGTGTTTGAGGGTGTGGCAGAAAACCCAGAGGGTCGTCCAGATCGGCACCCAGAGAAGGAGCGATGGGCACGCCGCTGCTGCTGCCGAGTTCTTGGCAAATAACCCCTTGGGCGTGATCAGTCGGGTGGAGTGTCATTGGCACTTCTTCGGTCCTCGCTGGCGACGCCCTCAGGATGTTCGGGAAGCCGTTGCCGATCCGTCCGCCATTGACTGGCGTCGGTTCCTAATGAATAAGCCGTGGCGTCCTTTTGATCCCCATCGTTTCTTGGAATGGCGCCTCTACCGAGACTATTCCAGTGGTCTGATAGACCAGTGGATGAGCCACACCATTGATTTGGTTCACTGGCTGACAGGCGAACGATTCCCCAGCAGCGTCACGGCGCAGGGAGGCGTCTACTTGTGGAAGGACGGGCGGGAAAATCCCGATGCGATTGTCGTCGCCCTTGAGTATCCGAAAGGTTTTTTGTGCACCTTCTCCGCCAGCCTGACGAACGGTGCCGGAGGCTCCGGCATCTTTATTAGGGGCTCTCGGGGATCTCTGGATACCAACACCTGGACGGTTACGGGAGAGGGCGCTGGCGACGATAGAATTAAGGAACTGATAAAAATCAACCCCAAATCCCTTCCCAATCATATGTCCGCTTGGCTGGAAGCCGTCAGAAACAGAAAACAACCCAACTGCACCGTTGAGCATGGCTACTACCATTCGGTCGCCTGCATTCTGGCGACAGAAGCCCTTTGGTCGGGCAAGAGGACCGGTTTTGACCCCGCCAAACGGAAAATACGGTCTCTGTGACGCAAACCAGCCTGCGTCTTGAAGAGAGATTGTGGTGCCCAGGGGGTGACGAAAGTTGAAAGCCCAAATTGGGACGACTGTCGGGATCGGCACCCTGCTGGCCATTCTCTTCCTTTCCTGGTGGGTCGCCCGTAACGCCAGTCGGTCTCCTGCAAGTCTCAATATTGCTCCCCGAGACAGGGAATCTCTCTTGCCCGAGATGAGGAACGGACGCCTTATCGGTCTCGTTCCGGAACGACAGGAAGAGTGGGTTTTGACCTTTCAAAAAGGGAGATACGATCCCGATCGGAAAGAGGCAGTGGTGGAAACAGCCATTTGCCAAGTGATCAGACGGTCTGAGAGGGTTGCTGTGTTTCGTGCGCCTCGGATTCAAGTTTTTTTTGACGAAAAAAGGATGATGATGACTGGGGGAGTGACGGTCCGAGCCGTTGGTCGGAATTGGCAAGTCCGCCTCCCGTCAGCGGTATGGAACTGGGGAACAGGAGACCTGTCGGGAACGGGTCCGGTTCGGATGGAAGGACAGCACGTGGTCGCCATCGGGAAGGCATTGTCGGGAAACACTAACGATTTACAAGTCACCCTCGTTGGAGAGGTGCAGGTTCAGTGGCTGCGCCTGTGACGGCTTCTTCTGATGGCGATGTTTTGAGGGGCGAAGATCTGCGCAAGAAATACGGTCCTCGCTGGGTCGTTAATGGGATCAGTTTGAAGGTCGCAAAGGGAGAGGTGGTTGGTCTCTTAGGACCCAACGGCGCCGGCAAGACGACCACTTTTTACATCTTAATGGGATTCATCGTTCCGAATTCAGGCAGGGTCTTCTTGGGCAGCCGAGAGATTACCCGGATGCCGATGTATCAGAGGGCGCGATTGGGCATCAGTTATCTTCCTCAAGAGCCGTCCGTCTTTCGGAAACTAACAGTGGCGGAAAATATCCTTGTCGTATTGGAAATGCAGGGGGTGCCGCCGAAAAAACAGAAGGAAATAGTGGACCAGTTGCTGGAGGAACTAAATCTGACGACGGTGCGCAACAGTTTGGGTCAGGAACTGTCGGGCGGAGAGCGGCGCCGAGTGGAAATTGCCCGTGCCCTCGCCTGCCGCCCCTCTTTTCTTTTGTTGGACGAACCCTTCACGGGGGTAGACCCAATTGCCGTGGAGGATCTTCAGAGAGCCATCAGTCTTTTGAAAGAAAGAGGAATCGGCATCTTAATTACCGATCACAATGTGCGGGAGACCCTTCGGATCACCGACCGCAGTTACATCATTTCCGACGGAACGATCCGGACCCAAGGAACGGCATCTGAACTGGTGAACGACCCGATCGCTCGGCAATACTACTTGGGAGAGCGCTTCACCCTTTAGACGATGAAACTACCCATTACGACTCTTGACCGTTACCTGATCCGCGAGTTAGTGAACGCCTGGTTGATGGCTCTTTTAGTTTTCGTTGGTTTCCTTTTGGCGGCGGAAGTATTGGGCAAGGGGATTGAGTTAATTTTCCTATTGAAGGCGCCGGTCACCGACGCGGTCCGATGGTTTTTGCTGGCTCTACCGAACCTTATCGCTCTCAGCCTACCGATGAGTGTTCTTTTGGCTGTGGTGATGACCCTGGGGCGAATGAGCAGAGATTACGAGATATTGGCGGCTCAGGCTCTGGGAATTGGGTTTCATCGGTTAACGGTGCCGGTCGCCCTTCTCTCCCTCTTGGTGGCGGTTCTCTCCCTGTGGCTCAACGCTTTCGTTGTGCCACCCACTTATGCCGCTTCGGACACCATTTTGTGGCGCTATCGGTCAGCGACCAGGGGTGCGACCAGCCTGAGAATCGTTCAGCCACCGAAGGGACCGCCTCGCTTGATCCTCAGCGCAGACCGCTTTTATCCTGCGAGTGGACTAATGGAAAAGGTGGACTTGTGGGAAATGGTTAAAGAGGAAGGGCAATGGCGATATTTGAAGGCTGAGAAGGCCTATTGGCGGGATGATCGCTGGACTTTTTTGAACGGATCGGTCCAGATCATCCTTCCCAAACGACCCAGTCTACCTGCCCCCTTCGCCAGACTGGATTTGCAGGCAAGATTGCCGCCTCCGGAGCAGGCAGCGGATACGAAAGCCCAAAGCCCCAACCGGCTGGACCTGATCGGACTGACGGCACAGATTCAACAGATGAAGCGTTGGCGAGTTCCCGACGAATACGTGCGCGAGTATGCTGTTGAGTGGCACAATCGGTTCAGCCTTGCCCTCAGTTGCATCGTTTTGGCTCTTATTGGCGGTCCCGTGGCCCTTCATTTGAAGAGAAGTGGTGGACTGGCTATCGGTGTGAGTGTTCTCCTCATTGTCATTTATTACATCATCTGGAAGGTCGGCGGTCTCTTAGGTCAATCCGCAGTGCTGCCGCCCGCC
>JANXBO010000020.1 GCA_025057575.1 Candidatus Caldisaccharidevorator malaysiensis
AATCCCAAACCCACGGTTCCAGTCGCCAGAATCGCCCTTCGCCCCCTCCTCATCGCCGTTGACAAAGGCTATCGCATCAAGGCTCTCACGATTGCCAGGGATTGAGGGCACAACTTTTTTTGACAAAGCCGTTCGTGACAATAAAGCAAAGGAGACCGGCAGGGGACAAAACGCGCACCGAGGGGTTACGCGACGACGAAGGTCAGGGTTATTTTTAGAGGAGCGATCCGTGACAGCGATCATTGACCGTCTTAGTGAGACTGTCAATCTATGCTACTGAGGTGACCGACCTCTTGGTCTTAAAAAAGAGGAATGTCTTGTATCGGTTTGTGGTATGGAATGATCTGCATTCAAGAGCCGATCTGCCCGGTCGCCCACCTTGGTATCCAGGGGCAAACATTCGGGCTTTATGGGCTCGGGATCAGGTCTTAAAGGCGCCGGCAGAAAGGCGCCCCGCCTTTGTTCTGTCGGCGGGCGACATTATTGACGGAGAGATACCCGATTACAACCAAGATTTCCGATATGTGAAAGAGACCCTCTTGGACCCACTGCCCGTCCCCTTTCTGCCTTGCTTGGGCAACCACGAGAATGGGCAGGGGGAAGGGATTGAGGAAAAAAATAAGGCATATGATGCTTGGTTTGGACCTGGATGGCACAACTATGTCTTTAGGGCAGGCGGACTGGGGTTTGTCGTGTTAGATACCAGCGGGGGGCATCGGTCGCCCGACGGGATTACTGAGGCAAGAAACCAGTTCTTAGAAAGGTCCCTCAGGTTTCTCAAGGAAGAGCCAATTATCGTCGTCAGCCATACTCCCCTCATCGCAATGAGGGAAGAAGAGGTGCTGCGGCAAAGTTTCGGTTTTGACAGTTGGAAAGTTCAGGACGAGCGACTGCTTGGGATCGTGGAATCGGCTGCGGACCGAGTCGTCGCCGTCATCTGCGGACATCTGCATCTGTCGGGGATTAAAGAGAAAGCGGGCATTTACCACATAATGGCAGCAGGGACGGGCGGTTACCCTGCCGATCTGGCTTCCGTCACGGTCTACGAGGATCGCATAGAGGTGACGATTGATTCTCTGCCAGCGGAACTCCAAAACCCCGACGCCAACATTCACGGTCGCCCGCGCCACCCGACCGACTTTACTGACTCCGATCATCCCGATCACGAGTCTTATCTCAAGGGTCACCCTTGGGAACGGCGGATTCTCATTCCTCTGAAAAGAAGCCTGCCGGTTTCGGAGAATCTCCTGGAGGTCTATCACGAAACCGAATGCGGACAATGGGAGAAGGTTCTGGCCTTTCCCTTGAAAGACGGCTGATTCTCCATCCGAGCCAATCCTGCTTCCCTGGGCAGCGGGCTCCCTGATGAAGAGCGGATCAAAGCCTCAGAAGGGCAAGAACATTTTGAGCCTTTGGGCTCAGGGCATAAAAGACCTGTAAAGGTCTTGCGGCAAGAACCCTGCGGACGACTAAACCCATTTGTTCCAGTTTCTTGAGCCGATCAAAGAGGACCTTATCACTCATCCTCAGTTGGTAACGGAGGACTTTCGGTCGGCAAGACTGATGAGCGAGGAAGGAAAGGACTCTTGCCGTGTGCCGACAGCCCAGAATCTGGGTCCACTGATCATAAGTCAAACCACTACTGATTAAGAGACTTGCCCATTGGGCTGCCCGTCGCCCGTGCGGCGTTAAGCGGTAAATGGTTTTTTTGGGGAAGCCATCCGAAGGCTCCCGTTGGACCAGTCCCAAAATTTGCAATTTCTTCAGCCGCTCTCCCAAGACCTTAGCCGTCAGCCCTGGGCAACTTTTCAAAATCTGCGAGGGTCTCCGTTTCCCTTCTCCCAATAGGGCAAGGACGAGGACACTCCATTTGCAGCGCAGCACCTCGTCCACGGGGGGCGTCAGCCAACGGGGAACCTTACTTATCGGAAAGTCACTAACCGTTTGGTGCCTTATTGATCCTGCTGTGATGTCCCTCATACTGTCTTTCGCAACATTTTGCCGTGAAGGAAAGGAGTGGGTTACCGTGGCGGAACGGATTGCTGGCTATGATTATGGGACTGATGCCGTTGCCGTCTCACCCGTTACCCAGGACGATCTGCAATTACTCAAAGCAGCCACGATGTTTTCAGACGAAGATGAGCAATACTTGAGGAAGGCGGGAGAGATCCTCAAAGACCAAGTGGACCAGATCTTGGACCTTTGGTATGGTTGGGTCGCCTCTCAGCCCCATCTGGTCTACTACTTCACTGGTCCGGACGGACAGCCCGATGCCCGATATCTCCAAGCCGTTCGCCATCGGTTTGGTCAGTGGATTCTGGACACTTGCCTGCGTCCCTACGACCAAGACTGGCTCAATTACGCCCACGAGATCGGTCTGCGGCATCATCGGACCAAGAAGAATCAAACGGACCAGGTCGCCTCGGTCCCCCATATCCCTCTCCGCTATCTCATTGCCTTCATCTACCCCATTGGGATGACGATCCGATCCTTTCTGGAGAAGAAGGCAGAAAGCCCAGAGGAACTGGACAAGATGCACCAAGCCTGGCTCAAGTCGGTCGTCCTGCAAGTGGCTCTTTGGTCCTATCCCTATGCCAAGGAAGGGGACTGGTAAGCCCCACCCTTTCCCTCAAATAGAAGGCTGTCCCTCTCAACCCCCGCCGGCGGTGCGCCGACAGTAGGGCGGATCGCCGTTAGAATTGATCCTGACGCAACTTAAGGGGGTAAAAGGGGATGGTGTCCGACGCTGTCCTTCCAATGCGGCTCCTTCCGGAGGGGGAAGGGACCTGGGAAGAGATTAGCAGAGTCATCAAAGAGCACTTGCTTCCCCGATTGGACCAGAAAGGTTCTGTTGTCTTTCGCTGGGACTCTCAAGAAGAGGGAAAAAAGGAGACCCAGTACCTATACCCTCCGATCAGCCGACCGGCACCCGTTCTGGCTTACCAGATATCCGGTCGTTCCCTGTCCCTCGTCGGTCGGAAAGTGTTCCGGACCGGACCTGGAGAAGGTTTCTTCGTCCGACCCGGTGTGAAATATGTTCCCCATATCAGCGAGGATGGAAAGGTTCCCGCCAGTCAGTGGCTCTGGTTTGCCTGTTTTCCCTCTGGGGTCCTTCTTAATCAATGTCGTACTGGTGAGCGACATCACCTAAGCAGTCCCTATTTCTTTGTCCCTGACCCAACTCTTAGCGATCTTCTGCGGCACTGGAATCCGGAAAACGGGGATTCGGAAAAAGGGCGAATAGTCCTGATGGCTTTCTTCTCTATTCTTGCCGACGGTTCACCCCTACCCAGAGCACGCCCCGACAACGGTCCCGACCTGCCAAGGGATCTTCCCCAACCCTTGCGGATCGCTATCGCCTGGATGGCTCGCTACTACGATCAGCCCTTTCGCTTGCAATACCTGGCCGACCAGTGCTTCGTCTCTCCAGGGCACTTGTGTCGTCTCTTTCGTCAGCATCTTGGTCAAACCCCGTGGGGTTACTTGACAAAACTGCGGTTGACCAGCGCCGAGTCTCTTCTGAAGGGGACCAATCTGACGCTCCGTCGCATCTGCGAACTGGTCGGTTTCAGAGATTTACGCCATTTCCGACGGCAGTTCCGAAAGGAATTCGGCGTGCCCCCATCAGCGATGCGGTAGGGCTCCTGATAAGATTCGCCCCCAAAAAGGTGAAATTCACCCCTTGCGATTTCTGATCTCCGGGACACTTTTACAGTAACGGTGAATCGCTTAGGAGGCGATCGTGATGCGGTGCGGAGAGTCACTCACAAAAAGGTCCTCGACCACCGGAAGCAGCGGCTTCACCCTCATAGAACTTCTGGTCGTCATCGCCATTATTGCGATCCTGGCGGCGATCTTGTTCCCGGTCTTCAGCCAGGCTCGTGAGAAGGCACGGACCGCCGTTTGCGTGTCCAACAGTCGTCAAGTGGCTCTGGCTCTTTCTCAATATGTCCAGGACTACGACGAGAAACTGGTCTGGTATTTCAACTCAAACAATTACAGTGCCTTGGTGGCAGCTGGCGTTCCCGGCGGCACTGCCTGGTGGCAGTCTATGTGGATGGGGCAGCTGCAGCCGTATATGAAGAACTGGCAAATGCTGATTTGCCCCAGTAAGGTGCCTTATTACAGTTACGGTGTCAACGGCTACCACGTCATCTCCTGTGCCGGCTGCGTGGGAACGGCGAGCATCGTTGAATATCCTGCGACGGCGAATACCGTGTGGGCAGGTGAAACGGGGACAGCGAGGGACTGGCTGAGGGAAAATCCCTTCCCACCCCAGCCGAGTGGCTGCGAAGCAGAGACGATGTCTCTGGGCTTCTTCATCTGCACCAACGCTGAAAGCGTTCGCGCCTGTGGTCCGTATGAAACCTATGGGCTGACCAACCGCCATCAGAACGGACTCCATCTCCTTTTCCTGGACGGTCACGCCAAATGGTATCACTTTACCAAAGCCGTCGCTGATGGCAAGAACCGCCAGACAGACCTCTACGCTCATTATCTAAGAGACGGAAGGATTTTGTGGGGTGGAACAGGTTCCGCCACGTGGCGATGTCAGTAGGAGCCCGCGGAGGCGATTTATTGGTTTTTCAAGTGATAAGCCGGGGGTGAGCCGATATGAAGTCATCAAGGGGTCTGATTGCTGTCGTCGTCATCGTGGTGCTGCTGGTCATCGCTGCCGGATGGTGGCTTTTTTACGGGCGCCAACCGCAAATGCCTGCCAGTCCCGAGGAAGCAACCTTCATTCCTCCTAGCGGAATGGCAGGACCCAACCCTGCCAAGATTCAGGAGATGCAGCAACGAATGCGGTCGCAACAGCCATCCGGACAGTAATGTAAAGGGGTCGGGGAGCCGACAGAGATGAAAGGACCCTGGTTGCGCTTAGTGGTCGGTGCCGTCATCGGTGCCATCATTATCATTGCCGGTGGTGTCCTTTGGATCTGGAAGACTCTCTATCCCAGACCCCTCCCTTCCCAGCCGTGGCAGGTCCCCAACATTCAGATGCCGTCGGGACCGCCCACTCCTGCCCTGAAGGAGGAGATGGAGAAGAGGTTGGAAGGTGAGAAGAGGACCAGTGGACGAGATTCGGGGGAAAGGGCGGGCGGTTCCTCCTCCCAAAAAGGTCAGGAAAACCCTGCTGACCGGTCGTCACCTTCTTCCCCAACAGGCGGGCGGTGAGACTCCCTTAGGCTTTTGGCTTATCAAATCCCAAAAGCACAGATCGCTGTGGAAGACCGTAATCCCAACCCATCCGCTTAAATTTCTTTCCAGCCTTTCCGTGGCGGGCATCTTCTTTCTTCAAGCCCTATCCGGTAGCAACGACCGCACCCAACCGACCAGGTGGCGGATGGAAGCCAATGGATCCCAATGGCGTTTCCGAGAGGAACTAAGACCCATCCCGGAATTAGCAAGGTTGGAGAAGGCTCTCTGTATCTCCCTCCCCTGGCGGACTCGGTCGGAACCAGGTCAGTGGGCGCGTGCGTCCCGCTCCGTTGACCCGCCCATCTTCCCTCTTATAGCATACTCGTCCTATTTTTGGACAGAAGATGAAGGGTGATGCGATGCATCGTTGGAGCCAATGGGCTTTAATCCTTATTATCGGAGCGCTTGCAGGAGGTCTGACTCGGATGGCACCGACACAGGACGCCCCTTTCGTCGATCACGGTGTTGCCAGCCCCTTTAGTGAGCCCCGGGGCATCGTGTCAACAACTGACGGTGAAGGAAAAAATGTTGTTTTGATTTGGCTCTTTGATCATCGCGGCGGATATGCTCTCTTAATGGTGGATGTCGCAACGGGAAAAAGTTGGGAGTTGCCCACGCCCTTTCCTATCGGCGGAGATTGTCCTTACTCTTCTATTCTTTCGTCTAAAAATCGCTATTACACCCACTTTAACAGTCACTTTGTGGAATTTGATCCGTCAAGGAAACAATTTACATTTGTCGCAAAGACATCTCCGCAGATGGCAATGAGTATGACAGAGGACAAGACCGGGGTTATTTGGTCAGCAACTTATCCGCAATGTGGATTGGTTTCCTACAACCCGGCAACCGGCACCTTTACTGACTACGGGCACCTAAACAGAGAAGACTGGGCTCAATATCCCCGATCGGTAGCAGTCGACGATTCGGGTTGGGTCTACATTGGTTTGGGGTATACAAGGAGCCATATAATCGCATTTCAGCCCGAGACACGCCAGGTCGTCCCTTTAATGAAGGAAGAAGAGCGCAAGCAAGGAATGCCTGATCTTTATCCCGCTGAGAATGGAAAGGTATACGGACAGAAAGATCCTGGGACGGAGCCCCAATGGCTGGAACTGTATGCAGGAAGGGCCCGACCGATAGAAGGCGTTCCTCCCTCCCCACCGAAGAAAATCATTACGGGGACTCAGGGACTTTTTTACCGGGAGTTTCCCAACGGCGACTTTCTCTCTGAGTGTGATCTTATCTCCAAAACGATCACGGTCAGAGAAAAGGCGTCCGGACTAACTCGGTCGGTCACCTTTTCATACACCAGCGAAGGTGCCCATATTATGAGTGTGGCGACGGCTCCAGATGGTAGTGTTTGCGGCGGCACGGCTTTCCCCTTTCGTTTTTTCCGCTACGATCCTGAAAAGGACCGTTGGGAAAACCAACCCTGCTATAACCAGTGGAATACGGTTGCGACGCAGGGCGACCGATTCTTTGTCGGGGGCTACGGTTCAGGTTTTTTGCTGGAGTGGAACCCGTTCGCACCGTGGACGGGAACGGAGAAAGGCAACCCTCAGTCCAATCCCCGCTACCTGGCAGAGGCGGATCCCGATATCTATCGCCCTCACGAACTTCACGCTCTCGCCGACGGTAAAACACTTGTCTTAGCAGGAACGCCCGCTTACGGTGCGACGGGAGGTGGTCTTTTTATCTGGGACAGGGAACAAGGCTCCGGTCGTCTTCTCCGTCATACCGACATTTTAGAAAACCATTCCACCTTCAGCATCACCTCTTTGCCTTCCGGTTTGATCGTTGCCGGGACGACAACAGCGCCAGGGACGGGTGGACAAAAAAAGGCTACCGAAGCCCAACTTTACTTCTTGGATCCCTATTCGGGGCACCTCCTCTGGCATCAACCTCTTTTCCCTGGGGCACAGACTTATATGGATCTCATCTACGATGACCGGAACGGTCTCGTTTACGGGTTCGTAGATTGGGTGCGTTACTTTGTCTTTCACCCAGAAAAGAGAGAAGTGGTCTATCAAGAAGAAACGAATAAAAGGCTGGGACCGTGCAGCGGCGGGCAGGGACCTCGGGTTTTTGTGAAAGGACCCGACGGAACCGTTTACGTCCTTATGCAACGGGTGATCGCAATAGTAAATCCTCGGTCCCTGAGTCTGGTGCCGATCGGTCATCCGCCCAAGCCCATAACTGTTGGTGGTGACTATGCGTCAGGACGCCTCTTTTTCGCCTGCGGATCCCGTCTTTTCAGTTTTGACGTTGACACGGATAAACAGACGAAAGGGTGATGGAAATGATCACTTATGCACCGTTTTACACTAACAAATGTGACCTTCTCTACTACATTGATGAGGACGGAAAAGAACATCGGATCAGCAATGCTAAACAATGGCAGATCCGCCGACAGCATATTTTGCTGAATATGCAAAAGGTGATGGGTCCCCTTCCGGACGAGAGCAAACGGGTGCCCTTGGATCCGTCTGTGGAAGAGGAAGTTGAGGACGGGTCTTTTATCAGAAGGAAAATATCCTATTGTTCTGAACCGAACGATCGGACACCTGCCTACCTTCTTATCCCAGAGAAGGTCTTTCGCAATAGCGATCACAGACTACCAGCGATGCTGTGCCTGCATCAGACCGTTCAGATCGGGAAGGACGAGCCAGTCGGGCTGGGAGGTAACCCTAATCTTCATTATGCTAAGGAACTGGCAGAAAGGGGCTATGTGGCTCTGGCTCCTGACTATTGCGTCGGTGGGGGCATACCGGAGGTGAACATTAAAGAAGGATTCGGCGAATACCGCACCGATCCCTATACCCTCGGATATCAGAGTGCTACAATGAAAGGGATCTGGAACCACATTCGGGGTGTGGATCTGTTACAGTCGTTGCCCTTCGTAGACCCCGATCGGATCGGCGTCATCGGTCACTCTCTCGGGGGCTATAACTCTCTTTTCGTCTCCGCTTTTGACGAACGAATTAAGGTCGTTGTTGCGAGCGCTGGTTTTACTTCCTTCCAAAAGTATCGGGGAGGGGATCTGACAGGTTGGAGCCATAGAGGTCATATGCCGAAAATCGCCACTGAATACGATAAAGATCCGAACAAGATGCCTTTTGAGTTTTCTGAGATTCTTGGAGTCATTGCTCCCCGCTCTCTTTTTATCAGTGCTCCTCTTCAAGATGACATTTTTGAGGTTTCGGGAGTGGCAGATTGTGTTGCCAGTGCGATTCCTGTCTTTTCGCTCCTCGGTGGTCCCGGCGTGATGACCGTCGTCTATCCTCCTGGTCCCCACGACTTCCCTCCTTTCATCAGAGAGATGGCGTATCGGTTTATTGACCGAATCCTGAAAAATGGTGCCGAATTAGCATCGTAATAGAAAGGTGAGAAGTTGCGGTGCAGCGTCTTCGGTGGTGGGTCATAAACATAGTTATTTCCCTAATTCTCGTTAATGGGGCGATTAGTGAAATGAGTGAACAGACGACCGTATCCAAAAAACAGAGCGCTTTTTTCTCTGATAAATGGAAAAACATTCTGCGGCGCAATGTTGAGCGCTATTCCTGGGCAAAAGAGACAGCAGAGAGGATTGTCCAGGAAGCGCAATTTTGGGTAAAGATGAGCAATGAAGAGATCTGGTCCCTGATGTTCGGTCCGACCATCACCCGTTCCTGGCACGTTTGGTCCAACGGCTACTGTCCGGACTGCAAAAAACCCGTCCCGATGTATAACTGGATAATGGAACCTAAAAAGACACCTTGGAAGGTGCGATGCCCGAACTGCGGTGCATTGTTTCCGAAAAACGACTTTGTCCTCTTTTACCGATCGGGTCTGAATGAGAAAGGTATCTTTGACCCAAGGCGAGCGGATCGGTCGCTCCTTTTTAACGCAGAACATCCCAACCCCGATGATCCTCTTCACCGTTACGGAGTGGATGATGGTGAAGGTTATCAGGAGGGAGAGAACCGGTGGCGGTTTATCGGTGCCTATCTGATCTATGGTCAGTGGAAGCAGTTGGTCCTTGGAGGGCTGCAGAACCTTGCGGCTGCTTACCTTGTAACGGGCGACCGGACTTACGCCCGAAAGGCGGGAATTCTCCTTGATCGTGTGGCGGACCTCTATCCTCAGTTTGATTTTAAGTCACAGGCGTTGGTCTATGAACGACATCTTGGTTCTAACGGTTATGTTTCCATCTGGCACGATGCCTGCGAGGAGACCCGTCTCCTTGCCTTAGTGTTCGACGCTATCTTTGACGAGATCAAAAATGACCCTGAATTGATTGCTTTTCTGTCAAAAAAGGCGAAAGAGACAGGTAATGAAAATCCCAAGCAGTCCTTTCAAGACATTCAACGAAACATTGAAGAAAACTTGCTTAAAGACCCTCTCAAAAATGTCCACAAGATTTCTTCTAACTTTCCTCGGACGCCGTTGACACAGGCGGTCTTGCTGACGGTTTTGTCCTGGGAAGCCAATCGCCAGCAGGTGCTCCAGATTCTCAATGATACGCTTCGGCAGGCGACTGCCGTTGATGGGGTGACCGGAGAAAAGGGGCTTGCCGGATATTCTGCCTTTGCCGTTCGGGCGGTGGCGGAACTTTTGGGTATTTTTGAACGAGTGGCATCGGATCTTTTGCAGGATCAGTGGCGAACCTTTCATTTGGACCGAACGTTTCGTTTCCACATTGATACTTGGTTTCAGAGAGCCTATTACCCCCACATAGGCGATGCCGGTGCTTTTGGAAGGAAGCATTCTTCTTACGCTGGTGCCAATTTCTACAAACTTCCGTCCGGTTCGCACGCTCTTTTTAACCCTTCCTCGTTTCGTATCTTCTGGAAGTTCTATTTGTTAACCAAGGATCCGACCTGGGTGAAAGTGATGTGGCACGGCAACGGCGGGACGGCGGACGGGATACCCCACGATGTGTTTGCGGAAGATCCGGAAAAAGTGCAGCAACAGGTAAAGCAGATTATGGAACAAACAGGGGAGGACTTTGAGCAGAAGAGTGTGAACTTTGAGAAATGGTGTCTTGCCCTCCTTCGGTCCGGAAACGGTGCGGCCGAGAGAATGGTTTGGTTGGATTATGACTCGGGCGGAGCACACGGGCATTGGGACGGAATGAATCTGGGTCTGTTCGCCTACGGGCTGGACCTGATGCCTGACTTTGGCTACCCTCCCGTTCAGTTCGGTGGTTGGGATTCCCCTCGGGCTCAATGGTATTTCAGCCCCGTCGCTCATAACACAGTCGTGGTGGATGGTCAAAACCAGGCGAGCGGTTCGGGCAAGACAACCCTTTGGCAAATTGGGGATTTCGTTCAGGTAGTCCGGGTGTCCGCTCCGAATGTGGCGAGAGTCCCGCAATATGAACGGAACGTCGCTCTAATAGATCTTTCTGAAGACGATTTTTATGTTGTTGACATCTTTCGGGTCGTCGGCGGCAGTGTTCACGATCGGTTTTTGCATTCCTATTTTGGGCAATTGATTGCCCCGTCGGATAAAGTTTTAGAAAGACCCAACGAGATACCTTATGCCGAACGGCGTGAGGTGCAGATGCGGAACTTTCAGCGGTGGCTTTTTTCGCCGTCTTCTCCTGGCGGGGGTGCTTTACAATGGACCTTTGTTTTAGAGGACCGGTTTGGATACCGAAAAGGTAAGAAGCCCGTTCGTTTGTCCTGCTATGATCTAACCGAAGAGGCTGAGTTCTGGACAGCGGAGGGTTGGGTGGCTTTGGGCATAGACACGGTGGAGGATGATTGGATACCCCGACTGATGGTGCGAAGAAAGGGGACAGCGCCCTTGTCGTCCACTTTCATTGCCGTTCTGTGTCCCTATGAAGGGATCCAGCCGCCCATCATTTCTGTCCGAAGGCTTTCCCTTTACACGATTCAAAATGAACGATACGCAGACGGTAATGTGGCTCTGGAAGTTGTCCGACGGGATGGGGGGCGGGATCTGATCATCAGTATGGATGTAGAAAATCCAACGGGCAGAGTTCCTGACTTTCGGACGGAGAAGGTGTCGGTGCAAAAAGACTGGGGTGTGATAACAGACTCTTCCTTTTGCGTTGTTCGGGCGGATTCAAAGGGAACGGTTATCGGTCACCTTATGGGAGACGGCAGCAGGCTGAAAAAAAAGGGAAAAGATTTACAAAAGTGATGCGGGAAAATAAATTAAAAATCGTCAGTGGATCAGCGTTATGTAAGCGTCTAATAAGCCTTATCTTGCCGTCGCAGACGACGATGATAAAGGACTGACGACGAAGTTAATGGAGGCGAAAGTTCCTTTTGACCGTGGCAGGGGTTTTTTGAGGTCATTTCGTCCTGTAGAGGAGACTCTTAGGACGACTGCGCAGATAAGTGAAGAACCAGGTGGAGGACGGATAACTTGGTGGCTGATGCCCTTACTGATTACCCTTTTCTTCACCATCGTTTTGAACGTGTGGGTCTTTTACGCAGAACTGTCCACCGGCGGTGCCAATTTGGCGGGTGGCAATCCACCGGTGCCCGTCCTTCTGATGATGAGCCTGCTCGTCCCGTTTCGGCGGTTTCTTCGTCTCACTGAGCGACAGTTGCTGGTCACTTACTTGCTCTCCACCTTTGCGCTGATCCCGACAATGTATGGGGGAGCTCGGGCTTTTTTCCCGAGTCTGACAACGCCGTTCTACTACGCTTCTTTGGAAAACCGGTTGAAAGAGTTCTGGGCATTAATCCCCGAATGGTGGTTACCGAAGGATCCTGCGATCGTTCGGGGATTTTTTCAGGGTGGGGAAGAAAGAGTGCCCTGGTCCGACTGGATGAAGCCCTTGTTTCGCTGGTCTCTTTTTTTTCTTGCTCTCTGGGCTTTGGCAACGGGACTTTCTTTTTTGCTCACCCCGTCTTGGCTGGTTCGCGAGCGACTCAATTTTCCCCTTGCTCAGTTGCCGCTGCAGATGGTGACAGGCGTCAACGGTCGTCCCTTCTTTTCGTCCCGATTGATTTGGTGGGGGCTGTCGGTCGGTATGATCCCGACGGGACTAATGATTCTGCTGTCTTTATTTCGGGAAGTGCATCGGGCTTGGGATTGGTCCCCCTACCTTCAGGATCGTCCCTGGAACGCCCTTAGACCCATACTGGTCTACCCCTTGGTAGAGGGTGTCGGATTCGGGTTCCTTGTTCAGCAGGAAGTCCTTTTTTCCATTTGGTTCTTCTATTTTCTTCTTAAGATGATGGCTTTGGTCGGGGTGGGATTTTTTGGCTGGCAAATCCCGCAGATTATGCACGTCGGTGATTCCTTTCCTTTTCCCCATTCTCAAAGTGTCGGCGGCTATTTGGCTCTCGCTGTCCTTCTCGTTACCCAATGGTATCGGCAAAAGGGTCCCAACTTTGATCGCTGGGTTGTGGCTTTGGTGGTTTTTAGTAGTCTGTTCATCTTTCTTTGGTTTCTCCGATCGGGAATGTCAGTGGTGATTGCCCTTACCTACCTGTCCGTCCTATCTCTCTTTGCGATTACTTACGCTCGGGTGCGCGCCGAAGCGGGAATGCCCTACACCTGGGTGTATCCCTATGGGGCTCCCCGGGACTTTCTCCTTTATTCCTTTGGCATAACGGGTTTGCTTCAGTTCGGTGGTGTGAGAAGCCTGGTGCTCCTTTCCGCTTTTTTCTGGCTCGCCCGCCACTACTATCTGTTTTTGAACGCCGCTTATAGTGCTGATGCGGTCAAACTCAGTTCGGAAGTAGACTTGTCCTTTGGTTCGGTAACGCTTTCTTCATTGCTTTCTGTCCTGATCGGAGTGTGGGCTGCCTTCGTGAGCCACTTAATCGCTTACTACAAAAGAGGCGCTAACTTTCTGGAGGGGGTTCCAGGAACAGGTGATTACCGAACTTATTTGGCGGCGTTGGACTACCGCCTTTTAAGCAAAAATCTAGACAAACCAGAAGGACCTGATCTGTGGAGAATTGGTGCCACTCTTTATGGTGGGATTGTGACCTTAATTGTTTTTGCCCTCCGCCGAATCGTTGCCACCTTTCCTCTTCATCCTCTCGGATTTCCCGTTGCCTATGCCTATAGCCATCACTGTCCCTATTGGTTTCCTACTTTCTTCGTTTGGTCTCTCAAAGGTCTTCTGATGCGTTACGGCGGCATCGGTATCTTTCGCCGATGGATTCCTTTCTTTTTGGGTTTGACCTTGGGTCACTACATAATAGCGGGAATTGTTTGGGCAGGGATTCTCAGCCCTCTCTTCAAGGGACGGTGGCCATATCCCTTCCGCCTCGCCTTTGAGTAACTGTTCCCTTGAACTCGCTTGCAGGCGTTTACAAAGGCGTTCTACGCTTTTCACCATTGGTCCAGAAAACTATTATACTGAAGTTTTATCAATTTGAAGAGGTGAGGAGAAATGGATGGACTATTTCGTGAATTGTTTATTGACGATTACATTATTGAAGAAATGAAAGGTTTGCGAAAGGTGGTGCACCGTCCGGAACCGAAGGAAGTGGTGTTTGTCTTCGACAAACCCTGGGAAGGGAACACATCGGCATATGTAACAATCTTTCAAGACGGTGAGCGCTTGCGTATGTATTATCGGGCTTCGGGTCACGACCCCGAGTCCGGTCTACCTTCTGCCCCTGAGACGACTTGCTACGCGGAAAGTAGAGACGGCATTCACTGGGAACGCCCGGCGTTAGGACTGCACAGTTTCAACCATAATAAGGCAACGAATATCATCCTTACCGAACTCGGAACTCATAACTTTACCCCTTTCAAAGATACCAACCCTGACTGCTCGGAAGAGTCTCGTTATAAGGCAGTCGGAGGAGAGATGGGTGGTCTCTACGGTTTTCAGTCGTCCGACGGCATTCATTGGAAGTTAATCCGCCATCATCCGATCGTCACGAAAGGGACCTTTGATTCTCAAAATGTTGCCTTTTGGGACAGCATCGACAAGGTGTATCGGGTGTATTATCGGGATTTTCGGGAGGGTTACCGGGATATCAAAATGTCTGTTTCGGAAGACTTTCTCCACTGGTCGGACCCACAGTGGCTGTCCTACGAGGATGCGGTTCCCGAGCACTTGTATACGAATGCTATTATGCGCTACTACCGAGCGCCCCAGATGTTGATTGGCTTTCCGATGCGGTTCGTCCCCGATCGTCGCAAAGGGGACCATCCGGTTGATGGAGTTTCTGACAGTTTGTTGATGATCAGCCGAGATGGGATCCACTGGCGCCGATGGTCGCAAGCCTTTTTGGCTCCCGGACCTTTGGCGGAACAATGGGTTAGCAGAAACAATATGATCGCCTGGGGACTTTTGGAAACGAGAACAGGCTGGGACGGAGCCGCCAAAGAGTTGAGTTTTTACTCCAGCGAAGGATATTACACACCGAAAAACTGCCTGAGGAGATTTGGGTTGCGGCTGGACGGGTTTGTGTCGGTCCGAGGTGACCGGAAAGGAGGGTGGCTTTTGACCAAGCCCATTCAGTGCCTTGGAAGGCGCCTGTTCGTTAACTACGCCACTTCCGCTGCTGGGTCCCTTCAGGTGGCGGTTTGTGATGAGGCAGGCAAGTCGCTGCCGGGATACGGTCAAGAGGACTGCCAACTGCTTTTTGGTGATGAAGTGGACGCACCGGTCCGATGGGGGGACAAGGTGGAAATTAATCAACCCCACGCTGTCCGTTTGCGTTTTCACCTTAACGATGCCGACCTTTTCTCCTTCTGCCTCATATAACGGTCGTTTTACAAAGGGCGCCCAACTTTCTGAATTGAGCGGGAAGGGTAAGGGCTGAGGGGCAATAAGGAAAAGGAACGGGTTTTTGGACCATTTGTCCAGCCTTTCCGTGACGACGAGGGGGTCCCACAATTGGAAGGAGAGACAATGAAACGGCGTCAGTTTTTTGAAAGAGTTGGGTTCGTCTGGTTGGGTCTGAACTGGAAAAAGGGGGAGAGAGGGATGGAAGCCTTCCGGCAAGATTTGTGCTGGTGGTGCTTTGGAGGCTCTGGCGTGGACCCTCTGAAATTCATCCGAGAAGCCAAGCAGATCGGCTACCAAGGTTTTGAACTGCTGCCCCGAGAGATGTGGGACACGGTCCGAGGAGAGGGGTTGACCATTGTGACTCACGGCGGTCACGGGACGATCGCCGACGGGCTGAACCGCAAAGAGAACCACAGTCGGATTGAGGAGGAGATTCTTGCCAATCTGGAACTGGCGAAAGTGTATGAGATTCCGATCTTGATCTGCTTTTCTGGGAACCGTCGGGGTCTGAGCGACGAGGAAGGGATAGACAACACGGTGGAAGGCTTGCTCCGGGTTGCCAAAAAAGCCGAGGAGGCAGGAGTCACCTTAGCCCTGGAAGTCCTCAACAGCAAGGTAGATCACAAGGACTATCAGGCGGATCGGACTTGGTGGGCAGTGGAAGTCTGTAAGAGGGTCAACTCCCCAAGGGTGCGCGTTCTTTATGACATTTACCATATGCAAATAATGGAAGGCGATGTGATCCGGACGATTCAGGAGAACTTTGAGTGGATGGCTCATTTCCATACAGCAGGCAACCCAGGGCGCCGGGACCTGGACGACGAGCAGGAACTCAATTACCGGGGGATAATGAGAGCCATCGCCCGGTTGGGCTACAAGGGTTTCGTCGGTCAGGAGTTCATTCCTAAAGGTGATCCGGTAGAGGCGATCCGAAGGGCTTACGAGATTTGCCGGGTAGACACTTAGTGGTTGCTCCGTCTGTTGACGGCGATGCCGACCTTGGGGCAGTGGAGCCAACTCTTTCACAAACCCCTCATCACCATCGGAGGGGTCCAACTGTCCCTCGCCAACCTGTTGATAGCGTCTCTCCTTCTGGTGGTCGTTGGTTTTGTCGCCCGAAAGATTTCGGGTCTGGTGGAGAAGAGGCTGTCTCGGCGGACGGACACGACCGAACTGGGCGCCAAACTGATCGCCCGATGGGTGGCGGTCGGCATCTGGGTGGTCGGTCTGGTCGCCGTCGCCGATCTACTGAACGTGCGGCTCACTTCTCTCAGTTTCTTTGCTGGAGCACTGGGGATCGGGATCGGATTTGGACTTCAGACCATTGTCAACAACTTCATCAGCGGGCTGTTGATCCTGACGGAGCGGACGATGAAGACGGGCGACATCATTAGCGTCGGCGGTGAGACGGGGCGGCTGATCCACATCGGCGCCCGAGCCAGCGTTTTGCAGACCGGAAAGGGATCGGTCATTGCCGTGCCGAACACTCAGTTCATTAACGGTCCGGTGGTCAACTGGACGGTCTCCGGTCAAGGAGTGGCGGTGACCATTCCGTTTTCGGTCTCTACCTACGAAGAGGGTGAACGGGCAGAGGAGTGCGCCCTGCAACTGGCTCGGTCCCATCCACTGGTTTTGTCTGATCCAGGACCGAAGGTGTATTTGACAAGGATCGGCGACATTTTGGCTTATGAACTGGTCGTCTGGGTGGAAGACCCAATAGAAAAACCCCGGCTGGTGCAGAATGATATCAATAGAGCATTGATTCAAAGTCTCCGGGAGAAAGGGATTTTGGTAAGAGGCTGAAGGGGTGAGACGATTTGCAGACGATGAGGGCGACGAGAAGGAATCTTTTTCGTTATGGAGCAGCGCTTTTCCTCGGGACGGGAGCGGTGGTGGGACAGAGGGATAAGAAAAAGGAGGGGAAAAAGGTGAAGTGGCGATTGGGGCTACAAAGTTACTCGTTGCGAGCGATGCCCTTTCCGCAAGCTGTCGCGAAAGTCAAGGAAGCAGGGTTGGAGTTTGTAGAGGGCTTCCCCGGTCATCTTCCGATGGAGAAGGCTGAGGAGGGGAAAAAGATTCTGCAAGAGCACGGCGTTCGGATGATCGCCTACGGGGTTTGTCGTTTGACCAGCAATGAACCGGCGATGCGCCAACTGTTTGAGTTCGCCAAAGGGATGGGCATTGAGGTGTTGACGGCTGATCCCGATCCGGACAGTTTCTCTTTGCTAGACCGGTTGGTGGAGGAATACGGGGTCAAGGTTGCCATCCACAATCACGGACCGGGTTCCCGATACCCCGGCGTGGACAGCGTCGTCAAAGCCTATGAGGGTCACCATTCGTTTATCGGTCTGTGCTATGACAGCGGTCACGGGGCTCGGGCGGGGGATGATGTGGTGGCTGCCGTCCGGAAGGCGGGATCGCGACTTTATGGCGTCCATCTCAAAGACGTCAATGCCCAGAAGCACGATGTGGTCGTGGGAGAGGGTGTGTTGGACCTCAAAGGGTTCTTTACGGCTCTCGTGGAGGTTGGCTTTGCCGGTGCTTTAATGCTGGAATACGAACTGGATCCTCAAGACCCGATGCCAGGAATTCGCCAGTCGCTGGACTTCGTCAAAAAGACGACAGCACAGCTGGCTTAGAAAAGCAGGTTGGGACGATGGCAGAGAGAGAGTTTGGGATTGCACTGGTCGGGTGCGGTCGGATTATGCCGGCGCACTTGCACGCTTACAAGGAACTTTGGGATCGGGGGCTTCGCTCGTGGCGGATCGTGGTTTTGGCGGCTCGGAAGGAAGAGGATGCCCTTCGCTTCCGGAAGAGGGGCGAAGGTCCCCCGCCCAGACAACCGGTGACCACCAACCCTTATGATCCGTTGGGCAAACCCCATCTTTATGTCAGTGACATTCACGATGATGTCCTGCCAGAGGTCACGACCGATTGGCGGACGGTGATGGAAAGGGACGATGTGCACCTGGTGGACATCTACGCAACCGTTTCGGTCCATCACGAGATCGCCATTGCTGCCCTGGAAAGGGGCAAGGATGTTCAAGTGGAAAAACCGATGGCGGTCACCGTTCGGGCGGGTCGGGCAATGGTGGAGGCGGCAAAGAAGGCGGGGAGAATTCTCTCGGTTGCCGAAAGCGTCCGCTACAGCCCCGATGTTCGGATGGTCCACTGGATGGTCCAAAAGGGTCTTTTGGGCACTCTTCAGACCTTTCACAGTTTCTCAATGGGAAGTGACTGGTCTCCGGACAAGGTGGTGGCTCAGACACCTTGGCGTCATCTGAAGTTCTTAGCCGGCGGTGGGGCGAGCCTGGACATTGGTGCTCATCTTTGGCACCTTGCCCGTTATTGGTGCGGACCCGTCTCCCAGATTTTTGCGGTCACGCCCCTTCTGGAACCGGTCCGCTATATCCGCGACGAGACAGGGCAGATCGTTCAGAAAGTAGAGCCCGATGCCGATGATACCTTTTTCGCCCTTTGCCGCTTTGAGACAGGGGCTTTTGGCACCGTCGGTTTCAGTTGGGGCGGTCGTGGCGGTCGGATCGGAATGCCGACCAGTTTGTTCGGTTCCAAAGGTTGCCTTATCGGCGATCAGGTCTCTTTAGAGGACGGGACGAAGGGGACCGTCGCTGAGGTCTTTGCCCAATTCGCCAGTGAGGAAGAAAAGGAGAAAGTGTTTCCTCTGGGGATTACCGATGCGTTCACTTTGGAGAAGTGGGACTGGCTGAGAGCCTGCCAAACGAGGCAGCCGCCCGAAGCGGATGGAGAGGAAGGTCTTTGGGATTTGGTTTGTAGTTTCGCTATGTTGGAATCGGACGCCGTCGGTCGTCCCGTGACGCCCCAGGAAATCCTGGACGGGACCGTTGACCAGTATCAGAGACCTCTGGACGAGCACTACGGGCTCCTTTAAATTGAATAAGCCTGCTCCTTTGGGACGGTTTGATGGGGTTTCTTGAAGGACCTTGTCCGCCACGCCCAAAGATAAGCAGCGATGCTGCCGATCACAAAACCCAGAAGGGCTCCACCCACCACATCGGTCGGGTAGTGAACGCCCAAAGCCACCCGCGAAAAGGAGATCAGGGAGGCAAGGGTCCACCAGAGAACCCTCGGAGGAGCCAGAGTGCTCACAAAGGCAGCGACCCCAAAAGAGTTGGCAGCGTGGGAAGACGGGAAAGAGGGGCTGACCGTTTCGGAGGGCGTTTGCTGATAGGGTCGGGGTCGGTTCACAAGGGGCTTGATCAAGCGGCTGCTCACCCCATCAGAAGCCCCCAAAACGAGAGCCAGACCAATGACCACTGATAGCCAGTGGTGGAGGGCTCGCCTGGTATTTCGTTGCTCTTTGACCGCTTGATAGAACAGCCAGGAGAGGAGAGCAAGCCAGAAAAACGGCATCTTTCCCATTCTGGTGAAGAAAGTCATCAACGAAGTCACCAGATGGTCGGAAGCCCAGCCCTGAACCACTTTCAAAAGAGCCCTGTCCATCTCTGTCAGGGAAACCGGAAACAAGGCAACGAGGCAGGTGAGGACCAAAAAAAGGACACCGCTGGCAAGGATTTTTCTCAAAAGGGTCTGATGATCAGAAGGTAGAGAGAGACGGCCATTATGAAGATTAGCGTTGCGATGAGAACGATCGCACTGACTTTCCAGGAAAGGGACGCCTCCTGTTTCCAGCGATCTTTAAGAGACCAGAATAGTTCGCGGCAAAGGGCAAGGACGAAGAGAACAACAAAAACGACCGTTATGATCAGAACCAAGCGCGCCAGAAGCAGAGCCAAACTCCGTCACCATCTCAATTCAAAATCCCGAAAACTTCCCGTCGGCTCTCCCCACTCAACAGCCACGGACTCCACCACCGCCCCGGGAGGACCTTGGTGGAGGGCTTGGATCAGTTTCTCCAGCGCTTCTGGCGAGCCTTCTGCGACGACCTCTACGCCCCCGCTTCTCAGGTTCCGGACGAAACCCGTGATGCCGCCCAAGGAGCGGGCTTTTCTGATCACAAAGTAGCGAAAGCCGACCCCCTGGACGATCCCATTGATGAGGACCCGAACTCTTTTCTGCTGATGAGAAAGCGCCTCCGTCATTTCCGCCTCAAACTGGCACCATAGAGGTTGATGCCGTGACCGGCGATCAAGGAACTGATCCAACTCATTAAAAAGGCAAACAGCATTTCGGCGATTGGGTAACTCAGTTCATTCCAGCCGGACCCTCGGTTGATGGCATCTTTCAGGACTTGATCCAGCGATCCAAGGGAGCCATAAGCCCAATAAAAGACGACCAGCAGGAGAGAAATGCCGATGAGGAAGGTGCCCAACCCTATCAGCCTCCCGACGCCATCGGGAGCCGACATCTCGGAGGCAGCACCAATACTCAGATTCTCTGCCCGTTCCTCTTGAACGCGCCGTCCCATTGCCATCTCTTAACCGTTCACCTGCTGACGGTCTCCCAACGCCAGACGACTCCTTTGGCTCTGAGAGGGACCCAGCGTCCGACACATTTCACTCCCTTTTGCTCCAAAGAATGGCACATCGCCGATGCCACCGTCGCTGCCGTCGCTTGATCAGGGCACCAGGCGGCGACCGTCGGACCCGCACCGCTCAAATGAGCCCCCATCGCACCGTTTCTCTGGGCTTGTTCAAAGAGATCTCTCATTCCCTTTACCAGTTTTGCCCGATAGGGTTGATGAAGTCGGTCGTCCATCGCCCATTTCAAAAGGGATCGGTCCCTTGTGGTCACCGCCGCTGTCAGCACAGCGAGTCGGCTCAAATTGTAGACCGCATCGGAGAGGGGAACTTTTTTGGGGAGCACCTGTCGGGCAATCCCCGTTTCCAGGCGATAGGAAGGGATGCAGAGAGCGATCCAGATATTTTCTGGCGATCCCAAGGGGACGACGAGAGGGGTGTCGTCGGAAGGACAGACAGCGATGATCCCGCCGAAAAGAGCCGCCGCCGCATTGTCCCAGTGCCCTTCCATTTGAGCCGCCAGGGTGAGGATCTGATGACGGGCAAGAGGGCGATCGCAAATCAGGTTGGCGGCGACCAGGGCACCGACCCGAGCGGCTGCGGAACTACCCAATCCCCGAGCCAAAGGGATTCGGTTGATCAGCGTCAGGCGGTAGCCCGATTGCAACGGTTTCACCCGATTGCCTCCGACAGCCAACACGAACCGGTCAAGGGCTTGAACGGCGATGTTGGACTGATCGGTCGGCACCTCATCAGCGCCTTCCCCTTCAACGGTCACTGACCAACCATCCGCAGGAGCGGTCAGGTGCACTTCGCTCGTCCAGTTAAGGGCAGCCCCCAGGCAGTCAAAACCTGGTCCCAGATTGCCCATCGTCGCCGGAACCAGAACCCGCACAGACTTCGTCAAATTCTTCGTCCGTCCTTTCCAACAGTGTCGGTAGAGCCCGCTAATTGGCAAAATTTTCCCGCTGGATGAAGAAACTGGTTAATCAAGCAGCCCCGTCGGTCACCCTGTGGGTCGTCGTGGTGCTGGGCTACTTGCCCGTTATGTTAATTCTGCGCAATCCCCCTGCACTGATGGGTGATGAAGCCTACTACGCTCGTTGTCCTCTGGAAATGAGCAACAGAGGGGACTTTTGGGCGCCCTACTTCAATGGTCAGCCTCGGTTCAAGAAACCACCTCTGTGTTACTGGACAGTGGCGGCTGCTTACCGAATTTTCGGCATATCGGAAACGACCGCCCGAATGCCATCCCTTCTGGCAGTTATCCTGACGGCTCTCCTGCTCTCTGTCTGGGCGACCCGAGAGTCCGGACCCGCCCTTGGGCAATGGTCGGGACCCGCTTTTCTTTTAATGCCGATGACTGCCCTTCTCAGCCAGGCTGCCATTCCCGAGGCGACCTTGACTTTATTGGTGACTGCCTCCTGCCTGTCGGGCTGGCTGGCCTTTCGGTCCGAGAGGGGAAGCCTCTTGTGGACCGTTGTCAGTGGTGCCGCGATGGGTTTGGCTTTCCTGTGCAAAGCCCTACCCGGTTTTTTGCCCCTTTTGATCCTTTTCCCGCTGGTGATTCAGCACCGGACAGAAGGATTAAAGAAAATGATCCTGATGGTGGCGGTTGCTGTCGCCATCGGCGGACCCTGGCTTCTTGGAATGCACGCTCGTTTCGGGAAGGATTTCTGGGAAGTTTTTCTCTTTCGGGAGCATCTGCAAAGAGTCACATCGCCGTTGGAAGGTCACTCTGGACCCGTCTGGTATTACCTCCCTGTTGTCCTTATCGGTGCCTTCCCCTGGAGTCTGCGCCTGGTCAGTGGTTGGGTAGCGGGATTGAAAGAATTGGTGTCCTGGTTCTCCTCTGTTGCCAAGGGAAATCCGTCATCCCTTTCGGTGATGGGCTGGATATCGTGGTGGCTGACGGTGGTCCTTCTTCTTTTCTCTTTGACAACGACTAAACTTCCCCATTACATTTTCCCTGCTTTGCCCGCTGTTGCCTGGCTGTCGTCCAACAGTTTGAGGCAGCGGGCATCCATCGCAGATCTGTTGTGGATAGTCCTTACCCTGATCCTTGGGGCTGTTTCCCTTTGGATGGTGGGCAGTCGGGTGGAGGCGCTTTACGGGGAGGCAGTCCTCCGATATGGGTTTGGGACAGGGGGAGAGGAAAGCCTTCTGGGGTTGCTGGCGTCTGGGCTTGTGATGGTGGCGCTTCTGGCAGGCGTTGGTTTCCTCATCTTCAGTTTGGCATCTCGGATGCCGTCGCCAACCAGCAGTGTTCAAGTGATTTTGCGGGGTCTGCTGTTTCCGACAGCGGCTCTCTTCATTTTCGCTATCCTGATGATCGGCTGGGCGGTGACTTCGTTAACAGGTGGTCGGAGCGCCGTTGCTCAGTGGGCAGCGGCGCCGGAGAAGGTCACCTTTGGTCCGGATATGGAATGGGCGGTCTTTTACTCTGCTGACACGGTCCCGATGTTGAGCAGCGTGGAGTCTCTCGTTGATTACCTCAAAAGTAATAAAGAGGCTCTGGTCCTTGCCCGGGTAGATCAGGCAGACAAACTGCGGAAGGCAAAAGTAAAAATGGTTCGTTACGGGATGTGGGTTGTGGGAAGAAGGGAGTAGCAATGGATTGGTCGGTGTTTTCGGGTGTGCGGGTTGGTTCGGTGACGGATTTGGAGGCGGGAACGGGGGTAACGGTCTTAATAGCGGAAGAAGGAGGGGTGTTGGGGATGGAGGTGAGGGGTGGGGCGGCATCGGTTTTGGGTCTGGAGACCTCCAGTCCCCTTCACCTGATAGAAAAAGCCTACGCCATCGTCCTTTCTGGCGGTAGCGCTTACGGTCTGGAGTCCGTTTTTGGGGTGATGAAGTGGCTGGAAGAAAAAGGCATTGGTTTTGATGCCAAAGTGGCGAAGGTGCCGATTGTGGCTGCCGGCGTCGTTTTTGATCTGCGAGTCGGGTCGGCGACGGTGCGCCCGAACAAGGAATGGGGTTATTTGGCTTGTCAAAGAGCCAGCCCTCAGGAAATGCGGCAGGGCAATGTGGGGGCGGGTGCAGGGGTGACGGTCGGGAAGGTGTTGGGCTTTGATTATGCGATGAAAGGCGGACTGGGGATAGCGTTCAAGCGGGTAGGCGAAAAAGTCAATATCGGTGCCGTCGCTGTGGTCAATGCCTGGGGAGACATCGTGGACTACCGAACAGGCAAAAGGATTGCCGGTGCCTGGGACCGAAAAGAGAACCGGTGGCTGGATAGTGAAGAAGTCCTCCTCAGCGGTCAGATAGGGTGGGGTTTCCAGCCGATGATCGTGGGCGAAAACACGACCCTCGTCTGCGTCATTACCGATGCCGGGTTGACAAAAATCCAGGCGAACAAAGCCGCCCATTTTGCCCAAAATGGCTTGGCTCTGGCGATCCGACCTGCTCACTCAATGTATGACGGCGATGTCGCCTTCGTCTTGTCGGTCGGCAACAAGAGGAGCGACTTTCACGCAGTCTGCGTCGCCATCCAGCAAGCCGTTGCCGAGGCGGTCGTCAATGCGGTCCTTTCTGCCGACAGCCTCTTTGGAATTCCGTCGGCTCGTTCCCTGCAGTCGTCGGTCCTTTCTGCGGACTCTTCATCAACCCGATCGGAGGGAGAGGCATCCCCACCAGGATAGGGCAGAAGTTATAAGACCCGTAAGGACCGCCAATCCGACGGGGGGACGGGGTAGGTCCGCAAGGTCCCGAGAAAAAGTCCAGACCGTCATCACAGTGGCGATCACACTGCAACAGGCGACGAGAGCAACAATGCGAAGAGGATGGGACACCGCCCTCGGTCGGTGGGGGTCGTAGGTAGGAACGGCAAAAATTTTTTTCCTCCTTTTCCAAAGATACCAACCCCCGACGGCGCACCAGAAGGCGATGCCCAGCCAGCCGGTGGAGCCTCCTTCCTTCCACAAAATCAGAAATGCCCGAAGCAACTTTTCTCCTGCCCCAACATTCAGGGGGACCAATCGGTCGGGAAGGTAGAGGACTGCACAGCGCCCTTGAGTGATGGTCTTTAAGACTTTTTCCTCCGTTGTAGCGTCGGCTGGCAGGACGGTTGCAAGGGCGGGTGGGCGAGGGTAGCGATTGTCCAAGGCGCCGACGGCAGCCAAGGAAAGGCGCCGGAGATGGTCCGTCAGCGTCCGTCCGTCCCTCTCAGCGGTTGGCAGCCACTCGGCAGCGACCGCACCCCAACGCACCAACTCCTCCAGACCAAAAGCCCCGTGCCAAGGATGGGCAGCGATGGCAATGCCGCCCTGACGGCGAGTAGTGGCGATGACTTGGGCGACGGTTAGTTTTGAAGGGGAAAGGCTCTCCTTGATCCCCAAAAGGATCAAGTGACTGGGTCCCCGAAATTCCTCACCCGTCACGATGGTCATCGGGAGACCGTTCTGTTCCACCCATTTTTTCGCCCGAAGACTACCGTCTATGCGATTGGTGTCGGTAACGGAAAGGACCCGGTAACCCCTTGCGAAGTGCCAAACGACCAAATCTTCAGGGCTCATCGTTCCGGCGGAAAAGCGGGAATGAGAATGAAAGTTCGCCAGCACAAACGGAGCCGTTGACGGCACGATAAAGTGGGCGCCTCTGGGGAAGAGGAAGTCAAGCCAGAAAAAAAATAGGGAAAGGGCAGACAGGGTCAAAAAAAGGGTGGGGGGCAACACCAGAAAAGCAACGAGCCGAGCCAAAAAAGAGCGTCGGATGAGGAAGGTGGCAGCCAGGAGACCACCAATGATGCCAACCGCTGCGAAATAGCGGACGACCACCACCATTGGTTCTGCCAAAGAGGGTGCCAATGCCACGCAGCGGAGTGGCTCCAAAGGCGCCATCCAGATGGGGCTGGGAACCATCCGAACCTGGGTCAGTTGCGCCGCCAGTTTCCCCAGTGTCTCTCCGTCCGGCGTCGTCGCAAAATAGGCGATCGCATCCAATCTTGCCGTCTCTCCCGTCCTTTAGAACGCCTTACCCGATTGGGGTCATAATCAGAGAAGGATTATGATAGCGGTGAAGACTATTTTAGCCCTTGACCCGGGAACCCATCGTCTTGGTTTCGCCCTGATTCGGAAAACTCGTCGGGGCTGGAAGATGCTCCGGATGGGAACTCTGAAATTTTCCCTTAAGGATTCGGTCCCCCTGCGACTGAAGGGCATTTACGAAGAGGTCAGTCGGATCGTCCAGCGCTTTCAGCCCGACCATATGGTCGTTGAATCCCTTCACATTCGCCCGTATGGGCAACGAGCGACCTTGATCGTCGCCCAATGCGTGGGCACTTTGCTCCTTCTGTCCGCTCAGCAAGGCATTCCCGTCTTTTCCTACCCAATGACGACTGTGAGAAAAACCTTGACGGGCAACGGGTCCCAACCCAAAAGTGGGCTACACCGGTTTGTCCGCGCCTACTTGCCCGATACGGTCTCTCTGATGGATGCGGACGCGGATGCCTGGGATGCCCTGGCTCTGGCAGTTTGCCATTCTCTTGTTTTAGAGGACCAAATCATTGATCAAGAATGATCGGCAGGATCAAAGGCACGCTCCTCTCACGAAGCGACAACCGACTCCTCATTGATGTCAACGGCGTCGGTTATGAGGTGGCGGTTCCTCAATTGGTCGCTCGGTGGGCTCAAAGCCTCCCCATCGGTCACACCGTGGAACTGATCACCCTTTCCCTTCTCCAGTTAGAGCCGGGAAGGGCAACGCCTCTGTTGATCGGTTTCCGTTCCGAACTGGAGCGAGAGTTTTTTGAAAGGCTTCTATCCGTCCCTAAGTTAGGCGTGCGGGGGGCGCTCCTTCTCTTCAGTCTCCCCGTCCCCCAATTGGCAAAAGCCATTGAGGAGAACGACTTGAAAACCCTTATCCGGTTGCCTGGTGTCGGTCGGCAGCGAGCGAGGGAACTGATTGCCTCCCTTCAGGGTCGGGTCACCAAATTTGCTCTCATCCCGACGGAGGAAAAGGAAGAAGCCCTGCCTGCCGATCTCACCCAAGAAGCCCTTCAAGTCCTTCTCTCTTTAGGTTACTCTCGTTCGGAAGCCAACAATCTGCTGGAGCAAGCCCTGTCCCGAGCCACTGACATAAAATCGGTAGAAGACTTGATCCGCCTGGTCTATCAGGTCAAGAAAGAATCTGAGGGTGGACGGGGATGGCAGCGAGAAAAAGATGGTTGACGCCGACACCGACCGAGGAAGATGACGAAAGTCTTCTCTTAACCCTTCGCCCCCGCACCTTCAGCGAGTTTGTTGGACAGAAAGAGGTCGTGGAGCGCCTTCAGGTTGCGATCGCCGCAGCCAAAAAGCGAAAGGAGCCAATGGAGCATCTGCTCCTCTATGGACCTCCCGGTCTGGGAAAGACCACTTTAGCGTATGTGATCGCCAACGAACTGGGGGTTTCCCTGACCCCGACGACGGGTCCCGCTCTAGAACGACCAGGCGACGCAATGGGTTACCTCCTCAACCTGGAACCCCTCCAGATTCTCTTCGTAGACGAGATTCACCGAATGCCTCGGATCGTTGAGGAATTTCTCTATCCTGCTTTGGAAAGTTTTCGGGTAGATGTGAACTTGTCCCGTCGCCCCGGAGGGCGACCCCGACGGTTTTCTCTCCCTCCCTTCACTTTCGTCGGGGCAACGACCCGGGCGGGTCTGTTGACCAAGCCGTTACGGGAGCGCTTTGGGCTTCGGTTTCGGCTCCATTTTTACGAGCCAGAGGACTTATCCCTCATCGTTCTTCGGGCAGCCCAACTGCTGAATCAAAAGATCAGCCGAGACGCTGCTTATGAAATTGCCAAGCGCTCCCGAGGCACGCCTCGGATCGCTCAGAGGCTCCTGCGTCGCGTTCGCGATTATGTCCAAGTTCAGGGCAAACGAGAGATCACCCTTATGGACGCTGTTCGGGCTCTGGAGAAGGAAGGAATTGATCCCTTGGGTCTGGACTTTTCCGACCGAGAGTATCTCAGAGTTCTGATTCAGGAATTTAATGGAGGTCCCGCCGGATTGGACGCCTTGAGTGCTGTCCTTCAAGAGGATCGGCGGACCATAGAGGAAATTGTGGAGCCCTATCTGCTTCAGATCGGGTTCATCCGGCGGACCCACAAGGGACGAATGGCAACGCCTAAGGTATGGGAGCATCTGGGGTGGGAGCCACCCCACCGTCAAATGGGGCTTCTGTTTTCGGAAACGGGTCCGGTGCGATAACCGACCAAAGGCTGTTTGCGTCAAATGAAGGTGGACTTTGTGAAAGGGGATGCGTCTTGAAGGTTCTTTCCAAAAAATTATTGGCATTGGTTTTCTGTTGCACTCTTGTCGCCATCCAAGGAAGCGCTCATGAGAAGGTGCCTTACCCGATTGGGGGCGTCAATGAGAAAAACGAGGTGGTCGTCCCGATCATCTCGGAACCGATCGTTATTGACGGCAGGTTAGACGAGCCTGTCTGGGCATCGGCACCGACGGCAACGGGTTTCCGTCAGTTTTCGCCCCGCTTGGGCGACCTGCCGACCCGATCCACCACTGTGAAGGTTTTGGCGAACACGGACACCCTTTTTGTTGCCTTCATTTGCGAATTGGCGGGACCGAATGCCATCCGGGCTTACGAAACCCGATACGACGCCGATATGGAACGAGACGAGAGGGTCGTCCTAATTTTGGATACCCTCCACAACCACGAACAATCCTATCGGTTCACTGTCAACGCCCGCAACAACAGGTCCGATGAGCGATTTGGAAACGAACGATGGAATGCCGAATGGCAATCAGCCGTCCAGGTAACCGAAAAAGAGTGGGTCGCCGAAATCGCCATTCCTTTTTCCATCTTGACCTATGATCCTAACCAGCCGTCCTGGGGGATCGGCTTTGACCGCTACATCAGCGAAACTCAGGAAATGACCCGTTGGGCTTTCCATCCGGACCGACCCTTTGACCTACGCTTTCTCCCTCACCTGGTGGGTCTGAACTTAGAAAACAAAGCAGCACGACCTGCTTTTCAGCAGAAGTTCTTGCTAAAAGCCTTCACCGTCGCCCAGCACGATCTGGAAGACGGTGACGCTCCGTCCACTAATTACGGGCTGGATGGCGAATGGCTGGCAAGGGAAAATGCTTCCCTTCGCTTCGTCGTCAAACCGGACTTTAGTGAAGTAGAAGAGTCCTTTGAAACCATTGATGTGACCTATGTGGAGCAGTTTCTTCAGGACTTACGGGAGTTTTTTGTTCAAGGGCGGGAGTTCTTTGACAATGTCGCCACACCTCCAGAACCCTGGAGGACGGGGAACGAGCCCAGTCTGTTTTATTCTCGGCGAGTTGCCCGATTTGACACCGGTCTTAAGTTCACCGGTGGTTTCGGCAGCAACCGAGTGGGGATCCTGGCAACCCAGGACTTTGACGGAAGGGAGCGGGTCGTGGTAGCTGACTTCAACAGGACCTTCGGGGTTCGAAGCCGCGGCTTTTTCGGTATGGCAGAAGGGATCAAGCCCGGCGCCAATAGCCTGGGATTCGTCGTCGGCGGCGAAACTCTGTTTGGACCGGACAACCGGTTCTCTCTGTCCGGCAGTTACGCCAGGAACTTTTCGTCCGATCCGACAAGGGACGGCGGTGCGGGGTTTTTCCGACTTCGTTATGGCGATGAGCGCTGGTTCTTCTCGGGCGGTTTTACTGCTTTTGGTCCGGGCTTTCAGCCTCTGTTCTCGTTTACTCCCAGGACTGATTTTCAGCGCTGGGGGCTCTTTGTCAACAGGAACTTCCGACCCCGAGGGCGGGGCGCCTTTCGCCAAGCCAACCTAAGTTTCAACTTTGACACCGGTCGGACCTTTGACGACCGGTTCTTTAACAGAAGATACGGTCTTTGGTTCTGGCTGGAACTTCACGATCGGACTCAGATTAACCTATTCTTCCAGAAGGACAAGCATGCCGAGTACTATATTCGTCCCCAACCGTTTGATGACTGGAGTTACACCCTCAGTATTGAGTGGGGCGGAGACCGACCGTTTCGGGGGGAAATTGGCTACTCCCTTGGCAGAGCCTTTGACGGAACTTATCGATCACCCCGCCTGTCGTTCACCTGGGATGACCCCAAAGGGGATTGGCGTATCCGCCTCAACTTTGATCGGCGCTACCAAGATCTCCCCGGCAGACCCTCACCGACGGTGTCCATCAATAGCCTGAATGTGACCAAAATTCTCGGTCCCGATCAGTGGGTCGCCCTCCGTTACTTTCACCGATCTGGTGATTTCAGCATCCGAAACTTCGCCTTGACCTACCGGATCAAGAGGCAGAACGGGACCGAGGTCTATTTCATCTGGGGCGATCCTCGGTCCCGCGACACGAAAAATCGGTTCGCTCTGAAATGGATTTTTCCCTTCAGCCTCTGATGGTTTGGGACAAGGGTTCGGGCTTTTACGGGCTCGCCTCAGGGAACCGACCGTTCCACCATCGGTTGTCGGTCAAAATCGGTTCCAGTCTCATCCACTTGCTGTGCCCGTCACAGAAAGCGAAGTTAGCCCCGTCTGAGTGTCGGGGGTGAGGGGGGCTCCATCGTCCGGCATTGGACGGCAGGTTCGGTCCCGGTCCGTTGCGGCAGGGGGGCAGGAAAGGCGGATCAATGCTGTAGCCGTGGTTGTAAAGACAGTCGGGGTTGAAGAAATCAGGATCGGTCACTTCATCATTGTCGCAGGGACGGTCACCCGTCCCTTTGCTATCCGCAATGGCGATGGTGTGGGACGGGGACGAAATCTGACTTTCGCTAACCGGCACATTCCAGCAGGTCGCCCTTGAGTTACCGAGATATTGGTAGTTGTAACCGTAAACACCGTTACGCCCCGCTTGACCAAAGGTCCACTTTCTGGGTGCCGTCGGACAGACAAAGAGTCCGTCGGTGCGGGCAGCGTAACTTATGATCTGGTCATACCACCGATACGGTAGCCCGTGGGTGACGAACGAAAAAGGCGGATAGGCTTCGTAGTCCTGAACATAGAGGGAGACCGCCATTCCTTGCTGCCTCAGATTGGAAAGGCAAGCCGCTTGCCTAGCTTTTTCCCTCGCCCGGCTGAAAACTGGGAAAAGGATGGACGCCAGGATCGCAATGATCCCAATGACCACCAGAAGTTCCACCAGAGTGAAACCCTGCTGCTTCCCTTGCATCTGTAACCCTGCCTCCTTTGAACTGTTTCCTATGGCAGGGCTCTTGACGGGAAGGAGCGGGTGCGCCACCTTTGTAATGGCTTCGGGAGCGGCGACGCTCCTGCCCGTTCGGGTGGGCGGAGGTGCGGCTCCGCCCACCGTTCCTTTTTCTCCCTGCCAAGGACAGAGACGGATTTTCTTACCGGCTAATTAGCCATCGGAAAAAGGTGGAAGGAGAATAAAGACGGCACATCACTCTGCGTCGGGGCAAAGGATGATCCGCCCCAAAGGTGATGGTCCTTACGGCATACTGGGATCTTCGGGGACGGCTATCCTTTCCAAAGATTCTAACCGACTTTTCAGTTCCTCAATCTCTCTCTTCAACTGCTGGAACATTTCCATCTGAGGGTCAGGAATTCGGTGATGCTCCAACAAGTCCACCCGCACGCCATTAATGGAAACAACTTTTGAAGGGACTCCCACGGCACTGGCGTTGGCGGGAACGGACTTAATGACGACCGATCCGGCACCGATCCGAGAGTTGCGCCCGACAGTAATGTTGCCCAAGATAATCGCTCCCGATCCGATGACGACCCCATCTTCTATCGTCGGATGCCGCTTCCCCCGTTCCTTGCCAGTTCCTCCCAGGGTCACACCTTGGTAAAGGGTCACATTGTCCCCCACTTCCGCTGTCTCACCGATCACAACGCCCGAGCCGTGGTCAATGAAAACTCCCGCACCGATCTTTGCACCTGGGTGAATTTCTATCCCAGTCAGCCACCGGCTAATGTGGGAAAGGAGGCGGGGAAGAAGCGGAATGCCCAGAACCCAAAGAAAGTGGGCGATCCGATGAAACCAGATGGCGTGAATTCCCGGATAGCACAGAACGATTTCCAGCCAACCAAAAAAACCGGTCCTTGCTGCGGGGTCTCTCTCCGGCACCACTAAAATGTGGGAAAGAAAATTTCGGTAGAAAGAATTCCAGAGCCGTTTCATCATTTTTGGTGCGACAACCTCCCTTTTTCCATAACGACGCCCGTTTGTTTTCCGATCCGTTAGCAACCGTCACAACCACGGATCTAAGAAAAGCCCAGTCGCACGGCTTCTGGGGTCAGTTCCCTCAGCCTCTGAACGATCTGAGGAACTATCTTAACGACCTGGTCCACCTGCTGATCATCGTTGCTGCGTCCCAAGGTCAACCTCAAGGAACCGATCGCCCATTCGCGAGAGAGACCTAACGCCAGCAGAACGTGGGAGGGATCCAGGCTTCCGGAAGTGCAAGCAGAGCCGGAAGAGGCGCAAATCCCGTGCAAATCTAACTGAAGAAGGAGCGCTTCCCCTTCCACACCCAGAAAACTGAAATTGGCGTTATGGGCAAGGCGCTGGGTGCGGTGACCGTTGAGGCGGCTGTCGGGAACTTGTCCCAAAATCCCGTCAATCAGCCGATCCCTCAAAGCCGCTAACCTTCTATTTTCCTGCTCCATCTCTTGAGTGCTCAGTCGCAAGGCGTGAGCCATCCCGACAATTCCAGCGACATTCTCGGTGCCCGACCGTCTGTTCTTCTCCTGCCCTCCGCCCGTCAGTTGAGGGACGAGACGGGTTCCCTGTCTCACATAAAGAGCACCAACCCCTTTGGGACCATAAAACTTGTGAGCGGACAGACTCAAAAGGTCTACATTCAGTTGGTCTACTCGGACGGGAAGATGCCCGACGGTCTGAACCGCATCGGTGTGGACCAGAACATCGGTTTTTTTCTCCTTCACCAACTTTGCAATTTCGGCAATCGGTTGGATGGTCCCGATCTCGTTATTAGCGTGCATTATGGAGACGAGAATGGTATCCTCTCTCACAGCGTCAGCGACCTGCTCAGGATCCACCAGCCCATCCTCGTCTACGGGCACCAAAGTCACCTCAAAACCCTCTTCCCGGAGCGCCTCCAGGGTGTGCAGGACCGCATGATGCTCAATAGTGCTGGAGACGATGTGACGACCCCGATGCTTCCGAGCGCCCGCCACGCCTCTGAGCGCCAAGTTATCACTTTCCGTGCCGCCGGAGGTAAAGATCATCTCCCCTGGTCGGCAACCCAGGATGTGGGCGATCATTTCCCGGCTCTCGTCCACAGCCTTTCGGGCTTGACGACCGTAAAAGTGGATGCTGTTCGGATTGCCAAAGGCATCGCTAAGAAACGGTTCCATTGCCTCCTTGACTCGGGGATCAAGGGGTGTGGTCGCCGCATAATCCATATAAATGAGCCCGTTCATTGCGATCCCTCTAAGTCGGCTTGGAATCGGACTTTTTCTTTTTAGAGACCACTGAAAGGATTATCAGATTTTGACGCCAAATAAGGGGTTGCGGCTTTGATAGGTGGCAAAATAGAAAGGGTGGAATGAATGGAGTGGCGGGTTGGCATCGGGGTAGACGCCCACCCCTTGAGTGGGGACCGCCCTCTGATCCTGTGCGGAGTCGCCATTCCTCATCCGAAAGGGCTAATGGGGCATTCGGACGGGGATGCGGCTCTTCACGCTTTATGCGATGCTCTCTTAGGTGCCCTGGGCTGGGGGGACATCGGTCAATGGTTTCCCCCTTCAAAGCCCGAATACCAGGGTGCCGATAGCCGTCAGTTTGTCCTTCGCATAATGGAGCAAATTAGGGCAGCCGGTTGGTCCGTCGTGAATGCCGACATAACAGTGGTGGCAGAGGAGCCCAAACTGGCGCCCTACCGGGACCAGATGCGCCAGGTCGTTGCTGATCTGTTAGCCGTGCCGACAAAGCAGGTCAGTGTCAAAGCCACAACGACTAACGCCCTCGGGTTCGTCGGTCGGCAAGAAGGCATCGCTGCGGTCGCCATTGTTGCCCTATCAAAAGGATAAAGAGAGGGATGTTGGAATGACCGAAGAACAAAAGGCTCAAGGAACGAAGCCGATCCATCTGAGAATCGTCAGCCACGATGTCACTTTAGCCCCTGAGTTTCGGGAGATGGTCCTCAAAAAACTTCAGGGGCTCAACCGAATCTTTCACGGTCCGATAGATGGGGAACTGGAAGTTCGAAAAGAACGGGGACGGTATGTTGTAGAAATCAGTTTGAAAGTTTCCCGGTATCTGGTGCGCAGTCAAGAGAGAGGCAAGACAATCCGAGAGGCGTTGGACCGAGCCGTTGATAAAGTGGACCGTCAAATTCGGCGCCACAAAGAGCGTCTGCTTGATCGCCATCGGGTGCGACCCGATCGGGTCGCTGCGGAAGAGGCACCACCCATAACCGACCAATCCCTGACAATCGGCAGAGTGAAACAGTATGGGGTCAAGCCGATGACGGTAGAGGAAGCGGCGATCACGATGGACCTCCTTGGTCACGACTTTTTTGTCTTTGTCAATGCGGAGACAAACCGCGTCAATGTCCTTTACCGAAGGGCGGCAGGCGATTTGGGTCTTTTGGAGCCGGGGGAAGAAGAGGAGTGACTGTTCTCAGTGGCAGAGAAAATGAGTTGGGGCATCTTAGCGGAGCGGGTCCGATCGGAACTAGGTGAAGCCTTTTTTACCCGACCTCAAGAGACTTTAGCCTTTACCCTCAACCTCTGGAAGGAAGTGGCTCCGGATCGTTTTCACGATCCTCTGGTGCTCTCCGAGGAAGGACCTGGTCTGACCGATTTTGGCGTTGCTGCCCGAGAATTTCTTTGGAAGGTCCTTGACGAACGATCGGATCGGGCGGCAGTCCTTCTGTGGCTGACGCTTACCGAATGGCTCGTCGGGTGGGAACTTTCCCAGTCCGGCTAAGGTGGCACTTTCTGAAGCCGGATCAAGGCGTCTGCGACGGTAAAGTCGGACAAAGTGGTCAATTTAATATTCCAGGGGTCGGACGGGACCAGGCGGACGGGGATCCCCATCTTCTCCACTAAAGCCGCATCATCGCTGGTTCGCCAACCCTTTTCTCTGCCAAGGTGATGGGCGCGGACCAATAGGTAGCGGGCGAAGACCTGAGGGGTCTGGACCGCCCAAAGGCTTTTTCGGTCCACTGTGCGCCGGATCCAGATCCCGTCAAAGGACTCCTTCATCGTGTCGGTGCACGGCACAGCGGCAGTCGCCGCTCCCCACATCTGTGCCGCCAACCAGACGGAGGCGACGATCCGGGGCGTGACAAAGGGGCGCACCCCATCGTGAACGACGATCCACCGCGTCTCTTCGGGCAAAAAATGAAGGCATCGGGCAACGGATTCCTGTCGGGTCGCCCCTCCGGTGATGACCTGGAACAATTGTGGGCGGTGGATCTCTTGGGCGACCGAACGGACCGCTTCTTCATAGCCCTCAGGAGCGGCAATGATGAGATGACCGATGTGGACAACAGAAGCGAGAGACTGTAGGGTCCACCAAAGGACGGGACGATCGTTGAGGGGTAACAGGGCTTTCGGACAGTTGGGGTCCGAAGACAAATAGTCCCTTACCGGATGAGCGGCGATCCCGCTGTTCAAAAGACTTTCTTTAAGCCTTGCTCCCGTGCCGGCGGCTGGAACTACCGCCGTTGTCATCAAACAGATCCCCGCTTTCGGACCTCGCGACATTGCGACGGGTGACTTCCTGAAATTCGCCGAAAATCATCTTGCCGACCGTGGACTGAAGCACGCTGGTGACCTTCAGTCGGACCTCATGCCCGATGTGCGGTCTACCCCTCTCAACGACCACCATTGTCCCGTCCGTCAAGTAGCCGACCCCTTGGTTGGGCTCTTTTCCCGCCCTCTGAATCACGACGGTCAGTTCTTCTCCAGGAAGGACAGCAGGCTTTAAGGCGGTCGCCAGTTCGTTGACCGACAGAACACGAACTCCCTGCAAGCGGGCTAATTTCTGAAGGTTATTGTCGTTGGTGATAATGGCTGCCTTCCTTCTCTTCGCCAACCGAATCAGTTTCTCATCCACCGAGTGCGCTCGGTGAACTTCAGGGGGAATGTCTTCCGTAAACTCAATTGCGGCTGCTGCAACGGTCTTTAGGTCTTGAAGGACCGCCAACCCTCTCTGCCCGCGCGCTCTCTTCAGTTCATCGGCAGAGTCGGCAATGCTTTGAAGTTCGTTAAGGACGAAACTGGGGATAACCAGCCGTCCCTCTAAAAACCCGCTCTTCACGACATCCGCCAGGCGCCCATCAATGATGACGCTGGTGTCCACCAGTTTATCGGGGACCGAAGGCAGTCGGTGATTGGGCGCGGTCGCCGATGCCCCCGACGACAAAACCTGAGCAATCGCCGGCCAAGAGAGGACATCCCTTACCTTCATCAGGGTATGGATGGAAAAAGCGATGAGGAGGACGCCGATCGGGACGACCAGACCCAAAAACGGAATCACCGCCATTCCTTGCTGCTTTCTCAAGAAAACCCAGAGGGGAATGCCTGAGACCAGATAGGTAAGGGCGAGACCCAAGAGAACGCCAAACAAGATCGCCATCTTGTCCGCCAAGGACATCTTTTCCACTTTTTCCCAAATTTGGTAAGCCTTTTCCGTCAAGTAGCTGCTCACCAGCATGGCGACGAGGACGCCGATAATGGTAAAGCCCAGACCGATCAAGAGGGCATCCCGTTCGGAAAGGTCAAAGTTGCGTGCCGCCAAATAGCGGATCAGGCTCTGACCGCCCGCCAAACCCGCAGACCCTAAGGCAATGGCAAGGGTGCTCGTGATAACAATCAGAAGGAACCGATAGGCCCATTCATGCCAGCGTCCCATCTAATCCCTCCTTCTTGTTGTCCGGTTGGCACCGATTAAGTGAAACATCTCCGCCGCTTGGCGGACATCGGCAACGGTTGTCCAGTCAACGGTTGAAGTGCCATCCGTCGGACCGATGCAATGACGGAACCCCAATCGGCGCCCTTCCCGGACCCGCAAAGCGCCCTGACTGACCGGGCGCACCTCTCCCGAAAGTCCCACCTCCCCAAAAAACGCCGTCCCCGCCGGTAGCGGACGGTCCGACCGGCTGGATAGGATGGCTAAAGCAATTGGCAAGTCAATCGCTGTCTCCCTTATTCTCAGCCCTCCTACCACGTTCACATAAACATCCTTGTTTGATAGCGAACAGCCCAGATGTTTCTCCAGAACGGCGATGAGCATCAGGAGCCTCCCAATGTCCACCCCCGTCGCCACTCTCCGACATCCGCTCCAAGTATTAGACGCAACTAAGGCTTGCACTTCGGCAACGAGGGGACGCCGTCCCTCTACGATCAGCGCGACTGCACTGCCGATTTTGGGCTCCTGAGAAGCGGAAAGAAGCCATTGGTCGGGATGAGTCAGGTCCTCAAGCCCTCGCTCCGTCATCTGGAAAAGACCAACCTCGCCCGTCGTTCCAAAACGATTCTTCGTTGCCCGAAGGAGCCGGACCGGCGCCGTTGCTTCTCCCTCAAGATAAAGGACCGCATCCACCATATGCTCCAAAACCTTCGGTCCGGCAAGGTATCCTTCCTTAGTGACATGTCCGATAAACAGCAAACCCATGCGGCTCTCTTTCGCTATTCTTATCAGATGAGCCGCCGATTCGCGAACCTGACCGACGGAACCGGGCGAAGAGGTCAGTAGGGGATGGAAGACCGATTGGATGGAATCAATGACAGCGATCTGGGGATAAACGGACTGCAGGCAGTTACTGATGGCGAGCACATTTCTTTCACCCAGGACCAGAAGATCCGAGTGGATGAGGCTCAGGCGCTCCAACCGCATCGCCAGTTGATGGGGAGACTCCTCCCCACTGACATACAGCGCCTTGTGACCCTTTTGCGCCATCTGGGCTGCGACTTGGGTCAAAAGAGTGGACTTGCCCACTCCCGGTTCGCCGGCAACGATGATCGTGCTCCCCGGCACCATCCCTCCCCCGAGGACCCGATCCCACTCTGCCGATCCACTGACCACTCGAGGGACGACTGTTCCCTTGAGTTCGGTGGACGGGATCGGCTGACTTTCATCAACAACTGCCCTCATCGATCGCTTTTTCGGTCGGCTTTCCAAAGGGGCGACCAGTTCTTCCACCATCGTATTGAACTGCTCACAGAGGGGGCAGCGACCCAGCCATTGAGCGCTCTCGTAGCCGCAGTTGGCGCAGACGAACTTGGTTTTCTGCCGCGTCAAAGAGGTCTCTCCCGTTTTTACCCTCTCATACACCATTATGCCAGTTAAAGGTTGCAATTTTTTACCAGGGTCTGTTTCTCTGGTTTGGGCAACTTGTTTTTTTTCCAACTGTCTAATGGCACAAGGGTTAATGTTCCTTGGGGAGAGGGGGGGAGCCGCGGAGGAAGGATGGCTGTTTGGAGTGCGCAATGGGGTTGTCGTCCTCACGGGTCTGGTCGCTATGGTTACGGACTGGAAATACAGGAAAATTCCTAATCTATTGACTTTTCCCGTTATTTTTTTGGGCCTTCTTTTGGGAGGCATCAGCGGTCTGTCTGGGTTCGGCAGTTCCGCCGGCGGTCTGTTGCTGGGTCTTGCCATCACCTTTCCTTTATTTGCTTTCAATCTGATCGGAGCAGGGGATGTGAAGTTAGTCCTCTGCTTTGGTGCCCTGAAAGGGCTTGCCTCTCCGCCAACTGTCTCCTTTGTTTTGTGGGCGTTCCTCTACGGAGCCCTTATCGGCGGCGTCTTTTCCCTATGCCTTTTTGGTCTCTCGGCAATCCGAAAGACCTCGGACCTCTTAGTGCAATGGGGTCTAACGGGTCCGCGACCGGTCGGGCACGGACCATCGGCGGCGCTAAAGGCTAAAATCCCGTATGCTCTTCCCTTAACGATGGGGGCGTTCGTCGCCCTTTTGTTAGAATTCGTTGCTGAGTCTCCAGCACCTTGGTTGAAGACTTAAAATTGATCCAGAGCACAACCGCTCTGCCGAAGGAGTGAACCTCTGCGACGATGAGAAGGCGCATCAGAGGTTTCCGAGCAGCCCTTCTAATGACCGTCGTGCTGATGATCGTTGTCAATCTGTATCTTTTCTATAGGCAACCGGCACCGCCCGAAGTCAGTGAGGCACCGTCGGAACCGGCTCCCGCCGTGCCCAGATCAGTCGTGGTCGCCGCTCGGGACATCGGCTTTCGGGAACTGATCACTCCCGATGCCCTTACCCTTTCCCAGACGGTTGCGGGGGAACTGACCGATGCTTTTACGGACGCCAATGAGGTGGCGTTCCGTGTCGCGAAGACCTTCATCAAATCGGGTGAGCCGATTCTTCGGCGGTTCGTCAGCGAACCCGTGGAGCAAGCCGGAGCGACTTGGCTGATTCCGCCCGGCAAGTTGGGATACTCGTTGACGCTGACTCGTCCCGAACGGTCGGTTCCGGTCCGAGCGGGCGATCGGATCCGCATTTATGGGGTGTTTGCCGGTGTTCAGGCGCTTCCTTTAGTGGATCGGGTGCTGGTGTTGGCAGTGGACAATCGGGTGGGGGATCGGGAGTTGAGTCCAGAAGGCGCGCCGAGGGCTCAAACCGCTGCCGGACAGGGGCAGACGCCTCAGGCACCACCGGGGGCAGGAGACAAGCAGACTTTCTTCGTCGCTTTGACGCCGGCAGAGATTCAGAAGTTGATCCTGGCATCGGACAGTGGGGCGACTCTTCACTACGCTCTTTTACCCCCTTCGGATCCTCTCCTTGCGGCACCGCCAGAGCCTGGAAGACCCCTGCGGCTGAGTGAGGTCACCGGCTGGAGGGAATTAGAAGAGTCCATCGCTCGCCGCAATCAGGTAACGATAGAGACCCGAACCCCTCCGCCTCGTCCCGCTCCCCAGCCGCCGCTCATCACCCGAACACCGACGATTCCTCTGCCGCCCGTTGCACCTCCCCCACCGCCACCAGCGCCCAAACCGATCGTTCCTTCCGGTCCTCCCAAAGAGAAAACGGTCATCGGTGTCGTTGGCGATCAAAGGATCGTGTTCTCGGCAGCAACGTCTCGATAGAGGGTGTGATCATATGGGGAGATGGCTGTCGGTGGTGGTTGGGTTAGTGGTGGTTGGCCTTTCTCAAATCCATTCGGAGGTGAAGCCGGTTGCCGTTCAAAGAGAAATAGACGCCCGTCTGTCCCCTGTTGTCCACCTTATTCCTGAGGTGTTGACGACTATCAAAATGCTGAAGAGCACCAGCATCGTGATTGTCAGCAAGGGAACTTTGACCCGATTCGTTGTCGGTGACCCTCAGGTCATCGCCCCCAATGTGCTGACGGAGAAGGAACTGGTGATCAACGGAAAAGGAATTGGCAAAACGAACCTGATCGTCTGGGAAGAGCGAGAGGGGCAAACAAGGGTAGCGACCTTTTGGGTTGAGGTTGTGGGTCCTGCGGTGGAAGAAGTCAAAGATAAGCCCGCTCCTGCCGACCCTCAAGAAACCCAGAGACGATTGGAGCAAGCCTTAGCAGGATTTGGTGTCACCGTTTCGGTTATTCCGTTGCCCGATGGGACCCTTGTTGCCATCTTAAAGGGAGAAGTGGATACGCCAGAGCAGGCAAAAGCTGCGGAAGCCATCGCCTCAATGATCACCCCAAAAGTCGTTTCCACGGTCCGAGCCGTCCAACCGGTTGCCGTGCCCCCAACACCCGAGGAGGAAAGAGCCCGACGACTCAGGCGCAGCATTGAGGAAGCCATCGGCATTCCGACAGTTAAGGTGAGTGTCGCTGAGGACAAGGTCATCTTAACGGGGACGGTCAAAACCTTGAGCGATAAGGACGCTGCGGAGGTGAGGGCAACCCCCTTCGGCAAGGTGATCAACAGGATTGAAGTCGAGGAGGCAAAGGTTCGTCAGTTTCTTGCGGAAGTTCGGGTCGTTGAAATCTCCAAGACGGCTCTCAAAAGGCTGGGAGTTGACTATGGTCGGGTCCAACTGCTGACGACGGGAGCAGCAGGGGCAGCCGGCGTCTTTGTCGTGACTCCTGGGGAGGCGATCTTCGGAGAGGCAGCGGTTGCCAGCCCAATGGGTCGGGTAACGCCGTTAGGGGCTCAACTGAATGTCCTGGTGCAGTCCGGCGCCGCTCGGATCTTAGCCAGCCCCCAGCAGAGAGCCTTGGAGGGGACCGACGCCACCTTTCTGGTCGGAGGGTTGGTGCCGATCCCTGTCTTTGGTCTGTTTGCGGGTGCTGCGGCAGGGGCGGGAGCAGCCAGCGTTGTCTTTTTTCCCTTCGGCATTACTCTCACCCTTCATCCTGAGGCGACCCCTGAGGGGGAGATCTTCCTTCAAATGCGAGTGGAAGTCACCGCCCCTGACTTTGGTCTGGCGACGACGGTCTTAGGAACGACCGTTCCCGGCTTTCGCTTTCGCGGTCTTGACGATATCAAAATTGTTATCAAGGATGGGGATACGGTTGTCTTGTCTGGGTTAATCCAAGAAGAACTGAGAGAGCAAGTTAATCGGTTTCCGATCCTGTCTCGGATTCCGATCTTGGGGGAATTGTTCAAAAGCCGTCAGTTTGTGAGAAACGAGACGGAATTGGTCCTTATGGTCACGATTCACAAAGAGGAGATCGCCGTCAGTCAGGAAGCATTGGAACTGATGCGAGCGTATCAGAAGAGACCATCCCTCCCACGACCCACCTTTGGAGTGCCAACGACAGGTCTGATGGGAGCGGGACTGGGCGGAGGGCTTGGTGGTGGTCTAGGAGGGGGTATTGGTGCTGGTGCCCCTGCCGGTGGCACGGGGGTGCCGGCGGGGTCAATGGGAACACCTGGAGCGGGCGCTTCCTCCCCCTAAGGGCAGGTGCTTTTCATTGCCGATCGTGATCGTCGCCGCCTTAGCCAGTGAGCGGGAACATCAAGTGGTTCAAGATGCCATCAGTCAGGATCACGAGTTATTTCTTGCTGCGGTGGTCCACCGCCCCGAGCAAATAGAGCCCGCCCGGCTGGAGCACAACCCGGACCTCATCATCGTCTCGTCTCAGTTCGCCATCGACCAGACGGAGGGGCTTGTAGAAAGACTGTCGGCTCGCTGGCCACTGCAAGTGATCGTCATTGTTCCGTCGGAAGACCCCCAACTGATAAGGACCTTTGTCAAGGCAGGCGCCGCCGATGTCATCCCCCTTTCCGCCGTCGTTTCGGAACTACCAACCAGCGTGCGGGTTGCCTTAAAGAGAGTAGAGCGGCACTTGGGGACTCCCATTTTCCGACGGGGACAGGAGCCCGGTCAGATTATCACTTTCTACGGACCGAAGGGAGGCGTGGGCACCTCCCTCATTGCTGTCAACACCGCTGTGGCGATGGCCAGTCGCCTTCCCAACCCCGTTGCCCTTGTTGACTTAAGCCTCCAATTCGGCACGGCTGGGATGCTGCTGAATCTCAGCGTGGACACCACGATCGCCTCTCTTGCCCAGCGATTTCAAGGAGAACTGGATTGGGACGGTCTCCAGCCTTTTCTGCTCACTCATCCCGAATCGGGTCTGCAGGTCTTAGCAGCACCCTCCCGACCGGAACTGGCGGATATCGTTTCCACTCTTCTCACAGAAAAGGCCTTACAGGTTCTCAAAGAGCAATTCCGTTATGTGATTGTGGACACGCCTAGCACCGTTCAGGACACGACCCTGACCGCACTGGATGCCGCCGATGTCATCGTTATCGTCTCTGCCTTAGATGTGTTGGCAATCCGCAATACCCAGTTGGTCCTGGAAATGTTCCGAAAACTTTACCCGTCCGAGCGCCTGCGGGTTATTCTCAACCGAGCGAACGCTAATTTCGGGGGATTGACGGCTTCCCAAGTGGAGAACATTCTGGGCGTCTCGCTCACTGCTCAAATCCCTTCCGACGGTCAGTTAGCGGTTACCTCACTGAATGAAGGCGTCCCCTTTGTCCTCCGATCACCCCAAGCACCCCTTTCCCAAGCGGTCTTTCAACTGGCTGCCACCCTTGCTCAACAACCGATCGGTCCCATCACTCCCACTCGGGCTGCGTCTAATGCATCGGTCCTTCGTCGCCTGGTCCGTTTCTTCATCGGTGAGGAATGATTGTTGTTCGCCAGTTTTCTCTTTCCGTCCTTTTCGCTCTTATCGCCATCACGCCTGCCGTCGGTGGACAGGGTCTCAACCTACTGGTCAACGGCAACTTTGAGGACGGGCTGATCGGATGGACCACACAACATCACTGGTTTGAATTTAAGGTCAACGGCAAAGGGACCGGACTGAGCAATTGGGAGTTGGTCAGTGATCAGGCTCGGTCAGGTCGCTTCGCCTTGAAAGTTTCCGGATCGGGCAACCGGGGAATTGCTCTTCAAGCCCTTCGGCTGCCCCCTGGACGCTACCGAGTCCAGGGATGGATAAAAACTGAGAATCTGTCCCAAGCCACTGCCTCTGTCTTGGTGGAGTTTCTCAACAGAGACGGCAAATGGTTTGATGCCCAAACGGCGGCGTCCTTGTCCGGCACCCAAGACTGGACTTTCTTTGAAAGAGAGATTACTTTTCCGGCTGGCACCTTCTTTGTCCACTTTGATCTGTTAACCGACCGACCCAACAATGGCACCGCCTGGTTTGATGACTGGAGACTTATCGGTCTCGGTGGACCTAAAGGTCCCATCTCGGTGAAAGCCGGTGCCGCTGACTCGGGAGAAATCCGACTGGACTGGACGGTCCCGACTGAAGAGAATATTCATTATTTTCAAATCTTTCTGGAGCCTGCCCCTTCACGATGGGTCAGTCACCTTGCCCCAAAGACGATTGTAGATTGGAGCCAACGATCCGTTGTCATCCCTGTTGGAACGAAACAACAACCTTTCTTTGCCGCTGTTGCGGCGGTCGGGATCAACAGTGACCGTCTCGTCTCTCCACCCATCAAAGTCCTTCCAAGAGATACTTTACCTCCCACATCACCCCTTCTCTCCCTATCTGCCTATCAAGGTTTGGGGGACTCTCTTTACCTGTTCGCCCGCTTTCCTCTCGCAGAACGGGACCTTGCCGCCGCTCGCCTTTTGATCAAAGACGATCAAAATAAGACCCGACTCATCCAGGGTCGCTCCTTATCAGGAAGATCTCACTTCGTCGCCATCATCAGCAGACGATTTCTTCCAAGGAACGCCATCCATTTGGGGGTGTCGGGTGTGGATCAATCAGGAAACGAAGGTCCGATCGCTTGGGAACCGATCCCAGACAAGCCTTTGGGACAGCGTCCTTTACCCGCTGATTGCTGGGTGACTTCTTCCCTTGACAATGTTTTCAAAGACTCCCCCATCCCTTCCAATCCCACCCCTTTCATCACGATGGTTGCCTGCCGAAATGAAGAAGAGGCGGTTCAAATCGTTTTAAGACCTCAACAGAAACTCCATCAGGTAACGGTCCAGTTTTCTCCTTTGAAACGATCGGACGGAAAAGGTGAATTAGATCCGTCCCTCTTCTCCGCCCGTTTCGTTGGCTACCTGTATGTGGAAAAGAACTCCACCGCCACTCCTGCTGAGGAACTCCTCCGGATGGCACCCGCCGAATTTCCCGACCCGCTCCTGGAAGATATAACTTTGGACATAGAACCAGGTGTCAATCAGCCGATCCTTATCAATGTGTCCATTCCATCCCACACACCACCCGGTAATTATTCGGGCACCATTTTCATCGTCGCCCGAGAGGGGGCGCTGTCTGTGCCCATTTCGGTAGAAGTCTTTCCCATCACACTACCTGACCAGTTCCCCTTCTATATTACAAATTGGTTCAACCTAGACCGCATTGCCCAGCATCACAGTGTGGCGTCCTGGTCGCCCGAGTTTTGGAAGATCCTTCGCCTCTATGCCCGAGAGATGAAGAGGGGACATCAAAATGTGGTGTTCACGCCCCTCTCTCTTGTTAAAGTCCGAACCGTTAACGGGCAATGGGAATTGGATTTTTCTGACTTTGACCGCTGGGTGCAACTGTTTGAGGAGGAAGGTGTGGCGGAGAGGATAGAACTGACTCATCTGGGAGGGCGGACAACCGGCGAATGGGAATGCCCGACCTTCTCTCTCCCGCCCCTTTCTCTTACAGATGTCAGCACAGGGCACATCATCACGGTTCCCATTGAAGACTTCTTGCCGCGTCTTCAATCACACCTTCAGAAAAAGGGCTGGCTGAAGAAAACACTCCTGCATATCGCCGATGAGCCCATACCGGTCAATGTCGCCTCTTGGAGGGAACAATCTGAGAGAGCCCACAAAGCAGCGCCCCTTCTTCGCCGAGTGGACGCCGTCCACGTGCCCTGGTCCGAATTGAGAGGTCACTTAGAGGTTGTAGTCCCTCAATTGAATTATCTGGAACAATGGCTTAGTGATTTTCAACAGGCTCAAAAAGAAGGTGCGGAACTTTGGTTCTACACTGCCTGGCTCCCTCAGGGTCGGCATTTGAACCGTTTGATAGACTATCCTCTGATCAAATCCCGTTTGCTTCCTTGGGTGTGTTATCTCTACAACCTTTCCGGCTGGCTCCATTGGGGCTGGAACTGGTGGACCGACTTTAAGGATATGGGCTTCGCCCCGGGCGACAACTGGATCATCTACCCCGGCAAGTATGGTCCCCGCTCGTCCCTTCGCTGGGAAGCGATGAGAGACGGTTTTGAGGACCTGGCTCTCTTCCTTATCCTTTCTCAAAAAGACGACCACAAGGTCCGCCAACAGGTTCAGAAGGTGATCAGAAGCGGAACCGATTACACAAAGGATCCAGAAATCCTTTTGGAGGTCCGCAAGAACCTTCTTCTCTCCACCCGCTGACGACCCGGCTGGTCAAGCCCCTTTTCTCTAAGAGATCTGCAGCATCCGTTCCAATGCCAGACGGGCGTCCTGTCGGATGTCTTCAGGGATGGTGATCAAATTGACTCCCTCATCCAGATGATCCAGCGTATAAAGGAGGTCGTGGAGGGAAATTTTGAACATATTCCCACAAAGGCTCCTTTTGATCGGGAAGACGATCTTATCCGGATGGTCTCGGGCTAACCGACTGATCAGATGGATTTCCGTGCCGATGGCGATCTTTGTCCCTTTGGGTGCGGACTGGACGAATCGGGCGATGAAACTGGTGGAGCCGATGGCATCGGCACCATCCACGACCTCTTCCACACATTCGGGATGAACGAGGATGACCGCATCGGGATGTTCTTGGCGCAGCCGATCAACATCCTCCGGCTTGAAGTGAGCGTGGACGTGGCAATAACCTTTCCAAAGAATTATGTCCGCCCTCTTAATCTCTTCTTCCGTCAAGCCGCCTAAAGGATGGTGTTTCTTCCTAAAGATCCACACGACCATCCGGACGCGGGCAATACCAATCCTCTTAGCCACAAACCTCCCCAAATGCTCGTCGGGCAAGAAGAGAACATTTTAATAATGTCGAAACGCCCACTCCAAAACCGCCCGGGCATTGCTGGAAGTGCAGACCGCCCCGCCGTTTCGCCCGACAAAAGCCTTCAGATCAGCAAAACTGTTCATATAAGTGATCGGAACGATCCGGTTCTTGCCGACAATTTCGGTGATCTGACTCCAGCAAAACTCCACATCGTCCATATCCCCCATATCTGCCATCGGACAGCCTGAGGTCAGGTCGGGATGGTAAACTTTCTGAAAGTCCTTTCGCAAAATCTCGGCGCTCTGTGCCATAAACTGAACGCCGCAGAAAACGATGTATTCCGCCTGGCTTTGCGCAGCCTTCCGAGACAGTTCAAAACTATCCCCCACATAATCGCCCCGGTCAACGATCTCCGGTCGCTGATACTGATGGGTCAATATGATCAGCCTCTGACCCAGACGAGCCTTATGCTCTTCAATCCGCTGGATCATCTCCTCATCAGTCAGGGACAGGTATTCCGACGGAACCTCTGCCCCAGCAACGACTGGCAGTCTCATTATTGTCACCCCTGCCGAATGATGGACCGAACTTAGATCTTAGCGTTACCCTGGCAAAAAGGGTCCTGATTTCCTTGATAATAGTCAGAAATCTTTATGCCCTTTCCCTCTTGACGCAACGGTTTAAGATGGCAACATTAGAAAGGTGATCAGGTTGCGACGGTGGGTCTTGCCCATTGGCTGGGGGGTCTTAACCATCGTGACACTGTCTTTGGGAGCCCGCCTGGGACCGGTGTGGGTCCTGGACGAACCGGCAGCCGTCGTCAACGGTCAACCCGTGACCAAAGGAGAGGTCTTGGACCGGCTCCTTGCGGACTTCGGCGACGAGACCCTCAAACAATTGATCACCCTTAAACTCCTGGAACAGGAAGCCGCCGCCGCTGGCATCACCCTGAACGAGGACGAGGTGAGCGATCAGGTCCGTCAATTGGAATCCCAGAGAGAACTCCTTCGCAAGCAGTTAGCCCGACCGGTCCTTAGCGATCTGACCTTGCGAGACGAAGCCCGAAAACTTCTTCTCCTCAGAAAATTGGTTGCCGAAAAAATGCCCGTTAGCGACCAGGAACTGAAGGAGTTTTACAGTCGCCACTTTATCCGTTACAACCAGCCCGAGACCGTCACCATTCGTGAGATCGTCGTCTTCAGCCGAACGGAAGCCCAGAACATCTATCTGCGCCTTCAACGGACCCGACCGGGGGACCTGGCAGCGGAGTTTGACCGCCTGGCAAAAGAGCGATCCGTCGTTCCCGGCTCCGAGGGCACTTTCACTTACACCGAGTTGCCCGAACAGATGGTTCAGGCACTGAAAAAGGCAAGAGTCAATGAGATCCTGCCCCCGATCCTGGTCAAGATCCTCAACCAAGACACCTTCCGGATCGTTTGGCTGAGGAACCGAGTGCCCGCAAAGACCAACCCTTTTGAAAAGATCAAAGACACGGTCCGGCAAGATTATGCTCTTGAGCGGATCGCCCTTCTGGGACCGGAATTGATTGCTAAACTCTGGAAGAAGGCAGATATTAAATATCAGAGCCCCTTCAGTGGGGTCTCAACGAATTAACAACAGATCAGGAGGTGGTGGCGATGACTCAACGAGAGGTCGGCATCGGACTGGTCGGCTACGCCTTTATGGGGAAAGCCCACAGCAACGCCTGGCGGCAGGTCCGCTACTTTTTTGACCCGCCGTTGATTCCCCGCCTGTCTGCCATCTGCGGTCGGTCGGAGGAAAAGGTTCGGGCGGCTGCGGAAAAGTTGGGTTGGGCTGCCTATGAGACGGACTGGAACAAACTCATCGCCCGTGACGACGTGCAGATCGTGGATGTCTCCACAGCCAACGACACCCACGCTCCCATCTCCATTGCCGCCGCCAATGCCGGTAAGGCGGTCTTCTGCGAAAAGCCCCTTGCCAGGACGGCAAAGGAAGCCGAAGAGATGTTGGAAGCCGTCGTCAAAGCGGGCGTCCCCCACGGCGTCTGCTTTAACTACCGAAGGGCTCCCGCCGTCCAACTGGCAAAGGAACTGATCGCTTCGGGTCGGATGGGGAAGGTCTTCCACTTCCGCGGAACTTATCTTCAGGACTGGATCGTGGACCCCAACTTCCCCTTGGTCTGGCGTTTGAGAAAGAGCGTTGCGGGTTCTGGCGCTTTGGGCGACCTGGCGGCTCACGTGGTGGATCTGGCTCGGTTCTTAGTCGGCGAAATCGTGGAAGTTGTTGCCTACCTCCATACCTTCATCACCGAAAGACCCCTTCCTGCCGAAGAGGTTGGCGGTCTGACAGGAGTTGCTGCCGCCGAAAAGGGGACGGTGGACGTGGACGACGCTTCCCTTTCCATCGTGACCTTTGAAAACGGTGCCATTGGCTATGTGGAAGCCACCCGATTCGCCCCCGGCAGGAAGAACTACAATCGCTT
>JANXBO010000021.1 GCA_025057575.1 Candidatus Caldisaccharidevorator malaysiensis
GATCTTTCGGCTTCAAAGACCTGATAGAGCGTGGCGGGGTTAGCGTCCTTCAACCCGATCTGTCCCGCTGTGGTGGGATCACGGAGGGTTGGAAATTGGCTTTTTTGGCAGAACTTTACGGAAGATTGTTAGTTCCTCACGCTTTTTCCACAGGTGTGTTATTAGCCGCTTGTCTTCAAGTCCTCGCCGCCTTGCCGGAAAAGTTGGCGCCCTTCCTGGAGTTTGCTCAGGAACCATCACCTCTTTTTGCCGAACTGACAGAGCCGGCACCGTTGTTAGATCCGGACGGTAAAGTGAGCGTTCCGAAAGGACCAGGGCTGGGGGTGGTTTTGAGGCAAGAGGTGGTGGACCGGTATCTGGTGCGTTAGCCGGACGGTTTGCAGAGCCCCCTACGATGGACTCGGCGCCTTATGTTTCTATGTGCGATCGGTTTGGTGTCCTTTGTGCAGGTGTCTGTTCAGAGGAGAAGGATAATGAGGAGGTGCGGCGGTGGGCGAGATTCGGGAAGGAAGCCCCTTTGATGCAGCCCCGTTCGGTATGCCTTTACCTCAAGGAATCGGATGGCGATGGGAAGACATCAGGGAACTTCATTGCGTTGTGGTCACCTTTGCTGAGGATCCGCCGTCCGATATCACTTTAGAGTATTGGAAGAGCACTTGGCCAGAGAGACGACTGCCCAAGGACAAGCCGTTGGAGGGTGGGCTTGCCGGATGGTTTCCGATGGGTGACTGGTTTAACGGGACCTGGCAACAAGCGGATGCGGACATCCTGCGGCACGGCACCAAACTCTCTTTCACCTTCCGCCCCATCAACCAAAAAGAGTTTCCTCAATTGCACGATTTCTCCGCAACCTACCGGACAACCTATCAGATCCGTTTCGTATCCGCTACTGATTGCGTCCCTCAGATACAACGGATCCAGGCTTACACAGATTCTCTGTGGACGAGAAAAGTCGTCTCCATACTATGGGAAAAACCGCCTCAATTATCTCCCTGCTTTTCCTGTTTTAACGGTCATATCGTCAAGGTAAATCCAATTACAGCCGAGCAGCACGAGGTGACCCTGTTCGCCAGTCGGAATAGTGATCCCAACACTTTTGACAAAACACTCTTAACGATACAAACCAACCGGACACTAACTGTGTTAGTGGATGACCTTCAGTCAGGTCCCATCTGGATTCCCGATTTTGGGATCGCTGTCGTTGAGGGACCCAATGATGCTGATTATGGAACCGTTGCAGCAAAGATTTTAGCCCAAGCAAAGTTGAGCCGCTACGATGCCATAAAAAAACTGCCGGAACAGACCTGGGACCGGGCTTGGGAGAAAATGCCCCCTAAGCGAAGTCTTTTATACTTGCCTCTCGGGACAGACGGCGGAAGGCATAAGTTTCGCATTAACCCAGATGGTTCCATTGTCTATCGGACAAAAGACCGCTACTTGATCTCTTGCGTCGGCAAGGACACGGAGAGACTGCGTCAAGACGAGGCGCCAATTGAGATTTCTTTTGGACTTAAGCATAAGCCCTACTTGAGAACCATTGAGGAAGGTTACCTGCCGATCGGACTGGCTTGCTGGAAAATTGATGGATATGAGATACAACAAGAGACCTTTGTCACGATCCTATCCGGAACGGATCCGGGTAAAGTACCCGAGAGCGATGAGACGGGCGTGTTAATGGTCCGTTTTATCGTCACCCATCAAGGGGCAAATGGGGAAGAGTTTTCTCTGCCCATAAGCGTCTGGGCAGGTGGGCATCAAGAAGATCTGCAATTGAAAAACGGTGTTGAGGTGTGGGGCGGTGCCAAACTACGCTTTCTCGTTGAGGCATCTGCCGGTAGATGGGAGAAAGAGAACAAGCACCTTGTTTGGAAAGTTTTCGCAGTGCAAGCAGAAAATGCGGATCTTGTATTGAAAATTCCTTACACCTGGCTAAAGGAGCCTGAGATTGCTGTCTGCCGAGGATTAGATTACTTTGATGAGAGGAACAAGGTGCGGGAGTATTGGAGGAAACGAATCAGTGCAAGTGCCCGAATGCACACCCCCTCCGAAAGTTTAAACGAGTTTTATTTAAGCCACAGTATTCATCTTCTCATTAATTGCGATCGGGAGCCCGGTGCCGGCAACCGGTTTGCACGAGTCGGATCTTTCTCCTACGGAGTCTATGGAAATGAATCGTGTATGATGATTGTGGACTTGGACCGAAGGGGCTATCACAAGGAAGCCAGAGAATGTCTGGAAACATTTCTGAAGTATCAGGGAAGCGTTCCGTTGCCTGGGGATTATTCGTCTCAGGATGGCGTCCTTTACGGTGCCCAAGGATATGAATGTGGTGGTTACAACCAACATCACGGTTGGATTCTTTGGTGCTTAGTGGAGCACTATCGTTTTACGGGAGACAAAAAATGGCTGGAAACGATAGTGCCCCACCTCATAAGGGGTGCCGAGTGGATCATTCAAGAACGGTCACGGACAAAGAACGAAAATAGCCTTATTCGGGGACTCCTTCCGTGCGGTAGTTTAGAAGATATAACCGACTGGTGGCCGTGGTTGTCCACTAATGTTTATTCCTGGCGTGGGCTGGACGCTGTTGCCTGGTCCCTTGAGCAACTGCATCATCCCGAACGAAAGCGATTGCGGGAAGAGGCGGAGGATTACCGGAAAGCCATTGTGGCTGCGTTTCGGTCGGCTGCCGAGCAGTCTCCTGTGGTCCGACTAAGAGACGGAACGGCGGTCCCTCATTTTCCCTCTTCCGTTTTCCGAAGAGGTCGTTCGGTGGGATGGATCCGGGAGGTTTTAGAAGGTGCTCTGCACCTTCTCATTACCAGAGTTTTCGACCCCTGCTCTAAGGAATCTTTGTGGATTCTTAAAGACTACGAAGATAACCTTTATTTGTCGCCCATCTACGGCTACAAAATACCCGATTTAGAAAAGAACTGGTTTGACCTTGGAGGGTTCTCTCTACAGGCGTGCCTGCTTTACAGCCCCGAACCGTATCTCTTCCGGGACGATGTGGCTCACGCCCTTCGGGCTATCTTCAACGCAATTGCCGCTTATTACTTTCCCGATACTCGTATGATCACGGAACATGCTCTGGAACTGGGCGAATGGAGAGGCGATCATTACAAGACTTCCGACGAAGCCAACGCAGCGGGCTGGCTGCGATTTCTGTTTGTGCGCGAAGAGGGCGATGATTTAATCGTTGGTCAAGCCGTTCCCTTAGATTGGCTGGGTTCGGGGCAAAAGATCGGTATAGAGCGGACCCACACCTATTTTGGAATGGTCACCGTTTTCTTTCAACGGACAAGCAATAGGATATGGTGCCATTTGGAGGGACCGAAACGAAATCCTCCCCGATGTATCTTTCTCCGGCTAAGACATCGTTCCGATGAGCGTCTGAAACAGGTTATCGTTAACGGGCAAGTTTGGGCGGATTGGGATGAAAAGTGGATCCGTCTCCCGGGGGATATTGGCGATGCGATTATTGAGGGTCAATGTGCGACAGAGGAGTGAAGCCTATGCCGTTGACCAGCAAAGTGGCCATCGTAACAGGTGGAGGGGAAGGTATCGGCAGAGCCATCGTCAAACGATTTGCTCAAGAAGGTGCCCAGGTCGTCATCGCAGAAATTGAACCAACGGGTCAACAAGTCGCTCAGCAATTAAATGAACAAGGACTCAAAGCACTCTTTCTCCAGACCGATGTTGCCAAGGCAAAGGACAGGAATAACCTTGTTAGAACAACATTGGATCATTTTGGTCATATTGACATTTTGGTCAACAACGCAGGGATTTACTTTCCCAGGTCGGTCTTTGAGATGACACAAGCGGACTGGACCAAGATGATGTCCGTCAATCTGGATGCCGTCTTCTTTTTGTCCCAATTGGCGGCACAGGCGATGAAAGAGCAGGGAGGAGGGCGCATCATCAATGTGGCGTCGGTCAACTCATGGTTAGGTATGCCCCTTTCGTCCCATTACAACGCTGCGAAGGGAGGAGTGGCTCAGATCACCCGATGCCTGGCAGTGGAATTGGCTCCTTATAACATCTTAGTGAATGCAGTGGCTCCAGGTTTTATCAAAACAAGAATGGCGATCGTGGACGGTGTGGACGAGACGGAAACAGAGTTTTTCAAAACTTTTTATTGTGATCATCGGCGGATTCCTTTGGGCAGGGCAGGATTGCCCGAGGAAGTAGCCTCTGCCGTCTATTTTCTGGCATCCGATGATTGTCAATACATAACAGGTCATCTCTTAGTCGTGGATGGTGGTTTATCTATTACTTTTTGAGAGCGACGGACGTGTTAAAAAAAAGAATTAAGTTAAAAGAAAACACTGAAAGTAATCTTTTTAAAGCGCTTGAGGGAAACGTATTTGCCCTAACGGGAGATGCAGAAAATTTTGAGCGGTCTGGTCTTAACGGGAATCTTGGAACCGCCAGCCGTAATTAGCCTCGTAGTAGGAACGAAAGACAGGTGATTCTCTGATTTCCCGCCACCAGGTCACATTGCTGACATAAAATTCAACAGTCCTTTTGAGCGCCTCCTCAAAAGGGACGACAGGCGACCAGCCTAAGTTTTTTAATTTCTGCCAGTCCAGAGCGTATCGTTTGTCGTGGGCTGGGCGATCGGCGACAAATCGGATCAAACTGAGGGGCTTGTTGAGCAAATTAAGAATTTGTGTGGCAATGGAGAGATTGTCTCTTTCATAGCCGGTCCCTATGTTGTAAATTTGACCAATCTGCCCTCTGTCTGCAATAATGTCAAGGGCACGGCAATGATCGTCCACGTAAATCCACTCTCGGACCTGCTTCCCGTCACCATAGATAGGCAGAGGCAGATCCATTAGGGCGTTCGTGATTAACAAGGGAATAAGTTTTTCGGGATACTGGAAAGGACCCAAATTGTTACAGCATCGTGTGATGATGACGGGAACGCCATAACTCTTAAAGTAGGCGATCGCCAACAGGTCAGCGCCTGCCTTCGTGGCGGAGTAGGGGCTGCTGGGATTGAGATGAGAGTCTTCTGTCGCTTTGCCTTCGGGAACACTGCCGTAGACCTCATCGGTGGAAACTTGAATGAATTTTTTGTCGCGATACTTTCGGTGCAATTCTAAAAGGTTGTAGGTGCCGATTAAATCCGTCCTGAGAAAGGATTCAGGGTCCATCAGGGATCGGTCCACGTGGGTTTCAGCAGCGAGGTTAATGATTAAGTCGGCACGAGCCAACAAGGGTTCTAAGCTCTGACGGTCGGCAATGTCACCTTTAAAAAAGGAGAAACGAGGACACCCTTCAAAAAGTTCAATATTGCGGTGAGAGGCAGCATAAGTCATCTTGTCGTAAACGATGACTTGCCAGTCAGGATGGTTCTCCAACCAATAGCGGGTCAAATTAGTCCCGATAAAACCGGCTCCGCCGGTGATCAATAACACTGGCACAATTGGGCACCTCTATCATCCATCTGCCAACCCGTTGCGTTAACGACAAGTGTGCCATCCTTCAAAGGGGAAAGGAAAACTGATGAAAGGGAAGGTCTGGATCGTTGGAGCAGGACCTGGAGATCCGGGTCTGTTGACCGTCAAAGGGGCTGCCTGCCTGCGGCAAGCGGACGTGGTGATCTACGATCGGTTGACCAGCCCTGGGGTTCTTTCCTTAGCACCAGCGACGGCGGAACTGATAGATGTGGGCAAAACGCCAGGGGGCGCAGGACCGGAGCAGTCTGCTATCAATGCTTTGCTGATCAGCAAGGCGACGGAAGGCAAGAAAGTCGTTCGGCTAAAAAACGGTGATCCGTTTGTTTTTGGGAGAGGTGGGGAGGAAGCCGAAGCCTTGGCGGCGGCGGGGGTCCCTTTTGAGATTGTTCCCGGAATTAGTTCCGCCTTTGCGGTGCCCGCCTACGCCGGTATTCCCCTGACGGACCGTCGGTTCGCCTCGTCTTTTGCGGTCGCCGTCGGTCACACGGCTTTTGGTAAGGATGGCTGGGAGGGGACGGTGGACTTTCGGTCCCTGGCGGGCGCGGACACCGTCGTCGCTTTGATGGCGGCTTCGGAATTGACGAGGATCGGGAGAGAACTGATCGGTGCAGGCGTCCGTGCCGATACGCCAGCAGCGGTGATAGAGAGAGGGGCAACGCCACGGCAGAAGACCATTGTGACGAACTTAGACAGGATTGCGTCCGGGGCGTTGGAGGGGTCTGTGCGTCCCCCGGTGGTTCTTGTGGTCGGCTGGGTCGTTTCCTTGAGGGACCGCATTGCCTGGTATGAGAACTTACCCCTGTTCGGTTTGCGGATTCTGGTCACCCGAGCCGAAGAGCAACAAGAAGCCTTGGCGGCAAAGGTGGAAGAATTGGGTGCCGAAGCGGTCCGACTTCCTCTGATAGAAATTCAGCCGTCGGATCAGCCGGAATATCTTCTAACGGTTGTTCAAGAGGCGGTCTCCGGTCACTATCAGTGGATCGTTTTCACCAGCACCCACGGGGTGCGGACCTTTTTTGAATTTGTGAGGAAAGTCGGTGCGGACGCTCGGAGTTTTACGGGCACCCAGTTTGCAGTCATCGGACCGGCAACACGAGATCGGCTTCAGGACTACGGTGTGACGGCAGATGAAATGCCGTCCACTTATACGACCGATGGGCTGGTTTCTTTGTTCAGGGAACTCAAAGAAAAAGGACGGCTCGGCGGGGAGGGTGTGCGGATCCTTCTTTGGAGAGCCCACGGCGCCCGGGATGTGTTACCGGCATCCCTGAAAGAAATGGGATGTTTGGTAAAAGAGGTCTCTGCCTATCGGACGGTGACGAGCCGACCCAGTCCAGGTTACCTACACGGAATTTTGAGGGAGCCCATAGATGTGATCACCTTCACCAGTCCGTCCACGGTCCGAGGATTTTTTGAGGTCTTTGGTGATGAAGAAGCACGACGATGGCTCCAACAATCAGCGGTCGCCGTCATCGGTCCGATAACGGCGGGGGCTCTGAGAGAAAAGGGGCGGGAGCCGGACATCATTTCTGAAGTGCACACGATTGATGGTCTGGTAGAGCGCCTAATTGACTGGGCATCAGAGGGAAAAAGAGAGGGTCAGCAGGAGTGAAAAAATGAGAGTCCTACTGTATACGGGGAAGGGGGGCGTCGGCAAGACCAGCATCGCTGCGGCGACGGCGGTGGTGTGCGCCGAACGAGGGCTAAGAACGATCATCCTGAGCACGGACCCGGCTCATTCGTTAGCCGACTCCTTCGGCGTGCCGTTGGGTCCTGAGCCGACGCCGATTGCTCCTCAGTTGTGGGGTTTGGAAATTGACCCCTTTAGGGAGATTGAGGAGAATTGGGCGACGGTCAAGGAGTATTTGGTGACCCTTTTTGCAACGCAAGGTGTTCAGGATGTGGTCGCTGAGGAACTGTCCATCTTGCCGGGTATGGATGAGCTGTTCAGTCTTCTCAAAATTCGCAACTTTGCCGAATCGGGTGAGTATGATGTGGTGATTGTGGATTGTGCCCCGACGGGGGCAACCTTAAGGCTTCTGCACTTTCCCGATATGATCGGATGGTATATGAGGCGGCTCTTCAAGGTGCAGAGAAAGGTCGTCGGCACAATCCGTCGGTTCACCAATGAGGTTTTCTCCGTTCCCCTGCCATCGGACGATGTCTACGAGACGATGGAGTCCCTATATCAGAAGATTGCGGAGATGAAACAGGTGATTGCGGACACCGAAAAAACTTCCTTGCGCCTGGTCTTCAACCTGGAAAAAATGGTCTTGGAAGAGACGCGCAGGGCTTACACTTACCTAAACCTGTTTGGCTTTGACTGCGATGCGATCATCGCCAACAAAGTTCTTCCTCAGGAAATTCAGGATCCTTTCTTCCGTCAGTGGAAGGAAATTCAGCAGAAATATCTGGAAGAGGCACGGTCGTCCTTTGGCAGCCTCCCCCTTTTGTTGGTCCGGCTTTATGAGGACGAAGTGGTTGGTGTAGATCGTCTTAGGAAAATGGGATTGGACCTTTATGGCGACCAGGATCCGACCCGTCACTTTGGCAGAAGCGAAGGCATAAACATTACCCGAAAGGGTCGCGATTATTACTTGAGCTTGCATCTTCCCTTCGTTGATAAAGGCGACATTCAATTGCACCGAAAGGGAGACGAACTGATCCTTCGGGTGGGAGCCATTAAGCGACATTTGATATTGCCCCACATTTTGGCAACGAGAGAGCCGGCGGGTGCCAAATTGGATGGGTCCGTCCTGAAGATCCGATTCACCGATCGGGATCAGGGAAGATGACGCAGTCCGGGGTCTCTCCAATGGATCAATGAATTGGTCATCAGGAGAAAGACGCCACCACAAAAGAAAGAAGCGGGTGCTCCCAGGGTCTGCCCAACGAAACCATAAAAAAGACTGCCGATGGGAGCCAATCCAATCAGCATTATGGAGTATAAACCCATCACCCGCCCCCTCATCTGATCGGGAACGAGGGTTTGGACAAGAGTGTTGGCTGTCGCATTCTGTAGGACCATCCCAATGCCCAGGCTGAAGAGGGTCAAGAGGGCAACGGCGAAGAGGCTCGTGCGGGAAAAAAGAAGAAGCGAAAAGGAAGCCAAGAGGGTGCCAATGAGCAAAAGGCGCCCTCGCTTTTTTGATCCCCCTAAAGAGGCAGCCAGGAGAGCACCTGCCACCGCACCAATACCGATGGCAGCGGTTAAGAATCCATAACCTTTGGGACCGACCTTGAAGATTTGATCCGCCATCACCGGCAAGAGAACATCAAATTGCCCAGCGAAAAGGCTCCAAGTGGCAATAAGCAGTAAGAGGTGAAAAACGGAGGGGTGGGTCCGGACATAGTTGAGACCGTCTACAACACTGTGAAAAAGGTTCTTGCGGGGCGCGCGGGGGACGGGCATCGGCGGCATTAACAGGAGGGCGAAAAAGGACGGTGCGAAACTGACAGCATTGAGGAGAAAGCAGATTTCCAGACTGACCGATGCGATCAAAACCCCAGCGAAAGACGGACCAAGAATTCGGGACAGATTTACGGCGGCGGAGTTGAGAGAGATCGCGCTCATCAGGTCGTCCTTGCCGACCAAATCCGCCCAAAAGGATTGACGGGTCGGCACATCAAAGGCACGAACGAGCCCCAGCCCGATAGACAGAAGAAAAATATGGGAAATCTGAATGCGTCCGGTCCAAGTGAGAAACCAGAGGATCATCGCCATTGAGGCGGCGGTCGCTTGGATGGTCATCAAGATGCGGCGCTTTTCGTAGCGATCGGCAAGGGCACCGCTGAAGGGAGCCAGGACCGCCACTGGCACGGTCATCAGGGCATTGACCAGCCCTAGGATGCTTTCCGATCGGGTCAATTGGTAAACCAGCCAACGCTGGGCAACTCCCTGCATCCAGGAACCCGTCAGAGAAACAAACTGCCCCAACCAAAAGGAGCGGAAACTACTGTGACGGAGGGCGCGGAAGGGATTGTGGGTTAAAAAACCCGAGGGCTCCTCTGCCGGGGTTTGGTTGTCGGGCGCCTGAGGTTGACCATTGCTGTCATCAGATGCTTTCATCAGCGAGGACCCACTTTCTTGCGAGGAACCGGCATCATCCCTTTGAAAGGAGCGCCTGGATCTCATTTAAAAGTTCTGAAGCGATCTCGTCAATCTCTTCCGACCGGGTCCCTCGTAACAGGGCTTTGGTGACCATTTCCCGCAACAAAATCCTCTTGACCTGAAGAATGTGATCGGACAATTCCGAAATTTCGTCCGTCAGTTGCCCGATCGGGGCTGTTTCCAAAATCGTCTGTAGATGTCGCGCTTTCTGCTCAATCGCCGTTAACCGGCGCATCAGCCTTTGCCGAGCGACCGGAGTGATCAACGAAGATCAGCCTCCCTCAGGCAGTCTCTTGAAGAGCAATTGGACCACTCTTCCTTTTCCTGATCGCCAAACCATCCTCCACGATCGCCAACCGGCACTGGTATTGCGCCATCGGATGGTTGGGGTTTGCGAAGCACCGTCCGTCACAGAGACCTGACCGATGGTTTCGTTATTCCAAAGAAGTTCCAAAGATCCGGAGCCTTCGGTCATCAGATGCGTTTCATAGTTGCCCTTCGGAAGCCAAAGTGGGTAGACAAGAGCCGGCTGGTCTATTGGTCCGAGCCCATTCAACAATGGTATAGGAGTTGTGGCACCGGGAGCACGGGTGCGGATTTTTAAGCCCGTGCCCTTTAATCGGGACTCAATGCCTTTTTCAATGGCAGCGAGGAAGTCCGCCCAGGAAGGTCCTTTGGCTTGAGTGAGGAATTCAAAAAAATCATCACTCAAGAGGCGTTCCAAAAAAATCGCCACCCCGAGGAAGGACGACATTGTCGGTTCCTGCTGACCGAGCGGCGATAGGAGGAATTGCTGACCGCTGACCATTTCGGGGACGATGATCTCTTTCTCGTATCGGTTCAGCCATTCCCACTCCTGTGTCCTTCTGCTGTCTGTGTCATCCAAGAGCCAAGCAATAAAAAGCCTTTCCCCCAAAAAGCCACCCGAATAGGGTTCGTGGAATCCCGGAAAGGGACCGAAGGCGGGAACGAGATGATGAGCCGCTTCGTGAGCGGCGGACGCCCAGAGACTCATTGAATCGCTTTTCCGTAGACCATAGAGGAAGGTGTTGCCGGAGCGAGTGACGATCGTGCCGTCGCCGTCCGAAAAGAACCAGAGACGGACTGGGAGGGACTGGGGGGTGGGAAAGCGAGCCATCAGCCAAGAGAGAGCGTGACCAAAAGCAAGGGTCCACTGAGCCATCACTGTCCGTCGGGGTTCTCTCTGGCTGAAGGCAGCGACGATTTGCCGAGCGCTGAAACCGTTGCTTTGATAGAGGGGGGAGACCCAAGGGAACCGGTGACCGTGGGCGGGATCACGGGGAATGTCGGTCTCCCAAAGGACGAAAGGACCTTGCCAAAGGGTTTGATGACCGATGGGTTGCGCCTTCACGGGAATCAGACTGCCCAGCCAGTCGGAGGGGCATTCAGGGGGGAAGAAGGGAAGGCTTGGTGCGGCACCTTCAGATCGTGCTTGTTGATAACATTGCCGGGCTAATTCCCAATTGCCATTGAGACAGTGCGCCAGCCCCAACCAGGCTTTCCAGGAGGGGACATTTGGTTCTGCCTCTACTTTTGCCGTCAGATAAGCGATTGCATCAGGATGGCAGCGTCCTTCCGAGAGCGCCTGCAAAATCGCTGTGCCGTCAGGAAAGGCAAATCCTTGTGAAAATAAGATCACGATCAGAAAAAAACCACCCGGTCTCGCCATTTTGGAGAGAAGAAAAACAGCGTCAGTTAGTCAAGAATTTTCCAGGAAGACTGATGGTTGCCCCCCAAGTGCCGATCTATTTCTATCATCAAGGGGACCATCAAATCCAACACTCGCGCGGAGGAAAGGGGACCGCAGTCAACGGGTCGGTAGCCGACCTGGCGGATCAGTTCCGCGATCAGATTCTTAGCCTCTAAATCGTCCCCACAGTAGAAACAGTCCCGAACGATTCCGTCCTTGTTGACGGGCTGGTCTAAAGTCGCCCAAAAATTGGTCTTAAAGGCAGCAACCCAACGAGCCGACACTCCAAGAGCCCGAGCGTTCTCCTCCACCCCTGAAGTTTGCCCTTCCTTGACCGCACCAAAAGGATTCGTGATGTCAATGATGACTTTTCCCGCCAACTCTTCTTGGAGAGTGGGAAGAAGAGAAGGGCAAGCCCGATAGGGGATAGAAAGAACAACGACTTCACCGACCCGGGCGCAAGTTTTCAGATCGCCCGCCTGAACACTCCCTCCCGTCTCCCTGGCAATTTCTTGAGCAATGATCTGAGCCCGGTCAGGAGTGCGACTTCCGATAAAGAGGCTGTGTCCGGCAAGGCTCCATCGTTTCGCCAAACCTCTGCCCATCCGACCAGTTCCACCCAAGATGCCGATTTGCATCAAGTCACCTCCTTTTACTTTGGCTGATAGGATAGCGCAATCAATAAACCGCCCCAATGGATTATTTTATTGTGGGGTTTTTATGGGGAATCAAAAGGGACAGGATTTCGGATCGGCGCCGACCACTGCCCAAGCGGCAGCAGAGACAGCGGGAGGGTTGCGTGCAGTCCGTCAAAGGGCAACTTTGAAAGCCGTCTGTTTTGGTCTGCTGCTCAGCGTTCCCGCCATTGTGATCGTCTCCTATGCCGAGTTGGTTGTCAAAGAGATTCAGATTGCCATCTGTCAATTTAATCCGGCGGCTTTGGGTTTGCTGTTGGTCGTCGTCTTGATCAATCGGATTCTTTCTGCTTTTTTAAAGCGCTCTTTTCTCTCACCGCCGGAAGTGCTGATCGTCTATACGATGACGGTCCTTTCCGTGATGATTGCCTCCAGGGGATTGATGGAAAAACTTCTTCCCGCCCTCGTTGCTGTTAATTACTTTGCTAACATTCAAAACCGCTGGAAGGAAGCCTTTTTTGCAGATACGCCCCGATGGCTGGTTCCCTTTGATCCAACGGGACCAGAGACGCAAACGGTGTCAAAACTCTTTTACGAAGGAACCCAAGGACCCATCCCCTGGCAGGAATGGGCGACACCCCTTCTTTCTTGGTCTATCGTCGTCGCTGCCGTCTGGTCCGTTTTTCTTGCTATTGCGGCGATTTGGAGAAGACAGTGGGCGGACCACGAAAAATTGAATTTCCCCTTAACCCAGCCGCCCCTGCAACTAATAGATCCCTCCAACTGGTCAGCAGTGGTGACCAACCGATTGGCTTGGTGGGGTTTTGCCCTGTCGGCGAGTGTCTTTTTTCTCAATGGACTGCACGTTCTTCACCCCGCCATTCCCCAAGTTCGCGTCGGATGGGTCCTCAATGACTATTTTCCAGAAAGACCTCTCAATGCAATGTATTACACTCCCCTTTACACTTCCTATGCGGCTGTCGGCTTCGCTTACTTTTTGCCGACGCAACTACTGTTCAGCCTCTGGTTCTTTTTCTGGCTGACGCGCCTGGAGGACATTTTCTTCTCTGCCATCGGATACGACCATCTCCTCATCGGGATGCCCCTTTACCCGACCCGCCTTTACATTGGGTACCAAGTGATGGGTGCCTATCTGGTCTTAGTGTTCATTTTCTGGCGGGCTGCCTATCCCTTTCTGAAGGAGGCGATCCGATCGGTCCGGCGACGAGGACAAACAGGTGACGAGGACGAGTTAATGCCCTATTCGTGGTCTTTTTTGTTGGCAACGGTTGGTTTTCTGATGGCGGTCCTTTGGGGGCGAGCAGCCGGACTGAATTGGTGGGTCTCGGTCACCGAGTTTGCCCTCTACTTGGGCGTCGTCGTAATGGTGATGGCACGGAGCGTTGCTGAAGGCGGTTTGATGATGACGGAGGCGTCGTTCCGACCGATTGATGTCTTTCGCCTTTTTGCCCCCAAGCATCTTTTGGGCAGAAGGAACCTAACCGTGCTGGCTTACACCGATGCGGTGTTTACTCGGGACCTGAGGGGTCTTTTAATCACACCCCTTCTGGACAGCCTGAAGATGTGTGAAAAAGTTGGTCTCCGACGCCGCAGCCTTCTACTGCCTGTCGGCATTTCCCTCGTTGTTTCCTTCCTCGTTGCGGCGACTTACCAACTTTACATCCCTTATCGTTACTCGGGAATAACCCTCTATCACTATGTTTACCAGGGCAACCCGCGCTGGTCATTTGAGGACCATACCCCTGCCATCCTTGGTCGGGACGATCCTCCTGGGTTCCGTCGTCCTGCTTTTGGGGTCGGCGTCTTGCTCACCCTTTTGATGTGGTTCGCCCGGTCCCGATTTTGGTGGTTTCCCTTTCATCCCCTTGCTTATGCTCTCAGCGGGTCATGGACTTTGATTGTGTTCTGGTTTCCCCTCTTTGCTGCTTGGGTCATCAAGAGCCTGCTCCTTCGCTACTTTGGGGTTACCGTCTTTCACCGAGCGGCTCCCTTTTTTATCGGTCTAATCTTCGGGGAGTTTTCAATGGCTGTCCTTTGGGCGGTTCACTCTGCTATCCGAAGGAAGCCGGGACCTTTCTTCCCCTGGCCTTAACCGGTCGGATCGTCCGCCAACTTGTCTGCAGACTTGACCGATCGTAGGACCCGGTAACCGCCTTTTCTATCCACACATTCGGCATTGCCAAAAACTTCCTGCATCATCTTCTGAAGGGAGCGGGCACCCAGCCAGGTCGGTGCGACGAGCCAGAGGCTCCCGCCGACAGTCAGGCATTGATGGGCTTCTTCAATGAGTTTTGCCAAAACTTTCTTGCCTGCCCGAATCGGGGGGTTGCTGACGACCGTTTCTACTTTTAGGTCGGAAGGCAAAGCGCTTATGCCATCACTTTTCAGGATCGTTACATTGCTGATGTGGTTGAGAAGGGCATTTTGCCGAGCCAGGGCAACGGCTCTCTCGTTAATGTCCACCATCCAGATGTGGGCGTGAGGATTCAAGGCAGCGGCAATGAGTCCAATGGGTCCGTAGCCACATCCCCAATCCAGGACATTCCCTTTTGGGGGAATTTCCATCCGCTCAATGAGCAGACGACTGCCTCTGTCCAGCCCACCTCTTGAAAAGACAGATCGATCCGTTTGAAAATAAAATCGCCTTTCACCCACCTGAACTGTTATCGTGCGAATCTGGTGAGGACCGGACGGGGTCTCTGAAAAGTAATGGTCCTTGTCCCTTTTTTCCGGTCTCACCATTCCGAACAAAAAACTGAATGGGCTGGCTACTGAGGCTGAGGCGCCGTAGCCGGCGGCTGTTGCAGAGGTGGTGCCGGCGGTGCTGTCGCCTCACCACCAGTCGCTGGCTGCTCAGGTGCCGGCGCCGGCTGTGGCGCTGGAGTCTCTGGCGTCGCAGGGGGCGCCGGAGGTTGCGGTGCCGGTTGCGGAGCGGGCTGTTGGGGTGCCGCTGGGCGCCGGACCCCGAACTCCTCAATGGCTGTCAGGACTTTGTCCACATCCTCCATCGCCCGCCGAGCGTCCATCAGGACCGCCCGAACACGACGAGCCTCCTCACGGGCGCTGGAGACTTCTTGTTCCAGGCTTGCTTGTAACTCTGCAGCTTCATCCAGGGGCACCTTCCATTGGTTATACGCATAGGCACCTACCACGATAAGACCTACCGCAAATCCGAGGATGAATCCCGTTCCGAAACCCCAACCCCGACGAGGAACAGCGGCTTGCTCTTTGAGCCCCGTTTCCACCGCAGCAGCCTCCGTCTCTTGGCGGACTCCTTCTGGCGTCCCTTGCGTCTCCTCCGCCATTCGTCTCACCTCCTCAAGAAATTGCCCATCGCCGATTGAGATCCGACTGATACACCTCTATCCGATGGGCCTCTATATCTCTTATTTTAACGGGCTGGTGAAGGACTGCTGATTCATAGACCGCCATACAAACCGCCTGGGACCGGTATCCTTCCCAGCCGTCCACTTCCACCTTTCTGTCGCCTGTTTGGCAGGCTTTAAGAAACTCATAGACCTCCTGCGCCACGTCGTCGGTGATGCCCAGGGGAAAGAACTGTTCCCGTTGCTCTGAGGTGAGACTGACAACGAACTCTTTCTTCAGGTCTTCTACGCTGCTGACCCTCCCCTTATCTCTAAGGAACAATCCTTCCTTCAGGTCTATGCATCCTTCGTCTCCATAGATGATTCTTCGGGAAACAGGGGCTCCTGGGGCGGAGATGACTTCTGCCCAAATTCCCAAAACACCGTTCTGGAAAGTCAAAAGAGCATGGGCAACATCCTCAATTGTTGCAGAGGCAACCTGTTGACCGGAAGTGCGGTCAAACCGGCGGGGCTCTTGAAGGGCAGTCTGACCGAAGACCTCATCCACCTCCCCAAGGAAGTAACGCATCAAATCAGCAAAATGGACACCGCCGTCTAACAGCCAACCGCCTCCCGACCGCTCCCGATCATCCCGCCATCCCCAAAAGTGCCGTCGTTCATAAATGTCCAACCAGTAGATTTTTTGGGGTTTCCCGATCTTTCCTTGCTCAATGGTCCACCGAAAAGCCCTACTGGACCAATCTCTCCGGTAGTTCTCCGCTACCGAAAGGATCAATTGGCGCTTTTCGGCTTCCTCAATCATTGCCCGTCCCGCCCGCAAGGTGATGGCGAGGGGCTTTTCAATGAGAACATTTTTTCCTTCCGAGAGACAGGCAAGGGCAATGGTGTGATGAAGGTAGTGAGGGACGGCGATGTCTACGGCTTGCACCGCCTTTTCTTGTCTCAGCATCTCTTCTGTGGTCTTGAAGATTTGCGGCTTGCATTCCTGCCATTTCCCGATCGTTTCCGCTGTCGCTTCTGCCCGTTCTTTGTCTTCGTCCACACAGGCGATGATCCGAAACGAACGAAAGCCCTTTTCCCATACGGCTTGGAAACCTCGTTGCAGGTGGGCTTGCATCATCCCACCGCATCCGATCAGACCAACAGCAACCTCTTCCAATTTGTTCCCTCCTCTTAACCGATCAGTCTAATGCGTTAACCTTAGCGGACTGGCGAAATTGTGCCGTCCAAGGAGGTGCCATTGAGGCTGAAAGGGCAGGTGGCGTTGTCGGTGTTCTTAGTGTTACCCTCGCTATTAGGTATCACCGCTTGGGACCAGCCCGATCAAAAGGCGTTTCCGCTGAGCCCTTTGGAGCAATCGGTGCTCGGCGACGTGCGTCAACTGACTTTTGAAGGTGTCAATGCGGAAGCCTACTGGTCGCCCGACGCACGTTTTTTGATTTTCCAATCCACAAGGGGTCCGTTTAAAGCCGATCAGATCTTCATAATGAGATCTGATGGGCGGGACCTGCGCCTGGTCAGCACAGGAAAAGGAAGGACCACCTGTGGCTACTTTTTACAGAACGGGCGATCGGTTCTCTTTTCGTCTACCCATTTAGCAGGACCGGAGCCGCCTCAATGGCAAAAGCCGTCCCTTGGTCGGTATGTCTGGCCCATTTTCCCCTCTTATGACCTCTATGTCCGTCGCTTGGACACAATGGAACTGATTCGCCTAACGACCACCGATGGCTACGATGCGGAAGCGACGGTCTGTTGGCAGACGGGTGAGATCGTTTTTACCAGCCACAGAGATGGGGACTTGGATATTTACCGAATGAAAAGCAATGGGTCGGAGGTTGTCCGGCTAACTTCTGATCTGGGCTATGAGGGCGGTGCCTTCTTTTCCCCCGACGGCAAAAGGATCGTGATGAGAGCCTACTATCCAAAGACCCAGGAGGAAATTCAGGAGTATTTGGATCTTCTGAAGTCCCACGTCGTCAGCCCCCGCTGGCTGGAAATCTACATTATGGATAGGGACGGAAAGAATAAAAGGGCAGTGACTCAGTTGGGACGGATTAACTTCTGTCCCGCTTGGACGCCCGACGGCAGGAAAATCATTTTTGCTTCCAACCATCACGATCCCAAAAACTTTGACCTGTTTTTAATAGGGACTGATGGGAAAGGGTTGAAGCGTCTGACCGACGATCCCGCCCCTGATCTGTTTCCCCATTTCTCCCCCGACGGTCGTTGGCTGGTTTGGTGCAGTGGGCGCAGTTTTGGAGGAGCGCAGCCCCTGCAGGTTTTTCGTTCCCGCTGGATTGGGATGGATTAGGTCCACCGGCGAAAAATGCCCCAAAGACGGGTCTCAGGATCCCCTGACCCTCGCTGCGCCTTCTTGGCGAAAGGGACCATCCGATAGGTTGCCTCGGTTATTAGGTAGCCCAGTGCCCATCCGCCGACCACATCGTGAATCCAGTGGGCACCGACCAGGATCCGGCTGAGCCCGACCAGAACGGAGAAAGCGAGCCAAAGGGTTCCCAGAGGCAATCGGGCGCGGATCCACGAAAAGGCAAAGGCTGCTGCCGCTGCGGAATGACCACTGGGAAAACTATCTTTATTAGTGAAGTCGGGACGGGGCTCTCGGACGAGTATTTTGAGTGCCTCAAGGGTAATCTGATTGACGACGAGGGTAACAGCCATTAAGGTCACTGCCCCAGGATTTTTGCGCCAATAAGCAGCAGCACCGGCTACCATAGCCAGCCAGTAGTGTTTAGAAATCAACCGGCAGATCGCAAAAACGCCCGTTCGTGGCGCTTCAACCACAACGGGTTTCTTTGGGAGGAAGCAGAACAGCAAAGCCCAAACGAAAAAGAGGAAACCCAAAAGGTTTACTTGGCGCCTGGTCAGGACGATAACCATTTCCGGTAAGAAAGCTGCGTGAGAGAGTCAACAGCGCCAATGACCTCTTCCACCGTGATCAGACGCATACAAGGGAACGCACCGCCGCAAGTGGGACGCCGACCGCACGGTCGGCACGGTAACGGGTGCTCCAGGACTCTGACGGCTGGTTCTGACCGAAATCGGTCACCGGAAGTAGATCCAAACAAGGCAACCGTATAAGTTCCCAAAGCGTTGGCGGCGTGGATGGGAAAAGAGTCAGGACCGATCAAAACGAGGGCTTGCTCTATTAGTGCTCCTGCTTCTTTCAAAGACAGGTGCCAGAGGTGGGGGATCGGTGTTCGGGCTGACGATGAAATGACCTCCAGAAGGGCTCGATCGGATGGGGAGCCTAAAAGTAGGGAGGGGAGTCCCAAGCGTTGTCGGAGACCGTCGGCGAGTTGGGACCATCGCTCCACGGGCCAATGCTTCTGGGGTCGGGTGGTGGCTGGTGCCAGGACCGCAAAGGACTTGGGGGTCAAGTTCCAGCGGTTTAATTGCTCAAGAGCCACCTGTCGGTGCCGGTCGGAAAGGGGAAGGAGCATCCGGTGGCGCTCTAAAGACACGGGGAGACCCAGAGCCGCTAACAAAGACAATGTCCGAGAAGCGCCAGAAGGATAACGGATCTTAACGGGGATGCAGTCCGTAGCGAAAAATCGGGATCCCTCTCGGCTGTTGGCGAAACTGATGCGCCGAGGGATCTTTGCCAACCAAGCAATGACGGAACTTTTAAGTAATCCCTGCAAGTCCACCGAAACCTCGTAACCGTCCCGACGAATCAATCCCGCCAACTGGGGAAGGGTGCGCAGCCGTCCGTCCCAGATGTAAATGTCGTCTATGTGCGGATTACCCTCGACAATCGGAAAAGCAGCGGTAGAAACGACCCAGCCGAGGTGAACATTGGGCAGGGCTTCTTTGACGACTTGTGCGGCAGGAGTGGCTGCCAAAGTATCCCCCAGTGCAGACAGTCGGATCAACAGAATCCGCTGGTAACCAGCCAGGACGCTGGAGCCAGACTGATGAGCGTCCGTCACCCTACTGTTCCTGCTGGGCTAAGTCCTGGATGATGGTGACCAGAGGGAGGAAGACGGACAGGAGGATGAACAGGACGATCACTCCTAATACGACAATCATAACCGGCTCAATGGTGGACGCCAGCGCTTTGAGCCGGGCATCCACTTCGCTTTCGTAGAAGTCGGCAACCTTCTGAAGCATCTGGTCTAAAGAGCCCGTCTCCTCACCAACGGAAACCATATGAACCACCATCGGAGGGAACAGACGGCTCCGTTCCAAGGGATCGGCAATCCGCTCGCCTTCTCGGATCGCCGATCGCGCTTCCATAATCGCCCGGCTCAAGATATCGTTGTCAATGGCGCCGGCAACAGTATCCATTGCCTGAAGGATCGGCACACCGCTGCCCATCAAGGTTCCAAAGGTGCGGGAGAATCGGGCTAAGATCACTTGGTGGTTAATCGGACCAAGGATCGGGATCTTCAGTTTCACCCAGTCGTAAATCCGTTTACCGAAGCGGGTCCTGATGAATACCCCGAAAGCGAACACGAAGGCAACGATGCCCAAGATCAAAATATACCATTTGGTGAGGAGGAATTCGCTAAACCGTTTCATAATCAGGGTCGGCAGGGGGAACTTGTCTTCCTTGACCCCCAGGTCAGCGAACAATTTGAGGAACATCGGGACGATCCAGGTGCTCAAAAAGATCACGATTCCCAGCGCAAACAGGATGACCAGGGTCGGGTAGGTCATTGCCGATTTCACTTTGCGTCTCAGTTCCAAGTCTTTCTCTAGGAAGGTCGCCATCCGGTTGAGGGTATCGTCCAAGACGCCGCCGACCTCGCCGGCGCGAACCATTCCGACGAAGAGGTTGGAGAAGTCCCTGGGGAAGCGAGCCATCGCTCGGGAAAGGGGCATGCCATCTTCTACGTCACGGGTAAGGGACCGGATCAAATATTTGAGTTTCGCGCTGGCGGTCTGCTTTTCCAAAACAGCGAGCGCCCTGACCAACGACACACCGGCGTTAATCAGGGTCGCCAACTGGCGGGAGAAGATAGCCATATCACGGAGTTTGACCTTCCCAATGGCAGCAAAAATGGGCACTGCTTCTTGCCGTCTAGCCTGTGCAGGAGCACCTCCTTGCTGCCGGATGGAAGTCACGATCAGTCCCTGCTGCCGCAATTGCTGGACTGCTACCCTTTCATTGGGTGCCTCTACAGTCCCCTGAGTGACCTGTCCCTGGGCTCCCCGTGCGACGTAAGCATAGTTCGGCACTCTTCTTCACCCCCCATTATTTGGGTGTGACGCCCGAAATGAGTTTCTTCAGTTCTTCTGCGTTGTGAGCCCTTCCGATGGCGTCTTCATAGGTGATATACCCTCTCGCGTAGAGGTCCCTTAGGGCTTGGTCCATTGACTGCATCCCGACTTCGGCACCCGTTTGGATCATTGAAGGGATTTGATGGGTCTTGCCTTCCCGAATGAGGTTACGGATGGCAGGAGTAGCAATCATCAGTTCTACCGCTGCAATCCTGCCGCCAACGAGTGGGTTCCTTGGCGCTCCTGGCGCTCTGGGCAACAACTGCTGGGAGATGACCGCCACCAGATTCATTGACAACTGAATTCGGACCTGGGGCTGCTGGTTGGGAGGAAAGACGTCAATAATTCGGTCAATGGTCTCTGCAGCGCTGTTGGTGTGCAGGGTTGATAAGACCAGGTGCCCCGTCTCAGCAGCCGTGATGGCGATGGCAATGGTCTCTGGGTCCCGCATTTCACCGACCAGGATCACATCGGGATCTTCCCGCAAAGCGCTGCGCAAAGCATTGGGGAATGACTTGGTATCCTCTCCCAATTCCCTCTGATTGATAATGCACTTTTGATGCTGATGGAGATACTCAATCGGGTCTTCTATCGTGATGACGTGTTTGCTCTGGGTTTGATTGAGATGGTGGATCATCGCAGCCAATGTCGTAGATTTTCCGTGTCCTGTTGGACCAGTGACCAGGATCAACCCTCTGGGCTTGAGCACCAGTTCATCCAGTATCAAAGGCAACTCCAGTTCTCGGACGGTCGGAATCCTGCGGGGAATCAGTCGAAAGGCACCCGCGATGAAACCCCTTTCCTTATAAATGTTGACCCGAAACCGGGCGATGTCTTGAAGGGAGTAGGAGAAGTCCAGTTCCAACTGGCTTTCAAACCGCTGAATCTGTTCGTCGGTCAGGATCTCATAAATGAGCCGTTGAGACTGCTTGGGCGTGACGGGCTGAAAACTGGTGCGATATAGATTGCCGTCAATGCGAAGAATGGGTGGCACTCCAACACAAAGGTGCAGGTCGGAGGCATTTCTCTTGACGACCAAGTTCAGAAGGTCGTCAACGTGGATATCCTCCACGGAGGGCAGTGCTCGTGGCGGTGCGACTGCCGGCGCTCTCCTTAACCCGACTCCCGATGGGGCGGGTGCGTCCTGCAGGGGAGTGAGATCTATCTCCATCAAAGAGCCTCCCTTTTCGCTGACTCCTTTGAGTCTTAGAATCCGACCGTTGTAACGACTCTCAAAATCTCGTCGGGCGTAGAGACGCCACTCTTGACTTTTCGCCAGCCGTCCTGAAGGAGGGTGGTCATTCCACCGGCGATGGCGGCGTCGCGGATTTCTGCGATCGGTGCCCGTCTTAAGACCAGGTCGGCGATCTCCTGATTCATAATGAACACCTCAAAGATGCCGATGCGTCCCCGATAGCCGCGGTTGCCACAGGCTTCGCAACCCCGACCCCGATAGAGGGTCACCCCCTCCAGTTCGCTGGGATCCAATCCGAATCGGCTTAGTGCCTCGGGTGGGTAGGCATAGGGTTCCTTACAATTGGTGCAAATCCGGCGGGCAAGGCGCTGAGCAATCACCCCGATGACCGACGCCGAAATTAAGAACGGCTCTACACCCATATCAATCAATCGGGTCGTCGCCGTCGGTGCGTCGTTGGTGTGGAGAGTAGAAAGGACCAGGTGTCCGGTCAATGCTGCTTGAATGGCGACGTCCGCCGTCTCCAGGTCGCGAATCTCTCCCACGAGGATGATGTCGGGGTCCTGGCGCAGGAATGCCCTCAGGGCTGTCGCAAAGGTGACTCCCGCCTTTCTATTGACGTGCACCTGGTTAATTCCCGAAACCTCATATTCCACGGGTTCCTCAATGGAAAGGATGTTCCGGTCCAGGGTATTGAGGCGGTGCAAAATGGAATACTGAGTCGTCGTTTTGCCGTGACCCGTAGGTCCGGTGCTCAGGATCATTCCGTAGGGCTGGGACATCAGATACTCTACCTTCGCCAGGTCGTCTTCCCAAAGACCCAGTTTCTCCAGCCCCATCAGAGGAGATGTCTGGTCCAGAAGGCGCAGAACAGCCTTTTCCCCGTTGACCGTCGGGATGGTGGAGATGCGCACGTCAAAGCGTCTCTTTTGCATCTCAATTCTCATTCTTCCGTCTTGAGGGACCCGCTTTTCGGCAACGTCCATATCGCCCAGGATTTTGATGCGCGCCACAAGAGGAGCAGAGAGCCATTTGGGCAGGCGCAAGACTTCATTCAAAACCCCGTCAATCCGATACCGAATCCGAAGGCGATCTTGGATGGGCTCTACGTGGATGTCCGAGGCGTCGTTCTTGATGGCTTCCCGCATAATCGTATCCAAGAGCCGGATGACTGGTGCTTCCTGAGCCGCTTCCACATCCGTAGCGTCTACCCGAGCGACACCACCTGCCAGGGGACCTTCTGCAGCCTCCCCAGCGCCGTAGCGGCTGGCGTCCATTTGACCCAGCAATCGGTCCACGTCCGCCAGACCCATCGTTGTCCGACCTGGAGTCGGTGCGGCTTGGGCGACCGGCGCCGCAGCAACTTCGTCCAAAGCGGCGGTCAGTTGACGCGCACCGGCTAACAGCGGTTGGATTACCAAACCGGTCCGCATCCTCAGTTCGTCAATGGTGACGATATCTCGGGGATTGGTCATCGCCACCCAGAGGCGGTTCTGTTCAATGCGCAGGGGCAGGCATTGGCGTTGGCGCAAGAAATCTGCCGGCACCCGAGATAGGACCACGCTCACGGCGCTTTCGTCGGGCTGGACCTTCCGAAGGTCCACATATTGAACCCCCAATAGTTCCGCCGCGACGCTGAGCACATCGGCTTCGTCCACGAATCCCAGGTCCGCCAGCACTCTCTCCACTGGCTGGTTGGTCGCTTGCTGGGCTCTCAAAACCTCCTGGACCTGAGCCTCCGTCAACTTCCCTCGTTCGCGAAGGACATCAAGGACGCTTCTTCGTGCTCTCGGACCGGTTGCCATATATGGCACCTCCCCCGCCTTGGGCTCTCTCACCGCAGTGAGCGCCATCAATATTATGCCAAAAATCTTCGGCGATGTCTATCATCCGTTAGGCGAAAGGAAAGGTTTCGTCCACGGGCGTCTTGGCAAGTGCTACCAGAAACTCGCTAATTTCATCGGTAATGATCTGAATAAGTCTTTCCCCTTTGTCCTCCGACGCCTTGCGAGGATCTCCGACTCCTGAATGGGTCGTTAGCCGCTCCCAAGGTCTGGCGGTCCACGCCCAGCCTTTTTCCAGGGCTTCAAAACGAAACCGCCGGACCTTCCCCGGGTCCGCCCGGTCCATTCGGACCAGGTCGGGAACAATCCTTAGGCAAAGGCTCGTTTCCATTTCCCCAGCGTGTTCTCCGGGCTCGTCCACCAATTTCTTAATCTCATCATTGCTAACTTTCCACCATTCAACAAGGAACAGCCATACATTGGTCTTACCAAAGAGATCTCTCAAACCACCTCGGAACTCGTTACCCCCGTGACCATTAAGGATCACCATCTTCTCAATGCCGTGCCGCTCCAGCGATGCGACGATGTCTTGGACGATCAGGTTCAGGGTCTTCTGCTGAATGTGAATGGTCATCGGGAAGGAGAGAAGATTGGCATTGACCCCATAGGGGAACGGGGGAAGACAGACGACAGAGGCACCCCTTTCATAGGCCTTGTGGCAGGCTTCCTCAGCGATAGCGACCACCTCGTAAGTATCCGTTCCATAAGGCAGATGAAGACCATGTGGTTCGCAAGCACCCACAGGGAAGACTGCCACCTCAATGGTTTGAGACCGCACATCCTCCAATGTCAATTCTGAAAGGACCCAAGGTCTTGCCATTTAGGAACCACTCTCCCAGGGGACCTGATGAGCCCCGACAATGATTCTCTGCCCTGTTTCCAGTTCCAAGAGCAGCGTGTGAACGACCAGGCTTTTAACAATTGGATTGACCTCCAACCATCGGAGGCGGGGGCAATCGTCCAAAGGCTCCGCCGCACGGGCAATGGCGTAGACGAAAGGATCGGGCTCTTGCTCACACCGCTGGACGAACTCCTTTCCTTCTTTGGCAACCTCAGCGTCGTCTGTTTCGGGTTGGAAGGAAACGGCATTCTCCTCGCTGATCACCACCCGACCTAAAATCTGGACCGTTTCAGGAAGCAGTTTCCGGGCGCGGACAAAAGAACCGTCTTCGGTTTTCCATAGGAACCAGCCACCGTAGGGTTTTAGGGGTCCTAAGCGCACCAGCACAAAGTAAGGCAGGAACGCTTCCGTCCGGTTTTCGGTCTCTTTTCGCTCCCTTTGCTCTCTTGACTCCGCCATTTTCTGTCGTCACAATGTTACACAGTTTTAGGATTTCGTTAAGGTTGGTGGTTTATTCCAAGGAGGAGAGCCAACGAGGTGACGGCGTATAAAAGATGGGCGGTCTTCCTGTCGTTACTGACCGGATCCCTTGCAGTCGCTGCTTTACCGCGGGGCAAATCCATACCGGCTTTTTCCGCTCTTTTGGTGGACAAAAGGACGATCCGGGTAACGACGGAAGGTGGGCGGCTCCGGCTGGACATTATGGGAGCCGACAAGAGGGAGACGGTTCATCCCAAAGTTCTGGTTTTGGACTTTTGGGCGACTTGGTGTAGTTATTGCCGAGTCGCTGAGGGCTGGCTCCAGAAACTGTACAAGAGATACGGTAAAAAGGGGCTGGAAGTCCTGGCGATCAGCATAGACGAAGACGGTCGCCGGTCTGTCGGTCCCTATCTCCTTCGCCATCGGCTCCCTTATCGGGTCGCGCTGGACCCCCGTGCCGTTCTGGCCAACAAGTTCAAAGTGGAGAGCCTTCCGACCATCTATGTGATTGATGCCAAGGGAACGATCCGGTCCGTCTTTGAGGGAATTGAGAACGAGAAGTCCCTCATTCGGGAAGTGGTTGCCGCCGGGTTAGAGTGACCCAACCGCCCATCGGCTTTTGACCAGCAGATTACCTCTGTTAGTGTAGGTGACCGAAGATGCTCCATACCTATCTGTCTTTGCTCAAAGGAATTCACTATATCGTTCCCCTTCCTTCGCCCGATGTCCGAGAGCATGCCAAGAGGTGGCTTGCTCGGTCATTTGCGCCGTCTCAGATTGGGTTTTTGCCCAATAGTGGGGACTGTGACCCTTCCTTCCGCTCTTTAGGCTTTGTTTTGAACTATCCCCACGGCAGCACGGCTCGGGTCTTTACGGAACTTTCTCCAGATGTGCCGTCGGAAATCCGAGACAGCCTGGTCCTTTCTTCCTGCTACTTAGCGCCCCTGATCCTCATCGGTGATGCTCTTTGGCAACGGTTTGCCCCCTACGCTTTTTGGACGGGACGATCCCATCGCCTTCTTGACGAGAAGGACCTGCTCAGGGCACTCCAGCAGGCATCGGAGGTCTCTGCTCGTCTGTTTCTTTACAGTGAAGAAGTCTTTTATGCGATCCGTGATTATCTCAACGGGGAAATGAATAAGGACGCCTTGCAGATTCTGCTGCACAAGAGGCGCATTCAGATCAACCAGGAAGCCGAAAAACTGTTCGCCGACTGGTCTCTCTCGTCGGCGGGTCCCACTCTCTTTTTCCTTGCTGATCCCCTCTCGTTAATCGGTCACTGGCTCACCGCTATGAAAAGGGAACTCATCGCTCAACTGCCTTGGGATGACTTTGCCAGTGCTGGAATGGGCATTGCCGTCGGTGTCATTTTGCTCCCGGAAGTCCTTCGGCGGGTGAACAAACCTCAGGAAACCCATCGGGGTCCCGTCACAGCCAGAAGACCCTTTCGCCCGGGAACCCGGTCATAGGGAGGCGAGACGGTCAGCGACTTCCTTCCAGTCGGGCTCAAGGATTTCGGTCTTCAGTAGATCATCGTAAGTCTCCCGTCGGCAGGCAACTAACGCCTTCCCTTCTTTAACGAAGACCACAGCCGGTCTTAAAAATCGGTTGTAATTGCTGGCCATAGAGTGGTGGTAGGCGCCCGTTGTCAGGACCGCCAGTAAATCCCCAGGCTTTGGTCGGGGCAGACGAACATCCCGAATTAAGGTATCGCTTTCGCAGTGCTTGCCCGATACCGTCACCACACAATCGGGGGCATCACAAGCTCTATTGGCGAGAACGGCGGAATACCGTGCGTCGTAAAGGGCAGGTCGGGGATTGTCGCTCATTCCCCCATCAACGGAAACATAAGTGCGAACGGCAGGGACCTCCTTGACCACTCCGACGGTGTAAAGGGTTGTGCCCGCTTCTCCCACGATGGACCTGCCGGGCTCTATCAGTAGAGACGGAAGGGTCAGTCCTAACCGCCGACAGTTGGTGATCACTGCCCGGCAAAGGCTCTCAACAAATTCTTCAACGGCGGGCGGATCGTCTTCGGAGACATACCGCACACCCAGTCCGCCGCCCAGATTGAGTTCCTTCAACTCAAATCCGAAAGCCCCCTTCGCTTCCGCCGCCAGCCCCATCATTACTTCTGCCGCTACTTCAAAAGGTTCCTTCTCAAAAACCTGCGAACCGATATGGCAGTGGAGCCCCATTAACAAAAGATGGTTTTTGCCAAGAGCCTTCTTAATCGCTCGCAGCGCCAACCCTTCCTCCAAAGGGATGCCGAACTTACTGTCAATCTGACCGGTCCGATTAAACTGATGGGTGTGGGCTTCCACTCCAGGTGTGATCCTTAAAAGGATTCTGGCTTCCCCGCCCCACTGCCCAGCCAGTTGGTCTAATCGGTCTAATTCCTCTTCACTATCCACCACGATCCGACCGACCCGATGCCTCAGGGCAAGGACTATCTCCTCGTCCGTTTTGTAGTTGCCGTGGAAAAGGATTTGGTCTGCGGGAAAACCCGCTTTAAGGGCGGTGAACAATTCTCCACCCGATGCCACATCCAACCATAAGCCCTCTTCTCGGATCAGCCGCACCATATAAAGGACCAAAAAAGCTTTTGCCGCGTAGGCAACTTGGAAAGAGCCAGGATAATGCTTCTTAAAGGCGGCAATATATCGCCGGCAGTTCGCTCGTATCAATTCCTCGTCCATTACATAGAGGGGTGTGCCAAATTTCTTCGCCAAGAGAACACAGTCACAGCCCCCAATTTCTAAGTGTCCCCTCTCGTTGACGCGCATCGTTCCCCTTCTCAGTAAATCGTTCACTATCATCCCGCCTCTCTTTTTCGTATGGATATGTCCATTATGGCAAGGACCGTTAAAGCCTTCTTTTTTGTCTAGCCGTGCCGTTTCACTAACAGCGAACTTCCTTGTCACATTTTCTCTTGTTCCAGAGTCTTTGCTGGACCTATTAGAAAAATGTCCAAACCGATCTCAAGTTCTCGTCCGAAGTGGTCACAATACTGGGCACTTTCTACCAGGGGGTTGACGACCGGACGATCCAAGACGATCGCCAAGTCAACGCCACTGAAGCCCGTATGATCTCCCCGAGCCAATGAACCAATCAAATGAATCTTTAAAACCTCGGGGAAGGTTTCCAAAGCCTTCTTGCTAATTGCGAAAAGTTTGTTGAGGATCTGGTCTCTGTCCAAAGAGATGGCTCTCGCAGAACCGGATGACCTGATCCGCCGCATCTTGAGCCTCCTTGGCGGTTTGCTGTGTGAAAAAATCTGCCGGCTTACCGGAAGGGAAACTGTTGGGATGACGAGTCGGAATGTAAAAACGGTCCAAAATCCGTGCGCTCTCCAATACCTCTGGTGGGCTTTCTATGTCCTGGCTCATCAGTCGCAGCAGATCCGTAATGGAATGCCCCCAAAGGACGGCACCCCGAAATAGACCCAGCCCTTTGACGATCTTTTCCGCTGACTGGTGAAAGGCAAAACAAGCCCACTCGTAAAAACCCGCCTCTATATCCTTAAGAGCCCTTTGGTAATCCCTCTTGCCTTGGTCATACCAGTCCTTCCAGCGATTCATCGTCTATTTTCCCTTTTGAACGGTATGGGGTTCTTTTTGAAACCATCGCCCTAAAACTGCCTACAATTTGGCACAGTATGGAAGGAAAACCCAAAAGAACGCCGCTTTATGAAAGGCATCAGCGGGCGGGTGCCCGAATGGTCACTTTTGGCGGATACGAGATGCCCGTTCACTATGGAAGCATCATCAACGAGGTCTTAGCGGTCCGGCGAGGAGTAGGGATTTTTGATGTTAGCCATATGGGGCGCCTTTTCTTCTCTGGCTCGTCCGCCCAAAAGGACCTGGACCGACTCGTGACGCTGAACATCTCCACCCTTTCGTTCGGTCAGGTTCGCTACGGTTTCCTTTGCCGAGACGATGGGGGAATTTTAGATGACCTAACTGCCTTCCGGCTAAATGAGGACCAGTTCCTTCTCGTCGTCAATGCTGCGACCCGGGAAAAAGATGTCCAGCATCTCGTTACTTATCTGAGCCCCCAAACGCACCTTCACGATCAGACAGAAGAGACCTTTATGATCGCCGTGCAGGGACCGGACTCGTTGCCCCTCGTGGACGACCTGACCCACGATGCCACAAAACCCAGTCGGCTCCGAAGGTTTCAGGGGGGTCTCTTCAGCATCGCAGGTGTCTCTGTCTGGGTCACTCGGACGGGATACACAGGGGAGGACGGAGTGGAAATTGTTGGACCGAAGGAAGGCGCTCAGTGCATCTGGGACCAGTTTCTTTCTGCGGGAGCCGTCCCTTGTGGACTGGGGGCTCGGGACATCTTGCGTTTGGAAGCGGGTTTTTGTCTTTACGGTCAAGATCTGACCGAGGAGATCACACCCCTTGAAGCAGACCTAATGCGCTTTGTGGATTTAGCAAAAGATTTCATCGGCAAAGAATCTCTCGTCCGAAGGATGGAACAGGGTCCAAAAATAAAAAGGGTGGGACTGCGTCTTTCTTCCCGATCCGCACCCCGCCCCCATAGTCCGGTGACTGATGGTCACAATCAGATCGGTTTCGTCACTAGCGGCTCCTTTTCGCCTCATCTGAATAGTTCCATCGGGATGGCGTATTTGCAAGCAGAGAAAAGCCACACGGGTCAAGATGTGTGGGTGCTGATCAGGGATCAGCCCGTTGCTGCCCAAGTTGTTGCGATGCCCTTCCTTCCCCTGCCATCTCGAAAAAGCTCTTAAAAGTCTTGAAAAGGTTCCATTTGCTGGAGCCGTGCCAGATCGTCGGGAGTGTCCACTCCGATGCTCCGATAGGGGGTCACCACCACCCGAATCGCAACGCCTTTCTCCAGGGCTCTTAACTGCTCTAAATTTTCGGCTTTCTCCAGCGGTGTCGGAGACCATTGTGCTAAACGCAGTAAAAAGTCCCGAGAATAAGCGTAAAGACCAATATGCCGGAGAGGTCTTAGAGGGGGTGTTTCGGGCAAAGGAGATCGCTGACCCGGTCCGTCCACTCGGTAGTAGGGGAGGGGAGATCGGGAGAAGTAAAGGGCGAGCCCCTTCTGATTGACAACGACCTTAACGACATTGGGATTCTGGTATTCTTCTTCATCAACAATCGGAGTGGCTAAAGTCGCCATTTCCAAGTCAGGATCCTCCAACAAAGGTAGAACGGCAGCATCAATCGCTTGAGGACTAATCAACGGTTCATCACCCTGGATGTTAACAATCACATCTGACTCCAGATCCTTTGCCACCTCGGCGACGCGGTCTGTTCCTGACCGGTGGGACGGCGACGTCATTTTTGCTTTCCCGCCAAAAGATTCAACCGTCTTGAACACCCTCTCATCATCGGTGGCAACAACGACGTCGGTGAGGGACTGTGCCTTGCGGGCTCTTTCGTATACGTGCTGGACGATCGGCTTTCCCCAAAGGTTGGCTAAAACTTTGCCCTCAAAGCGAACCGATCGGAATCGGGCGGGAATAACCCCGACGGCAGTGCGGCGCTGGGTGGGTGATAGACCAGAACGAATCCGTTCGGCAATCGCCGTCGTGGAGCGACCCTCTTTCTGGGGTAAAATGACGACCCGACCCCCGTAGGAACGGACCAGAGGCGCCTCGGGTAGGTCCTCTTCCCGATAGTCGCCGCCTTTCGTGTGGATGTCCGGTCTCAGTCGCTCTATCAAATGATCGGGAGTCGCTTCAGAAAAAATCACCACATAATCAACAAAAGAAAAGGAAGCCAAGATCAAGGCTCGGTCTTCCTCTGGCAAAAAGGGGCGACCACCTCCCTTGATCTTACGAACGGATTTATCTGAGTTCAGCCCAACGATTAGGACATCCCCCAGTTTTCTTGCTTCCGCCAGATAGGATGCGTGACCCCCGTGAATCAGATCAAAACATCCGTTAGTAAAGACGATAACCCTTCCTCGTTTCCGAAGTTGTGCAACGATCTGACTGATCTCTTCCAGCGTTTTTATTTTCTGCCTAGGTTCAAAAGACTGGGTCATCTCTTTCCCCTCTCCCGTCCCATTGTAGCCTTTGTTGCCCCAGTTCAGTATTCGGCGCCGGTAGGATAGGAGTTGGCGGCAAAAAGAATTGCGAGATCCTGATGCAGCGCTGCTTTTGGCTAAGACTGCAAACGAAGGCGACAGGCGGTTAGAGAATGAACTAAGGTTGATTAAACCACGCCTGCTGATGGCTCGTTTCCCCTCCGTCGCTCCTCCAGCCAGCGATAAAAGACAGGCAACACCAGCAAAGTCAAGACGGTGGAAGTGACGACCCCGCCGATCACGACAGTGGCTAAAGGTCGCTGAACTTCCGCTCCCGTTCCGGTAGACAGAGCCATCGGCAGAAAACCAATGGAAGCCACACTTGCCGTCATCAAAACGGGACGCAATCGGGTCTTGGCTCCCTCAATGATGGCGTCCGTCAACGGCTTCCCCTGCTGTCTGAGTTGATTGATGAAGGTAACCATCACAACGCCGTTAAGGACCGCCACACCCGAGACGGCGATGAAACCGATACCGGCACTCATACTAAAGGGCATCCCACGAATGAGCAACGACAAAAGACCGCCCGTGATGGCAAAGGGGATGCCGACAAAAACGACGACGGCGTGGCGCATTGTTCCAAAAGTCATAAACAAGAGCAGAAAGACAATGGCAAAGGTGATGGGGACAGCGACCATCAGTCGCTTCCGACCGCTTTCCAGGTGCTCAAACATTCCCGACCAGGTCATCGTGGTCCCCGTCGGCAGGCGCATTTCTCTTTCTATAAGGACCTTTGCCTCATCCACAAAGGAACCGATGTCCCGCCCTCTAACATTGACCTCCACAGTGATGCGACGGCGCCCATTCTCCCGACTGATTTGAGCAGGTCCGTGGATAATCGTGATTGCCGCCAAATGACTTAGGGGCAACCGCTCGCCAGTGGGAGCAATCACTGTCAAGTTCCCGATCTGCTCACTATCACGACGGTATTCTGGCATTAGGCGGACGACAAGGTCAAACCACTTTTCCCCTTCAATCACACGACCGACCGTTGTTCCCGCGATCGCCGTCTGAATCAGTTCTTGCACATCGGAGACATTGAGACCATAGCGGGCAATTGTGTCTCGGTCAATGCGTATGTTGAGTGTTGGCAAACCTGTTACTTGCTCTACGCGGACATCGGCGGCGCCCTTAACCTTAGACACAATACCGGCGGCTTGTTCGGCAAGACGCTTCAGGGTTCCCACATCATCGCCGAAAATCTTAATGACGACATCGGAACGGGACCCAATGCCTTCAATTAACTCCATCATCCGAAACTTGATCGGCTGGGACCAGGAAAAGACGATGCCAGGAAGTTTATTTAACGCCGCTGCCATTCTGTCCACCAGGGCTTCACGAGTTTTTGCTGTCTTCCATTCTGATCGGGGCTTGAGGATAATAATATGGTCTGCCATCTCTGTCCCCATCGGGTCGGTGGCGATTTCGGGGCGACCGATCCGGCTGACGACCGTTTCTACTTCAGGAAAGCGTTTCAAAATTCGTTCAATGTGGAGGGACTGACGGATCGTCTCATTCAGAGAGGCACTGGGTAAACGAACACTGTGAACTACCAGCGCGCCCTCGTCCAACTCCGGCAAAAACTCCGCACCCAAAAAGGGGAATATCGTTAGGCAACCAACGACGAATGCACCCGCCAAACCGAAAGTAACCCCTGGACGCTCCAGTGCTTTTCGCAGGACAGGTTCGTAGCCTTTTTTGATCCATTCTACCAAGGGGTTTTCTTCGTCAGTTAGAACAGCAGATTGATCATTCGTTGCTCTTTTTCTCCACAGAAAACTCAAGAGGGACGGACGATGAACCTCTGGTTCCCGTAAAAACAAGGCGCAAAGAGCGGGAACGACGGTAAGACTTAAAACCAAGGCTCCTGTTAATGCTAAAATTACGGTCATCGCCATCGGTTTGAACATCTTACCTTCTATGCCCGCCAAGGTCAGAATAGGGATGTAAGCGCTCATAATGATCAGTTCGCCGAACTGGCTGGCTTTGCGGACCTCAATGGAAGCATCGTAAATAATCCTATGCCGTTCAGCGTCAGTCAATCTTCTTCCCAAACGGCGCCTGGCCTCCGCTAATCTTCGGACGCAATTTTCAACGATAATGACAGCGGCATCCACGATGAGACCGAAGTCAATAGCACCCAAACTCATCAAACTCGCAGGAATAGCCAAATAGTTCATTCCGATGACAGCAAACAACATAGACAAAGGAATAACACTGCTGACGATCAACCCTGCCTGCATTTGAAGAAGAAAAAGAAACAGAAGGACGATAACCAACAGCCCACCTTCCACCAGGTTCTTAACAGCAGTGTGGATGGTCTTGTTAACTAATTCGGCGCGATCATAGTAAGGGTTAATGACGACACCTTCTGGCAAAGACTTTTGGATCGTTGGCAAGGTCTCTTTGACCTTTTCCACAACAGTGCGGGAGTTGGCTCCTTTGAGCATCATCACGATGCCTGCCACTGACTCCCCTTTTCCGTCCTTGGTGAAAGCCCCCTGCCGGATTTGAGCGCCGTAGCCGATGCGGGCGATGTCTTTCAGGAAAATAGGCTGATGATGGTTACTGGTTACCACGATGTTGCCGATGTCAGTCGGTGACTGGACCAAGCCAACGCCCCGCAGAAGGATTTGTTCACCACCCTGAAGTAAGTACGCACCACCTACGTTCTGGTTATTGCGGCGGAGTGCTTCAAAAACTTGGGGCAAAGTGATACCGTAACTCAGCAGTCGGGATGGGTCCAGCAAAACCTCGTATTGTTTTTCCAGTCCGCCAAAAGTATTGACCTCAATGACACCCTCAATAGGTAGAAGTTGGCGCTTAATTTGCCAGTCCAGGATCGTCCGCAGGTCGGTTAAAGAATAGTGGTTCTTCCAGCCCTCAGTGGCTTCAACGGTGAACTGAAAGATTTCACCTAATCCGGTAGAAACGGGAGCCATCTGTGGGAGAGCGCCGTCAGGAAGAAGTTCTTGGGCTTTCAGTAAGCGCTCCAGAACCTGCTGGCGCGCCCAATAAATGTCCGTTTGGTCATCAAAAGTGATCGTCACCTGGGAAAGACCGAACTTGGAAAGGGAGCGGATTTCCTCCTTCCGGGGCAGGCTACTGAGCGTCAACTCAATCGGGACTGTCACAAACCTTTCCACTTCCAAAGGAGACAAAGCGGGTGTGACGGTGTTGATCTGGACTTGGTTTGTCGTCACGTCGGGGACGGCGTCTATCGGTAACCGAGCAGCAGCGTTGAGACCGAGGGCGACGAGACCGATTGCTACCATTACGATCAGCCACCGGTTCTGGATGCTCATAGAGAGGATGCGGTCAACCACGGAACTCTTCCCTCCTTACTGGCGTTCTAAAATGTGATATTATATGAGTAATTGCTCATATATTCATCAAGACAGGAGTCGGCTATGAAACAGGTTGTCGCGTTTCTCAAGGCGGTCGCCGATGAGACCCGTCTTCGCATCTTGAAGTTGTTGATGGACGGCGAATTTTGCGTTTGCGAGTTGATGGATGCTTTGGAGGTCAATCAGTCTAATCTGTCCCGCCATCTGTCCGTCCTGAAAAATGCCGGTCTGGTTACCGACAGAAAGGACGGTCTCTGGGTCTATTACACGGTGACGAAGGAAGCCAAGCCAGTGGTGAAGATGCTCTTGACAAGGTTGGGGAACTTGGATACGGAGCGGACTCAGAGAGACCATCAGCGCCTGCAGCAAAGGTTGGCGATGAGGACCAACGGAAAGTGCCTCTTGGGCGCCGGCAGGTTGCCACCGAGTCCAAAGTTTCGGAGGCGATGAGTGATGGTCTGGTCGCGATGGTTGCCTTTTTTGGTTTTGCTCCTCGTCGTATCTGCTCATACTGCCTACCTGTCTCGTTACCCAACCATAAGGGAGGAAGTGGTCTGTGTCCTTGATGAGAAGGGGCGATGCGTAGACGATAGAGTCGTGCAAAAGGCATCCACCCCTTTGTCCCTTGCTGGGTTCAAGAACTACTTGCAGAACCAGGATTATTTTCTGGGGCTCGCCTATGCCTTGGCGTTCGCCTTTGCCACCTATGCTCTGATGCAGTGGCGAAACAGCCGCCGGCAAGCGCTGGCAGGCGCTGCCTTCGGTCTCGGGTTGGGTTCGGCGTTGTGGGCAGGCACTTGCTTCCTCGTCGGCTGCTGCGGTTCGCCGATGCTGAGTGTCTGGTTGGGACTCTTCGGAACACAAGCCGTCGGACTGACGAAGCCTTCGGTTACTGCTATCACGGCGCTGTCTGTTGGATGTGGCTACTTGTGCTTGCGACGAAAAACTTGCTGCTAGGACACCTGCTAACCATAGGAGAACTGCCCGATGGATGAGAAAGAAATCCTGAAACAACTCCGGATAGATTTGAAAGAAGCGTTTGACACACCCAAGTGCAAGAAGTGCGGTTGCTTGCGGGATACCCTCATTGCCGTGCGGGAAGAGACGGCGACGATTGAAGGCGAAGAGGCAGACGCTTTGCGGGCAGACATTGACCAATTTCTTACCGGAATGCAACCTATTCAGTATCAGTGTTTGGGATGCGATCCTTGCTATCCTGCTGTTGCCGAAAATCGTTTCCACGCAGCCGCTGAGCCCATCTTGCCTTTGACAATCGTTCAACGACCATCCTGTGCCTTTGAGGTCAGAACGGACGGAGACTGGCCTGTCGTGGCGGGTGAATATTTTGTCCTTGACCCGGGCGGTAGCGTTGCCGTGTCTACTCTCGCCAGCCCTGACCTGGCAGCCCAGTTGGCGCAAAGACGCCCGCGAGGTTTGTCCATTGTGGGAAAAACGGAAACGGAGAACATTGGAATTGATAAAGTGGTGAAGAACATCGTTGCGAACCCTTGCATTCGCACCCTCATCGTCGCGGGGCAAGACCCGAAAGGTCACCTGAGCGGGCAGGCACTGCTGGCTCTGGCGCAAAACGGAGTGGACGAAAGACAGCGGATCGTCGGTGCGAAAGGCAAGCGCCCTTTCCTGAGGAATGTTACCCAACAGGAAATTGAGCAATTCCGCCAACAGGTCACCGTGGTGGATATGATCGGCTGCGATGATCCCGAGGTGGTCGCAACGAAGGTAGAATCTATCGGTTCCGTTTGCCAGTGCGCCTGTCAACTCCCACTGGGTGAACGCTCTGGAGTTGCGACTGTAAAGCGTGTTAAAGCCCATCTTCCGGAAGGACCACTCAAGTTGGATAAGGCAGGCTACTTCGTCATCATCCTTCAGCCTGAGAAGAGGATGATCGTTGTGGAGCATTACGATTACCGTGACCGCTTGCAACACATCGTAGAAGGTGAGGACGCCCGTTCCCTTTGTGCCACTATTTTGGAACTTGGACTGATAACCCAACTGGACCACGCTGCCTATCTCGGGAGAGAACTGATGAGAGCAGAAATGGCTCTGCGACATTCCCTGCCCTTCGTCCAGGACGGCGCCTAAGGGGCTTCGGGCACCGAACTGGTAATGGAAATCAATTTTCACAGCAGCAGAGGGTGTGTTAAACGAAAAGGCTGGTCTGTGTATCGTTTTCAGTGCTCCTCTCCAAACTCTTCTTTTCGCATCTCCGACTTTAGCAGGAAAGCACCTTCGCTAACAATGCGGTCACCTGGTTTCAAGCCCGCCGTGACTTCTACGAACTTGCCGCTTCGGGTGCCAAGGACAACCTCCCGCTCCTGGAAACGATTGGGCGCCTCTTGAACATAAACCTTGGGTTTCCCCTCGTCTTCGTGGTAAGCGGTAACGGGAATGACTAACGCTTTGCGCTTGCTGACCTGGATACGGGCGCGCACGAACATCTCGGGTCTCAGCAGCCGTTTCGGGTTAGCGATAAAGCACCGGACCAGAAGAGTTCGGGTCTTTTCGTCCAGCGTGTCGCCGATATACTGGACCCTTCCCACAAAGGTCCGTCCGGGGTAGGCAGGGGTAGTTATGGAGACTATCTGTCCAACTTTTACAACTGAGATGTCTTTTTCAAACACTCGCAAGTCAACCCAAACAGACGACAAGTCCAGAAGGACGAACAGGGTATCATTGGCTGTGACGGCTTGCCCTAAGGAAACGCGCCGCTCTAAGATGCGTCCACTGATGGGTGCGAGAATGGGGATCCGAGCGCTCCGCCCAGCCTCAACCTTCAGCACTTCTAAAGCCTTCTGAGCGACAAGAAGTTCCACCATCGCCTGGTCGTATTGGGCTTGGGCTTCCTGCACTTCCCTCTGGGAGAGAAGGTTCTGCTCGGCGATGTGTTGCTCTCGTTGCAACGCCTTTTTTGCGATTTCCAGTCGCCTGGCGGCTTGCTCGAGTGCCGCTTGGTGCCGAGCCAGTTCCTTCGCTGCGTGCTGGACTTCTGCCTCTGCCTTCTGGATAGCGGACTGGGCACGGATGTTGAGAAAGGCAACTTCTTCTTCTCTCTTCAGTTTCAGTTGTGCCAGGTCCAACTGTCGCTGCGCCCTGTCCAGGTTGACCTCCTTAGCGTGCATTTCTCTTTTTGCTTTTATGACCTCTGCCTGAGCCTTTTGCCGTTCCGCTTGGGCGCTTTCCAGTTCTCTTTGAGACAGCGTGCCGATCTGGAAAAGCCGTTCGGCTCTGGCGGCGTTGCGGTCAGCCACCTGAAAATCCGTCTCGGCGCGGACCAGGGCGGACTGGGCAGCGGTCAGTTCGGACCGTGCCTGTTCCACTTCCGATCGGGCAGTTGACAACTCCTTTTGCGCTTCTTCCAATGGCGGATAGCGGAAGGCACCCAGGTGCTCCAATTCTTGCTGACGTCTCAACTCCGCTTTCGCTAAATCCAGTGCCGTCTGGGCTCTTTCCAAAGACGCTTGTGCGGAAGTCAACTCAGCCGTTGCATCGGCATACTCCTTCTGGGCTTCTTGCAGGGGTCGCTGGCTGAATGCACCGGCGGCTACCAACCTCTTCAAATTCTCCCATCGCCTCTTAGCAGCCGCCACTCGGGCGACCGCTTGAGCGTAGGCCGCCTGGGCTTGGGACACTTCGGTGCTGTCTATGAGGGCGAGAGTCTGTCCCGCTTTTACTTCGTCACCGACTGTGACGAAAATTTGGCTGACGCGTCCTGATACCAGTGACCCCGTGACGATTAACTTGTCGTTGTTGGGTTGAACTTCACCGGTCACGTCTAAGGTTTGCACTACCTCACGGAACACAACGGGGGCAAGGCGAATGTTAGCCACTTCCGCTCCTTCGCCGGTCACAGTTATCTCGCCTGGCTTCTCTTCTCCGTTGGGGTGCGGCTCCCTCGTTTCCTTTTCCAGTGCTTTCAAACTCTCTGTCCTCGCCATTCGCTTTCCGATGCCGACGCCTACCAAAAAGCCCAGTCCAACCAAGAGACCGACGGCGGCGCTCCGCCACCGGCTTACCTGATTCCGTTCGTTCATTGGGATGCACTCCTTTCTGGATTCGTGTCAGCGAGGGGCAACTCTCCCCCGACCGCTCGCTCCAAATAAGCCACGGCTTTAACATAGGTAGCCGTCGCCTCAACCAACTGTCGGCGGGTTCTTCGCCAGGTCTGCTGGGCGTCTATCAATTCCAGCAAGGTGCTGCCTCCCTCAGCGTAGGCGGCTTTGATTCGCTTCAGCAGATCCTCTGCGATGGGGACGATCCGCTGCTGGTATGTCTCAACCACCTGGCTCGCTGCCAGCACCCTTTGAGTCGCTGTTTCCACTTCTGCCAATACGACCCTCTTGGTCTGATCCAAGACGGCTTCTTGCTCTTCCACCTGTGCCTGAGCAGCGCGAATTTCGCCGGAGATTCGCCCCAAATCTAGCAGGGGTAAGGTGATGCCGATGCCAAAGCGTGGTGCTGTCAAACGCACTGCCCTTTGATCTTCGCCCAGCCGGGCGAGGGCAAAGAGATCGGGTAGGCGCTGTGCCCGTAACGACTTAACGATGAAACGCTGCGCCGTGAGGCGATGTTGTGCTGCCTGAATTTCAGGTCTCTGCTCTAACGCTAAGGCTTTCAACGCTTTCGCCGAAAGGGAGAGGGGTTGGTAGGAAAGTTCTTCTGCAGGCAGGACCGGCACAGAAGTTTCTTGACCCATCGCCAAATTAAGGGCGACTTGGCGGGCGAAAACCTCTGCACGGGCTTGGATCACTTCTTGTTCCACCTGCTGGCTCTCAATATCGGTCCGAAGGATGTGGACAAGGGGAACGGCGCCAATGGCGTGCTGCTTCTGCGCCAGGTCCCGAAGGGTTCGGCTTAACTCGGCGGCTTCCTCTGTCAAAACTCTTATAGAGACGGCCGCTTGCAACTCGGCATAAGCCACCTTAACGCCCAAGGTAACGTCCAAAACCGTCGCTTGGTATTCGGCGAGACTTGCAGCGACCTCCCTATCGGACGCTTGGACCCGCAGGGAACGTTTGAAAGGCAACTCAAGGACCTGTTCAAAAACGATCGGGTTATCGGCGGTCGTTCCCATCGGAACGATGACGAAAGAAGGGTTCGGGAAGGCGCTGACACTGATTTTCCGACCCTGTGCCGCTTCGCTTTTCTTTCTCGCTGCCGTTAGCAGGGGATGCTGCTGAAGGGCACGGGCGATTGCCTCTTTTTTCGTCAAGGTCACTTGCTCTGAGCCTGCGACCGGACCCGCAAAGGCAATAGCAAAGGCAAAGCAAAGAATTCGTTGCAAAATTCGTCACCCCCGGTATCAGCAGTTTCTTTGGGTGTTACGAATTCAACTGCTGACCGGTGGTGAGCGGCTACCGAAGCAGAAAATCCAAAAAACGCCTTGGATCAGAGGCTGTGGCTGGGGGCAGGGAGGTTCAACCGTCAGAAGAACCGGGAAGGGATAAAAGATTAGAGTTAAAGAGTTGCACTCCTTTGCTGGCTGAAGTGGTCTGCTAACTTGTTCCTTTGCCCACTGGGGATGGGACAGTCGCCCTATGGGAAGGCAGTTCAGGCAGTCGCCGCAGACATCCCCCTCCACGCACTGGGGCTGGCATTCCTGGCTTATCTCAGCCAGGGCGAGAGCGACCACCGCCCCCAGCAGGCAGCAGGCTGTGATGCGCCACAGGATCCGCATTTAGTGTTCCCTTTCCCGGTTCCCAATCATTGTGGAGCAGACCCGGCTTCCCGTAAAGGCAAAAGAGCCGATAAGGGCAGTCTCGCAAGGTCTACGACATCCGTGTCCCAGCGGATCCTCTTTTACCACTTGAATACTTGCGGGACGAGACGGTGAATCAAGGCTTTTTGCTTCAAAAGCCTTGGTCTTCCTCCACTTTGGTTGCTTGTCAAGGGTCTGAGGTTGTTCTGGCAATAGCCCTCCGGCTGCAATGCCCTAATATGTCTTTGGTTCTTTGAGAAAAGTTGGCAGGCAGATAGTAGAGTCGGAAAGAGGATCTGTGCTGTGGCGCAATTGGTCATCGGTCTGGACGTCGGCGGGACAAAAGTGACCGGGGCTCTGGCGACGGCGGAGGGTGAGGTTAAGCGTCTCATCCGCGAGAGGACGGACCCTGAAGAGGGTGCCGAGGGTGGGTTTCGGAAACTTTGCCGAATAGTGGAGGATCTTAAGGAGACCGCTGCTTCTTTGGGAAGTCAGGTAGGCGTTGTCGGGGTCGGATTTGGTGGTCCGGTCCATTTTGAGACGGGAACCGTCTACCTTTCGCACCATGTGCCCGGGTGGGAGGACTTTCCTTTGAGAGAGCGACTGGGGTCGGAGACGGAACTGGCTGTGGTGGTGGACAATGACGCCAATGCGGGCACATTAGGAGAATGGCGGTTTGGGGCGGGCAGAGGGGTTGAGGACTTGCTCTACATCAACATTGGAACGGGTATTGGGGGCGGTTTAATCAGCGGTGGACGGCTCGTGCGGGGTTGGCGAAACCTTGCCGGTGAAATCGGTCATATGACAGTTCGCCCCGAGGGTCCTCTGTGCACTTGCGGACGGACAGGCTGTTTGGAAGCCTTGTCCAGTGGCAGCGCCATTGGCAAAACCGGCTCGGAGCGACTCGGCAGACCTGTGTCCAGTGAAGAAGTCTTTGCTCTTGCCCTTCAAGGAGATCCGATCGCCCGCAGCGTCTTGGAAGAAGCCACGGACGCTCTGGCTTTTGCCATCGGTGCCGCTGCTAACCTGTTCAATCCCAAGCGGGTCATCCTTGGTGGGGGAGTCAGTGAGGCACCGGAAGAGTTGCTGGTTCGTCCCGTCCGAGAGCGACTGCCTTTGTATGTCTTGCCTCAGTCATTGGAAGGTCTTGAAGTGGTGCGGGCGCAATTGGGTTACGACGCCGGAGTAATGGGCGCCGTCGCCTTAGGTTTGGAGGAAGGGAAACTTCTTTGAAAGGGCAGATGCCAAAATACCCGAGTAGGCGAACCGACAAAATTATGTGGGCAAGGTGGGGTTTGACCAATGACAAAGGCAGAAAAGGACCTGACGGATGCCTTGGGAATTCCGGTTTTTCTGGTTGCCGCTGAAGTCGGATGGCAATTGCGACTCGGGGAAGGGTTGGTGAGCGAAAAGCCTCAGGTTCGGCGCATCGGTGAAATAAAGCCGGTCTTGAAGAATCCTCAAGCCGATCATCCCGAACTCCTTTACTGGATGTATCGGGATGTGAGAAGACCAGAAGATGAGCACCTCATCTTTCAGCACTCGCTCCGGTATGACTTAACGGTTTTCAACCCTGGTGTCTTGAGCGTCGGTGGGACTCCTGGCGACGGCGACGAATGGAATAAGGCAGCGGGGCACTATCATCCTTTCACCGTCTCTGGTAACGCCTTTCCAGAAGTCTACCAGGTAGTTTCCGGCAGCGGGCTTTTTCTCCTTCAAGAAGTGGACGACCCTTTTTCCGTGCCACCGGTAGTCAAAAGATTTTTGATCGTGACGGTGGAACCAGGGGATGTTTTGATCATACCCAGTCACTGTGCTCATCCGACGATCGTGATCGGTGATGAGCCTTTGGTGACGGTCAACTGGGTCGCGCGCTCCTTTGATTCCCAATACACACCTATCAAACTGATGGGTGGAGTGGCTTATTACATCGTTAAGGACGGGGACGGGTGGGCTGTGGAGCCTAATCCACGATACCGCAACGCACCCGAGCCCGAACGAGTCTCGTGCAAAGATCTTCCCGATAAAGGTCTTTCGACCGTTGGTCCTGTCTATCCGCATTTTCTGAAAGAGCCAAAAGCGTATGATTTTTTAGTGCACCCAGATGAGGGCGGATCGGAACGTTGATGAGAAAGTTGCACGGTCCGGAGCGGATCGCCCGGTGGTCGCTCTATCGCCCACAACAGCGCTTTCCAATCGCTGCTGTTCTTGACAATATCCGAAGCGCTCAGAATGTGGGGTCTATCTTCCGGACAGCAGAGTGCGCCTACATTCGCCATCTTTACCTTTGTGGGATCACGCCCCGACCGCCCAACAGAAAAATAGAGAAGACCGCCTTGGGCACCACCTTATGGGTCCCCTGGAGTTATTATCCCGATCCCTTGGATGCGGTCCAGTATTTGAAGGATCAAGGTTGGACCATTGCGGCGCTGGAGTTAACGGACGAGAGTGTGCCTATTGACGCTCTGTCGTTGAAACTCTTCCCCCTGGCTCTGATCGTTGGCAATGAAGTGACGGGTGTGGACGATCGCCTTCTCGCCGTTGCTGATCTGGCAGTGGAGATCCGTCAGTATGGAGAGAAAGAGTCGCTGAACGTGGCGGTCGCCTTCGGTGTTGCCGTTTTCAGCCTTATTGCCGTCCTTCAGGGAGGGCAAAGGGAAAGACAAACCCCAGACGCCGTCGTAGCGAAGTAACCTCGCTGAACAGGTCAGGCTCAACTACCAGCCTCTGACCTGCAACAGTTCGGCTTCCGCCAGGGTGCGGACATCCAATCCCCTCATCGGCTCGCCCAAAGAGCGAGAGATCTCTGCCAAGATTTCGGGGCGATCGTAATAGGTAACAGCATCCACGATGGCTCTTGCCCGCCGTTCGGGATCGGCACTTTTAAAGATGCCGCTACCGACAAAGACCGCCTCAGCACCCAGCCGCATCATCAGAGCAGCATCGGCGGGTGTCGCAATGCCGCCCGCTGCAAAGTTGGGGACGGGCAGGCGACCGTGATCGTGAATCCATTTAACTAATTCGTAAGGGGCACCCAGGCTTTTGGCTTTCGCCATCAGTTCGTCGTCTGAAAGTTGGGTGATGGTCCGAATCTCGGTCATAATCAGTCGCATATGGCGGACCGCTTCCACCACGTTGCCCGTGCCGGCTTCTCCTTTCGTTCGGATCATCGCCGCACCCTCACCGATTCTCCGAAGAGCCTCCCCTAAGTCCCTTGCTCCGCAAACGAACGGAACTTTAAAGGGATGCTTGTAGATGTGGTGCTGCTCGTCGGCAGGTGTCAACACCTCACTCTCATCAATGAAATCAACGCCCAGGGCTTCCAGGATCTCTGCTTCAACAAAATGACCGATCCGGCATTTCGCCATCACGGGAATCGTAACGGCTTCCATTATCTCCAGGATGCGCTCCGGATCAGCCATTCTGGCGACGCCGCCCTCTTTGCGAATGTCGGCAGGGACACGCTCTAACGCCATCACCGCCACCGCCCCTGCCTCCTCGGCGATTTTTGCCTGCTCCGCTGTCGTCACATCCATAATGACCCCGCCTCGGAGCATTTCGGCGAGACCGACCTTAACCCGCCAAGTTCCCCAAACCCGTTCGCTGGTCCAAATTCTTTCTCCGTCGCTCATCTTAGAAATCCCCGTCCTAAAGAAACGATATCAAGTTCGCAAAAATTTATTATGCCTTCACGGGCAAGATGAAGGCAGGAATCGTCACTGAGCCTGAATCATCACAAAAGTCGCTAATGCTCCAGAATCATTGGACGAGGATATAACTATAAGTCAAAATTCCGGGGGTCAATCGGCGGGATCTCATTGGAGCGGTCAAGATGAGCGAAAAGGATCCCTGCCGAGCCGCCCAAGAGAGTAAGCCACAAGATAATAAGCCATCGGATTGCCAAAATTGAGATTTGGTGAGAGCATTTTGCTGTCTCAGCAAGAAAACCAGTCGGTGCCGGATCTGATACCCGAAACTGCCCTTCCCGAAGGTTTTCGGTCGGGATTTGTCATTTTGTGGGGCAGACCCAATGTCGGAAAGTCCACCCTCCTCAATGCCCTGGTCGGTGAGAAGACGGCAATCGTGTCGCCAAAGCCCCAGACGACCCGGAACCGGATCGTCGGGGTGGTAGAACGCCCGAACGCTCAAATCATTTTGGTAGACACCCCCGGTGTCCATCAGCCCCGCCACCAGTTGGGCGAGTACCTCGTTGCAGAGGCGAAGCGGTCTTTGAACGATGCCGACATCGTTCTTTTCGTCGCCGATGCGACCCAACCGCCGACCGACGAGGATCGGCTGGCTGTTCAAATCCTTTTTCAAGTTTTCCCCAAGGCGCCGCCTGATGCCTTTGCTGTTCTGAACAAAAAGGACCAAATCCCTTCGGAGACATTGCGACAAAGGGAGAAAGAGTTTGGCAGTTTGGGACCTTTTCAGAGGGTGCTGACGATCTCCGCCCTGTATGGCGATGGGTTGGATGAATTGGTGGCTACGATCATTGATTCTTTGCCCGAGGGACCGCCTTACTATCCTTTGGGGACGGTGACGGATCAGCCGGAGAAGTTCCTCATCGCAGAACGGGTCAGAGAGGCAGTTCTTCACTATACCCGTGATGAGGTGCCCCATTCGGTCGCTGTCCTCGTGGATTCTCTGGAGGAGACTCGGTCTCACCTTTTGTCCATTCGGGCGACCATCTTTGTGGAAAAAGAGTCACAGAAAGCCATCCTGATCGGTCAAGGGGGGCAGATGCTGAAAAAAATCGGAACAATGGCACGGGAGGAAGTGGAACGGTGGTTCGGAAGAAAGGTCTTTCTTCAACTTTGGGTCAAGGTGGCTCATAACTGGAGAAAGGATTCAGGGGCTTTGGCACGGCTGGGATATCGGATCCCAAAGGGGGACCTGCAGTAGTGAAAGCAAAAAATTGGGTCCAGAGGCTTCTGGACTTGTTATCGCACAAGAGTCCCGACGAGCCCATCGGCAAGAGAGCCGAACGGGAGGCAGCCCTCTACCTTCAGCGCCGGGGATACCAATTGCTGAAAGCCGATGTCCGTAGTCCCTTTGGTCAGATAGATTTGGTCTGCCGCAAAGGCAACACCATCGTCTTTGTGGAGGTGAAGGCACGCTCGCAAGAAGAATTTGGATCGCCCTTGGAAGGACTGAGACCAAAGCAAAAGGAGCGGCTGTTTCGGTCAGGGGAAGCGTTCATTGCGAAGCACCAACTGAGCCATTGCGAGGTTCGCTTTGACCTGATCGGCATTTCCTTTAACAAGAAAGGGCAAATCGTTCGGATTGAGCATATTCCCAATGCCTTTAACTGAAAGGGAACCGTTTTTTAAGATTGGCAAGCAAGGAAAAAGGTGACCGATATGAAAATCGGTGTCTTAGCGTTGCAAGGCGACTTTGCGGAGCATTTGAAAATGCTAGAGACGGTCGGGGTGGAGGGCGTCCGGGTCCGACTGCCTGAGGACCTTGAGGGGATCAATGGGTTGATCATCCCTGGGGGAGAGAGCACCACCTTGGGCACCCTCGGTGTTCGCTATCGGCTCCTGGATGCCATCAAAGGGAAAGCGGAAGAGGGGTTACCAATTTTTGGCACCTGCGCCGGAGCCATTTTGATGGCAACGACGGTCGTGGACAGTGACCAACCCCGATTGGGTTTATTAGACATCGTCGTCAACCGAAATGCCTATGGAAGGCAAAAAGATAGTTTTGAGGCGCCCGTGATGATCCGTCCCATCGGTCCTCCTCCCATTACCGCTGTCTTCATCCGAGCACCGGTGATCCAGTCCGTCGGTGCTGATGTAGAGGTATTGGCAACATTGGACGACCAGCCTGTTTTGGTCAAAAAAGGCGGATTGTTAGCAGCGACCTTTCATCCGGAACTGACCGATGATAATCGGGTGCACCGGTTCTTTGTAGACCTTTGCCAGTGAGGACCGAAAGGGAATTGGTTGCTAACGAATCAAGTTGATCCGCCGGAGGGGCCAAAACCGAACCAGAGCCTTTCCAGAGAGAGACGAAGCGGGCACAAAGCCCCACTCTCGGCTGTCCAGGCTGTTGTATCGGTTGTCTCCCAAAACGAAGTAGTGACCCTCCGGCACCCGCACCCATAAACGCCCATAATGATTTTCTATCAAGTGCCGATAAGTGTCTATCCAGGGGACGTCATGCAGGTAATCGTCGGGAAAAGTGCGCAGGAAGGGAGTAGAGGAAGCAGTGTCCTTGACATAGGGCTCTTCCAACAGTTGACCGTTGACCCAAGTGCCCCTTTCGTCCAGACGGACCAGATCACCTGGAAGTCCAATAATGCGCTTGATGTATTCCTTCTGATCGGGATGACCCGACTTTTGAAGAGCCAGATCTGGTGCCCGAAAAACGGCGACTTCTTGCCGACGAGGCGGGCGGATTAAGTAAAGGAACTTATTCACCAAAAGTCGGTCCTGAACGAGCAGCGTCGGCTCCATTGACGATGAGGGGATGAGAAAAGCGTGAACGACGAACGGGCGGATCAAGAAAAAAACCAGGGCGAGCGCGACGGCAAGGGAATCAGAGGCTTCAATCAGTGTCTTGCGGAGGCGATCATCTTCCCACTGCTCCACCTGAAGGACCCACCGCATCAGCAGTAAAAGGATCAAAATGCCCGTGATGATCAGGTATCCCCAAACGGAATCCCAAGCAAAGGGCACGCTCCCACCTCACGACTTAGCCTTCTTCGCTGCTGCCCGATCGGCAGCTGCTCGTCGGCGATCTTCTTTGATCCTAGCTTCCCTTGCGGAAAGACCCTTCAAATAGTAAAGGCGGGCTCTTCTTACCCGTCCGCGCCGGAGGACTTCAATCCGAACCAAAGAGGGACTGTGAAGAAAGAAAATGCGTTCAATGCCGACCCCGTGGCTAACCCTTCGGACGGTAAAGGTGCTACTGGTTCCTTCGCCCCTTTTGCGAATGACAATCCCCTCAAAGGAAGCGATCGGCTGTCGGGTCTTGGTGACGCCTTTTTTCTGGTCCTCCTGACCCGAAGCCACCTCCTCAGGGGAAAGGCGGAATGTCACCCGCACGGTATCACCAGGACGAAAATCTGGTAGGTCCTTCTTCAAGTAACGGGCTTCTACTTTCTGAATTTCCGGGCTTCTCATTACCGGTCATTGCCTCCCTCAGGCATTGGTTCCCGATCTGTTTACAGGGACTTAATTGTATCGCAGAGTTTAGCCAGCAAACGGTCAGGTCATCCGCCGTCCGAAGGTCCCGGATCCATTCTTCCACAGGATACCCCGCTTCCAGCACTTTTCTTAAATCCTCCAAATGAGGCAACAGCCCATCCGTTGCCATCAGCCATTGATCCACCGCCGTTCGAGTCCTCCAGTGCCGCCGGCTCATCTGAGGCACAACCCAAACCTTTGCCAACTTCCCCCTTTTCCAAGCCAAAATAAAGGGTCCCGACGAGTGCCATTCTACTTCCCTTCCGGAAAAGTCCCCAATTAGATACGCCATGTCCACCCTTTTGACAAAACGGGTTAACCGTTCCAGTTCCGTGATCAGTTCCTTTTTAAGGCTCCCTTTTGCGCCCGACAGGAGAGAGCGGACCCACAAAAAGTGGATTAACGTTTCTAAGTCATTCTTACTCAGGTCCAAGAGGGCAATCATCGCTCCGTTTGTCGTCGGGATCAAAGAAAGACTATCTCCCCCGATCACCTTCTTAAAAGTGACCCATCGGTTCCAAAGAAGGTCTTTTCCGGTCCCAAAGGGCAGGGTCGCCACGGGATGAATGGGGCTCTGAGTTGGTGCCCGTTTTGTCGGTTCCTTGAGAAAAGAAATGAGAAGCAAGCAAAGGGAAAGGACGGGAAGCCAAAAAAGCGGCTCGGCGCTCAGAGCGATAAGGAGGCAGACCGCCATCCAGCCGATCAGTAGCCGAGGGTCCCAAATAGGGAAAGAAAGGGACTTCCTGCTCATCATTATCTGCTTTAAATTTTCCGTTGGATACCCGCTAACGGTAATGGTTGACTCAAGAAGGAGGGAGAGAAGTTGGCGATTCGGT
>JANXBO010000022.1 GCA_025057575.1 Candidatus Caldisaccharidevorator malaysiensis
ACTTGCCGGCTATCCAACTCCAAAAGTAAGGGTCCCAAGACCTTGACTTCTCTGTTGATTTCTTTTACTATCTCGTATCGTTCCGAACGGGTCCCGTCTCTTCTGATAATCCCATCACCCCAGCCTTCATAATCAACGGTCCAATAGGTGAAATACATTATCCCCTTCGCACCATAGGCGAGAGATGTATACACCTGCCACCTCAATTCCCCTTCCGTAGGCGTTCGGTAATACTTGGCAGGGGTGCTTAGCAGGATAAACCAGAAAGGGATACCCACCTGCAACGCTTTAAGGCGGATAAGTTCCATATTTAAAAAGTAATCGGTGCGGTCCTTACCTTCAAGGAAAGCATAATGGTCATAGGACAGCACCTTTGGCCGGATCATTTGCAGGAATTGATCTACATATTCTTCATAAGTTGCGGTTCCCAACTGCTCCTGACTCGCATAAGTTGGGAAAAGGTTGATATACGGAACGGATTGAGGATCCAGTTCCAGTAAACGACGGTGGACCTTTGCCAAGTTAGGAAATTCAGAAGCGTTCGGCTCGTCCTTTATGTAATAGCCGAACAAAGCGGGATGGTTCCTGTAGTCCGTAACTGCTTCTTCCACTAACTTTTCCCAATCAGGACCGGGCTGGGCGGCGGCTTTTACAATTCGCTCGTCCAGGACCAGACACTTCATACCGAACCGATGGGACAGGTCAATGTCAGCCTCAAAAGTCATCGTAAAGTTGCACTCTGCCAGTTCTTGGTAACGCTCCGCCGTTGCCGGCGGACCCCACCAGTAACTAATCGGAAAGAAGTCATAAGGGAGACGACGCTTTTGACTTTCCTGATGGGCACCCGTTTTTTGGGGAGACACGATTGACATAGTAAGTCCCAGATTCATCAGCCACTCTCTCCGAGTCATCGCCTTTAATCCTTCCATCAATGAGATTGCTTCTTTGTTATTCTAGTGCCCGATAAGAATTGAGGCGGGCCATTTTTTCATTTTCGTCAACCGAGGTCTTTGACCGGATTCTCGGATGAGATGTGATTTCCGACGAGGGCTTCCTTTCTTGTTGGCACACGACCCCAAAAGGGCCGTTTCTCGTCAGGGCCATCCTCCCCTTCCGGCAGCAAAGCCACATCCTTTCCGTCTCTCCATTGTGAAACCAAGCCTCTCTTTGGATGTCAGGAAATTAAGGCTCCTCTTAGAGCAATCATTCCTCCATCACACAATCCGCAATAACCGACCGTCTCCCGCTTTCAGAGATAGTTTCACCAAACTGATCCCTTCCAAAGAGGACACTGGTAAGGGTTTTTCACCCCCGCCGGGCGATCGGAGGACCTCGTAAGCCGATGCGACAGGCTTCTTCAAAAACACCGCTACGTTTGTTTCTTCCTTATAACTTGCGTTGACGATGAACAGGAATTCAGAGCCCTTGTGGTGGACCAACTCACCAACGACGATGGATCCGCCGTCCACCTTTTGCACCCAAGAGTCGGGGTTGGGTCTGGAAGCGCCGTCCGGCAGCGAACCACCCAAATGGTAAACTTGCCGACTGTCCAACTCCAAAAGTAAGGGTCCCAGGACCTTGACTTCTCTGTTGATTTCTCTGACTATCTCATACCGTTCCGATCGGGTCCCGTCTTTCTTTATGATCCCATCGCCCCAGCCTTCTTCCTCCACAGTCCAATAGGTGAAATACATTATCCCCTTAGCACCATAGGCGAGGGCTGTGAACACCTGCCATCTCAGGTCACCTTCGGAAGGCGTGCGGTAGCCCCAGTGAGGGGTGCTGAGTAAGATGAACCAGAACGGAATGCCCGCCTGCAAAGACATGCGGCGGATGATCTCCATATTCAGAAAGTAATCGGGACGATCCCTCCCCTGAAGAAGGGCGTAATGATCGTAAGAGAGGACCCTTGGCTTGACGATCTTGAGGAATTGGTCCACATATTCGTCGTAAGTTGGCGTTCCCAACTGCTGTTGGGTGGCGTAGGTCGGAAAAAGATTGATGTAGGGCACCGACTTGGGATCCAATTCCAGCAGTCGCTGGTGAACCCTTGCCAGGTCAGCAAATTCCGAAGCGTTGGGCTCGTCCCTCAGAAAGAAACCGAAGAAGGCAGGATGATTCCGATATCGACGGACAGCTTCTTCCAGCAACTTGTCGGATTCTTCGTCTCTTTGTGACAAGGCTTTGAAGACACGATCGTCAAAGACCAAGGCTTTCATACCGAACCGGTGGGAAAGGTCTATGTCGCCGCCAAAGGTCAGGGTAAAGTGGCAGTCCGCAAGTTCCCGATAGCGCTCCTCCGTTGCTGGTGGTCCGACCCAGTAACTGATCGGGAAAAAGTTGTAGGGTAGGGTAAGTCTTTCGTTGCCTTGGCTCCCCAAATGTTCCCTAACTGAGGCAAGGACCGCGACGCAACCAAGATTGACCAGGCACTCTCTCCGGGTCATTGCCTTCTCTCTCCTCTACAAGTTCTTTACAAATGATGAGAGTCTGCGAGGTTGGTTGCCGGCTTTCCATCCTTTTTCGTCCGTGTTGATCCTGACAAAATCTCAAAAAAAGTAAACAGTTGGACGGACGAGGGAGTTGGCATTTGCTAAAGGCAATGGACTGGTTAGAAGAAGCGACCGCCCGCACCCGATGGCTGGGCAGACCGTTCAAGTGGAAGGACCGGACGAAGAGCACTCAGGACGATGCCCGCCAATGGCTCTTGAACGGGGCGCCCCACGGCGCCATCGTTCTCGCCGGCTATCAGACCAAGGGTCGGGGTCGGATGGGTCGGTCCTGGTTCTCACCAGCCCTGGAGAACCTGTATATGACTCTTATCTTGCGATTGCCCCCAACGGCGCCCTTGGGGACTCTGGGTCTGTTCATCGCGGTCCGAAGCGCTTTGGCTCTTCGGACCCGATTGAGATTGCCCGTGATGGTGAAGTGGCCCAACGATTTGATGGCAGAAGGAAAAAAACTGGGTGGGATTCTCGTTGAAGTTACCCAAGAAAAAGGAGCAATGTGGGCATTGGTTGGGATCGGGATCAATGTCAACGTTCGGGAGCAGGATTTTCCGGAAGAACTCCGCCCAATCGCCACTTCTTTGCAAATCGTCAGTGGGAAACAATTGGACCGTGGAGAAGTTTTGAAGGCGCTCCTTTTGTCCATAGAAGAGGGCTGGTCGCACTGGGAAAAAGGGAAAGCCGAGTCCTTCTGGCAAGACTTTCAAAACTTAGACTTTTTAAGAGGGCGGTCGGTCCAGGTCCTTTTGCCGGACGGGCGTCTCGTTGAGGGTGTGGCGAGCGGAATTACAAAAGATGGTCAATTAATTCTCCAAACCGCTGATGGGACGACCCTTTACGTGCATGCAGGGGAGGCGCACCTAAAAAAGTGATGACTTCGCATCGGTGTTTCCTTCATTGGTTCGGTTGGTTTTTTATCCTCACGCTTGCTGCCACCGGTTGGGGTCGGGTGCGTGTCTATGAGGTGCAACGGGTGGACGACCTGCCACCGTCGGTGCGTCGGGGCGGTCGGGTGGGCGATTGGGTGATCCACAACGATCAAGTTGCCTTTGTCATCAAAGCCATCAACCGTCCCCACAGGAGCGCGCCCAGTGGTGGCAACATCGTGGATGCCGGTCTTTTGGGCTGGTCCACAAAAAGGAAAGGCGTTAACGACCTTTCGGGGGCGGACGAATTGGACCAAGTCTTTCTCTTTCTCGGCAAATATCCCCGACAAGGTCGCTATCAAAGGCTGACGGCTACGGTGAGCGCGGATGGGCGATCGGCAGAGATTGTGGTTTCCGGTGTCGACAGTGAGGATGGAACGCTATCGGTCACGACAATCTACCGGCTTGCGGAGCGGGTTCCTTACATAGAAATGGAGACAACCGCCCGAAATAACGGAACGGTTTCTTTGAAAAAGATGATGCTCGGAGATGGGATTCACTGGGGTTTCGCCAGACCCTTCGCACCCAGGTTCGGTTTTGGTATCGCAAGAAACGAGGGCACCGCTGATTGGACCGGCGGCAATGGGGAGCGGGTTGCCTACGGATGGACTTGCCCTTCAGCCCCTTTTCGCGTGATGAGCGGTCTGAATTGGACCAATGCGGTCGCCACGACTGTTGACCTGGACCCAGGTGAAGAGGTGGTCTATCGGCGTTACTTCATTGTTGGTCGGGACCTTGCCGAAGTCGCTCGGTGGGGGTATCACTTATCCGGTGAAACGGTCGTTCGTTTGACCGGATTCGTCCGGTCGCGATCGGGTAAAGAAGTCCCAGATGTGCCGGTGGAAGCGGGGCGGATATCGTCCAACCCCGCGGGAAAAAACAACTTGCTGGAAAAGGCAGTGCCCGTCGCTCTCGCCCGAACGGACCCGACAGGGGCTTTCCAGTTCTGGCTACCAAGAGGACAGTTTCGATTGGTGGCGATGCCAAAAGATCGGTGGTCTCTTAAGTCCGCCATCGTCACGGTCACGGACCGACCTTTAGGACCTCTTGTCGTATGGGTGACGGAGCCGGGCACGGTCCGCTTCGCCGTCCGCGATGAGAGAACCTTCGTTCCCTCTCGGCTTACCATTCTGGGGCTTGCGGGAACCCCCAACCCAGATTTGGGACCCGATTACAAGGCGACGGGTGCTGCCAATTACCTTTACGATTCTGACGGCAAAGGAACGATTACCCTTGCGCCAGGGCGCTATCGCTTTGTTGCTTCACGGGGACCTGAATACGACATCGCCTGGGCGGATGCCTTCCTTCCAGAGGGCGAGACCGTTGACATCTCGCTCAACCTCAAGAGGTCTGTGGACACAACCGGTTGGATTTCGGCGGACTTTCATACCCATACGTCCCAAAGTTTTGATAGCGCTGTTACCGTCACCGATCGGCTAGTCAGTGCTGCTGCCGAAGGTTTGGATGTGCTCGTCCTGACGGACCACAATGTGGTAACGGACCCAACCGAAGCCCTCGCGGAGTCAGGTCTCAACGGATTGTTAACGGTCATCTCGGGTGTTGAGTTGACGACGCGCCACCTCGGTCACTTCACCGTTTTTCCCCTCATCGCTCATCCCCACCTTGAGGACGGTGGGGCGCCACCGTTTGACAGCCCGACGGCTGAGGAACTGCTGAAACAGGTAAATGTCCGAAACGAAGAGCCTGTGATCGTTGTTGCTCATCCTCGCTTTGGCAACATCGGTTATTTCCACCTTCATCAGTGGCCTGAAGTAGGCAAGCCGCCTCCAGAGGGATTTAGCCTGGATTTTGATGGAATGGAGTTGATGAATGGGAAAGCCCAAGATGACTTGTGGCGCCTCATCAGGGACTGGTTTTTCTTTCTGAACAGGGGCAAAAGAGTCATAGGGGTGGCGGGCTCTGACAGTCACGGTTTAGTTTACGATGAGGTCGGTTATGCCCGCAATTACCTTTTCGTCGGTGATCAGGAGCCTGCTAAGATTAGCCCTGAACTCCTCAAGAAGACCGTGCGCAATGGGTCGCTGGTCGTTAGCCTCGGACCTTTCATCAGTTTCACGATCAACGATGCTCCCATCGGATCCTTCGTTTCGATGAAGGACGATACCGCAACTTTCCGCATAACGGTTGAGGCAGCCAACTGGGTGCCGGTGGATCGGGTGGAGTTAATTGCCAATGGACGCGCGATTAAGGGATGGGATTTGAAGCGGGTTTCCGGTCGTTCTGTGCAGGCAGTCCTGAACGGGACCGTGATGCCCGATCGGGACAGCTGGTATGTGGCAATGGTTACCGGTCCGGCGGGCGGTCTGGAGCCAGTCCTTAAGCCCTTCCGCGGACGAGGGGGCAAAGTGCTGCCCGTGCAACCCATCGCCATCACTAATCCGATCTGGGTGGATGCGGACAAAGATGGACAATTCCGCCCTTTCGTGGATGATTATGGCTGGAAGCCTTTCGGTAACGGTCCTCATACTCTTGATGAGAAGGGGGATGACGGCGGTTGGAGAGACCCAACTTAGGTTTTGCTGTGTCTTATTTAGATCCGGAGCGCCTTCAAGAGCAACTGACGGAATGGTCGTCAGCAGGGTTTGGCGCAATTGAGACGGATTATCCGCCCCTTCTTGAGAATCCAATTCGGGTCTTGGAATCGTGGTCCTCTGTCATCAGAGACGCCGGTATAACGGTCTGGTCGGTCCACGCTCCTTATGGGGGAGCCTACAATCTGTCCCATCCTGATAAGCGGCAACGGAGGCGGGCGGTAGAGATTCACAAGGTGGTCCTGGAGCGGTCCCACATTTTGGGTGCTCAAGTTTTAGTCATCCACCCCTCTGCCGATTCGTCTCACAAGAGTTCGGCACCGTCCCTTCTCAATGAAAGCCTGGAGGAATTGCTCCCTCTGGCGCAAGATTTGAAGATCGTTTTAGCGGTGGAGAATATGCTCCCCGACTCTTGGGGGGAGAATCCTGCAGAACTTTCCCGCTTAATTGCCGGATTTCTTTCGCCCTGGATTCGGCTCTGTTTTGACACAGGACATGCCCATATCGCCGGCAATGCCACCCTCTGGCTGGAAACGGTTCTTGAATCGGTCGCCACCTATCATTTAGCGGACAACGAAGGCACCCACGACCTTCACCTGCAGCCCGGTTATGGGACCGTCCCCTGGCATCAGTTGGCTCCTCTTCTTCAAGAAGCCTCTTTTCCGTTGATCATTGAAGCCATTCCCTGGGGAAAGCGACCCTTGAAAAGAGTCCGAGAGGAAGTGGAAGCCCTGCTGACAGGACGGGTCGCCACCACCGCGATAGCCGGAACGCAAGGATACATCAAGTGCCGGTCTTGCGGTAGTCTATTGATTGAGGCAGAACCGGGCGCCTTCTCCTGCTCCTGTCTATAATTCCAATAACAAACACTGTCGGGGACGAGGCGCCGTCGGGGGTGAGGGATAATGACAGAAGTGTCTGTTCTATTGGAGCAGCGCAACCGCCAGTTGGAAGCGATCTTTCGCATCACCAGCGCCCTTTACCGCCGAGCACGGGGTCCATTTACGGCTCAGGAGTTGGATGAGATGCTGAAGGAGACCCTGCGGGTCGGGTTGGAGGTGGTCAATGCCGATGCCGGCACCCTCTACCTCTACAATCCGGATAGAGATACCCTCGTCTTCAAATATGTTATCGGCGAAAAAGCCGACGAGTTGACTGGGATGGAGATACCCGCCAGCAAAGGCGTTGCGGGAGAAGTGTTTCGCACCGGTGAGCCGAAGATCAGTGCCGATGTGAGACGGGAAGCAGCCCATATGCGAGAAGTCGGCGAGAAAATTGGTTACATCACCAGAAATATGATTACCGTTCCTTTGAAAGATGTGGACGGCAACTCCCTCGGGGTCCTTCAGGCTCTTAACAAAAGAGACAGTGATTTTGACGAGCACGATATGGAAGTTTTAGCGGTGATGGGGGTTTCCGCTGCCACCGCTTTGGAAATGATGCGTCTCCAAGAAGAACGGCGACTGGCGACGATCGCGCGCCTGTTAGGAAACATTAGCCACGACCTAAAAAACCTCTTGACTCCTGTCCTGACCACAGCAATGACCTTGTCTCTTCTTTATCAGCCCGTCAAAGAGGGGCTGTCCCGATTGACCGAAGACCAAGGAGTTATACCCCCCGAACTGGCGCAAGACATAGAAACCTTTGACGGTTTCTTCAAAGAAGCGATGGAAATGATCCAAGACTCTTCCACTCACATTCAGGAAAGGGTGCGGGAGATTGCCGATGCCGTCAAGGGAGTTATTGCGCCTCCCCACTTTGAGCCAACCGATCTGAGGGAACTCAGCGGCAAAGTCCTCCACCATTTGAAACCGGTCGCTGACCGAGAAGGAGTAACCTTGCGGCTGGAAGCGGACGAAAAAATGCCCCTGGTTCCTGCTGATGCCAAGCGGCTCTACAATGCCCTTTACAATCTGGTCAACAATGCCATCCCGGAAACACCAGCGGGTGGCTCCGTCACCATCCGCCTTGCCTTTAAGGAAGGGGAGTCCTTTCCGGATGACGGTTATGCAAAGATAGAAGTGGCGGACACCGGCAAAGGGATTCCCCCAGAAGTCAAGGCGGTTCTCTTCACCGACAAAGCCATCTCTACCAAACCGGGGGGAACTGGTCTGGGGACCCGAATTGTAAAGAACGTGGTGGATGTTCACAAAGGTCGGATTCTGGTCGATAGTGAAGTAGGTGTTGGAACCACGATCACCATTCTTCTCCCCCTCCAACAGCCATCCGCTAACAATAAAGCGGACACTTAAGATCGGTTCCATCACACCTTTCTGCTTTTTTGTGCAAAGGAATTATCAGCGTTCTTCATGATCTCTATTGGAATACGGGAGAGGCTGTTGGGGGCTGACAATCGGTTTGTGGAGTGGTGAAAACCGACCAACCCAGCGTCCTTCTCTCTTCCGTTCCTCAAAAGTCTTTTGAACCTTATGCAGGCTCAGCTCCGCCTGCACGCGATCTCTTTCTTTTTCTGCGTCCCTGATTCTTTCTCTCGCTATCGTAACATAGACAGGACTTATGTCAATTCCTATAAAGTGACAGCCTAAGAGGACGGCGGCAACCAAAGTCGTTCCGATCCCGCAGTAAGGATCCAAGACCACCCCTTTGTTACCATCCAGGACAGAGAAAATGCATCGGGTAGGTAGTTCAATGGGAAACGGATTGGGGTGACGATCGTCCCGTTCAGGGGGAATTTCCCAAACAGATGTCAATAGGGCATGACGGGGTTTCAGTTCTGGTCCTACCCGATCCGATTGGTTTCTGGGCTTATACAGCCAGAAGATCCTCTCGTCTACTTGCCAGAATCGCCATCCTCTCAAGTTAGCAGCAATTCGTCGGTGCCAGATGATTTCCTGACGAATGACCCATCGGGATTGCCTCACCCATTCATACGGATGTATCATTTGCCCCCGATACCAGCGGAGTTTGTGATTGTAAAACAGGGAACCTCCTTTTTTCGTCAAACGGTAGATTTCATTTAGGACCGCTATTTGCTCCTTCTGATAGGTTTTTTCGTCTTTTATGTCGGTGGCACCTTGATAGACGATTTTATCCACCAGCCAACCCTTGTTCTTTTCTCCCTTGTTATAAGGGGGAGAGGTGATGGTGACATCAACGATCTCTTGGGGCAGATCTCTCAAAGTTTCTAGTGCATCCCCAAGGATAATGGTGTCCAACCCTTTCATAAGGACTTTCCTTCAAGCGTCGCCAGGTATTCTGCAAAAGGCTTCGTTAAAAATTGACGATATGATTCCCAGTTAGAACGAAGGAAGAAGATTCGCACATCGGGGCTTGACTTATAGGTGTGGAAAGGAAAACCGATACCGCGCCCTGAAGATCGGGCTCTCTGAGGAACCGAAATGATCACCAGGGTTAAGACTACGGATAAATCCCCCTCATCCGGATGGCTTCGGCGACGCGTCCGATGGCAAGGATGTAGGCGGCTGTCCGCATATCGGTTCCCCGCTCCTGAGCCACCGCCCAAACTTCTCCGAAAGCCCTTCTAATTACCTGGCGAAGTCTATCGTTGACCTCTTGCTCGGTCCAGAAGAATTGTTGAATGTCCTGAACCCATTCAAAGTAACTCACGACCACGCCACCAGCATTGGCAAGGATATCGGGGACAATTAGCGTTCCCCTATCTTGCAAGATCGCATCCGCTTCAGGGGTTATCGGTCCATTGGCGGCTTCGGCGATGAGGCGAGCCTTAACCCGAGAAGCGTTTTTTTCCGTGATCACCCGTTCCACCGCAGCCGGCACCAGGATGTCGCAGCCCAACTCCAACAATTCCTCGTTTGTTACAAAGTCTCCGTCCCGATAGGTGGAAACCGTATTGTCTTGCCTCTTGTGAGCGGTGAGCCGAATGGGGTCCAGACCCTGAGGGTTGTAAATGCCCCCCTTTAAATCGCTCAGTCCAACGATCCGGCAACCGACGGCGTGCAGCAGGAGAGCCACAACGCTACCCACCTTGCCGAAGCCTTGAATCACTACTCGGGCTTCGTCCAGCCGAATGCCTAATTTTCGGGCTGCCTCCTCAACACAGATAACGACGCTTCTGCCGGGGGCTTCTCGCCTTCCCCGAGATCCTCCCAGATTGACGGGCTTACCCGTTACGACCCCTTGAACGGAGTAGCCCACATTCATACTATAGGTGTCCATAATCCAAGCCATCATCCGCTCGTCAGTGCCGATGTCGGGGGCGGGGATGTCTTTTTCGGGACCGATCAGCGGGATTAATTCCGAAGTGAACCTCCTCGTCAGCCGCTCCAGTTCCCCTTCCGACAACCGGGACGGATCGCAGGCGACTCCTCCCTTGGCACCCCCAAAGGGGATGTCCACCACCGCACATTTCCAGGTCATCAGCATTGCCAAAGCCTTCACATCGTCCAAAGTTACGGTCGGTGCGAAGCGGATCCCGCCCTTTGCAGGGCCTCTGGCCAAGTTATGGTGAACCCGATAGCCCCGAAAAGTCCTGACGCTTCCGTCGTCCATCTTGACGGGGGCATTCACTTCCAGGGCTCTTTTGCAGGTCCTGAGAAGAGGGTGAATTCTTGGGTCCAAATGGATCAGTTCGGCTACACGGTCTAGCTGGCGAAGGGACATTTCCAAAAGTTCGCTGTTGCCTTCAACGGGTGCCATTTTCTCGCCCCCTTTTACAGTAACGGCGGTGGGTTCGTTCGCTCCGAGGTCCGACCTGTCGCCGACCGAGACCAAGATCGTTGCCAAGACCCTACTCGCCAGGCCGTCAATCGCCCATCCCAGCCACCGGCGATGAGCAAGACACCATCGGGAGTGAAGGCAACCGCCTCCACGATGTTACCCGTTTCCAAGGATCGGACCAAGGTCCCCGTGGAAAGGTTCCAAACATCCACCCGCCCCCCAAATCCTCCGGCAGCGACCAGCCGACTGTCGGGACTGATGGCAACTGCGTTGTAAACCCGCGTGGCGAAAGCGCCTAAGGGAGTGCGGGGAGAGAGGAGCCGGCGGACCTCCGCTCTCTTCGTCATATCCCACACGCGCACCGTCGCATCCCAACCCGCCGACGCCAGCCATCGTCCGTCACGAGAGACAGCCAGAGCATTCACCCAAGGGACCGGAGGACGACCCGCCACTTTAAGGGCTACCCCCTTTCCGTGACCGGAGAGAACGCCCTGAACCCTTCCGTCCGGAAGCCTCAAAATCGCAATCCCTTCTTTTACCGTGTCGGCATTGAGGTCGCCCGTTCCTGTTACGGCAAGCCAGGTGCCTTTAGGATCAAACACCACCGATCGGACAAAGGGTGGTTTCCGGAAAATGAGAGGATCAAGAAATTTCATCAGTCGTTGCGGCTCCGGAAGCCTCTCAACGGGGCGCAAGTCATCGCCCTTCAAAATGATTCGTGTTAGCCGGAGGACCGGCTGGGACCATCCGCCTTTCCCCCGTTGCCAAAGACGCAGCCCACCGTCTCGGGCACCAACAGCAAGCCATTGACCGTCTTTGCTGAGGGCAACGCTCTCAACGGGCGCCGGCAAGGTGAGGGTGCGCAGATGGGCACCTTTTCCCGTATCCCACAGAAACACCTTGCCGTCTTGCCCTCCAATAACAAGAAGGGCACCGTCACCCGAGAAGGCGAGGGCTTTGGGAATCCCTTCGTAGGGTCTTGGAAGGACATAAAAGCCGATCGGCTTTCCGGTCCGAGCGTCAAAAATGTCTACCGCTTTTTCCTCTTTGACCCCGACCGGCGCCGACCGGCGAACACCAGCAGCAATGTAGCGCCCATCAGGTGTGACCGCAACACTGTAAAATTCGCCCACGCCAACCCCTTCCTGAAGCACTTTGGGGATCGGTGATCGGGCTGTTGCAGCCGGTGGCGGTGGACCTGCCGGTGCCCCTGCGGCGACCGATAAGATCCATAAGAGAGTTAAAAACACCATCTGCCAACGGATAACCATAAGCATCCCTCCTTCATTGTAATTCTTGGTCTAAAAACGCTCGTGCCCACCTCTTTGGATCGGTCGTCAATTTTGATGACTCTTATCATCACTTTTTAACGGCTCTTCGCCTTGCCCCTTCCCAGAAGGTCTCTGGCGTGCCGGTTCTCTTGTTGAGGAGCAAAGCGACGGCAAAGAGAAGGTCTGACAGCCGGTTTAAATACTGGATGATTAAGGGATCCACTCGGTCGGTGCGGGAGAGGCGCACTAAGGATCGCTCCGCCCTCCGGCAAACGGCACGGGCAAGGTGGGTGAACGCTGCTGCCAGACTGCCCCCGGGCAGGACGAAGCGATTGGGGGGAGGAGCTTCCGCTGTTAGTCGGTCAATGGTTTTTTCCAGCCGATTGACGACAGATCTACTTAAAGAAATCGGTGATTTATGGGGCGGCACAACGGCGCAAGCGGCTCCCAAAGTGAACAGGTCCCTTTGAAGGGGGCGCAAAAGGGCGACGATTTGCCGATCAGGGCAAGTGCTGATCACCAGACCGAGAACGGCATTGAGTTCGTCCAGGACGCCTAACACTTCAATACGAGGATGGTCTTTAGAAAGTCTTCCCCCAATCACATCGGTTTCCCCTTGGTCACCCCGTCGTGTGTAGAGAGGCATTGTTCAGTCCCTCTGTTCCGTCGCCCTTTGTCCCACCGTGACGCAAAACTTATCACAAAGAGCCGGTCAAGGCGGTGGAGGGGCATACTGACGGTCTCGTTCCTGGGCAAGGCGTTTGGCAGTCGCTGGGTGTTTCGTAACTTGACCTTTCAGTGTCAAACGGGTCAGTGTCTGGTCGTCACGGGTCCCAATGGCTCGGGGAAGACGACTCTTTTGAAAATTCTTGTCGGTCTGCTAACGCCTACGACGGGGAAAGTTGAGTGGGGGCACGACAAAAACAGGGTCGCTCCCCGTTACTTTCACCGATGGATTGGTGCCGTGTTGCCGGATGCGGAGCCTTATGGCGAGTTGACGGCTCTGGAAAACATTCGGCTGGCTGCTGATTTGAAGGATGTCAATTGGAAAGAAGGGGTTGAAACAGCTGGGCGCTTTGGTCTGGAGCCCTTTCTCCAGCAACCACTTCGGGAATTTTCCTCTGGGATGAAAATGCGACTGCGCTTGGCGATTGCCCTGATGGGCAACCCGAAAGCAATCATTCTGGATGAACCCTTTGCCCCGATGGATGCGTCCGGTCGTCAGATGATCCAGCAGGTTATAGAAGAGCAAAAAAAACAGGGGCTGATCATCTTTGCAACGAACGATCCCAGGGATCTGGCTTCCGCTACAGACATCTTGGAATTGGTCCCGAAAAGCCTGGGCAATCGCCCGAAAAGACCTTCAATCTGAGTGGCGAAGCCGTCAGGCGCTGGTGAGCAGCCTAGGGTTTGCTTTCATTGCCCTTGTCCTGGTCAGCCTGTGCGCCGGCGATTTGACCCGTCAGCCCCGACCCGCAGCAGGTCTCCTTTGGGTCATTCTCTTTTTTTCTTCCGTTAACGCGCTGGTGCGTGCCTTCTCAAAGGAGGAGGATGCTCGCACCGCTGATCATCTTCGTCTCCTCGCCACCCCTACCATCGTCTTTGCCGGCAAGACTCTCTTTAACTTTCTGCTCCTGAGTTTCATCGGAGTGTTAACGATGATCCTTTTCATCATTCTCTTTGGTTTTCCCCGTCCGGATGTGGCAGGTCTCTTTGCTGGTCTGCTCTTACCGATGCCAGGTTTGTCCGCCTTGGGCACGGTCCTTGGAGCGATGCTCTCCCGAAGTCAGAGCCGTTGGGCTGTCTTCACCATCGCTGCCTTCCCCATTTTCCTGCCGTCCTTAACGGCTTCCGTAGAGGTGCTGTCTCGGTCTCTGATCAACGGCGCCAGCACCGGTCCCGATCTGATCTTTGGTCTGTTCTCCTTCTCTGTGGGGATGGTTCTCATCGGGGGACTTCTTTTCACAGAGATTTGGTAGGCTTCTTTAGGCAAAACCAATCAGTCGCCAGCTTCTTAGCCCCTTCTCCTCATTTACTCTACTTCTTCGGCGCTGCCCGCTACTGAATCGTAACCGAGGTTGCGTAAGTCGTTCGGGCTCCGCTGGCTCCTTCCGCAACCAGGGTGATGGGGTAGGTGCCGGGAGGGGCACCCCACGGAACTTCCTGCCGGATTTCAAATTCCGTCTCAGAAACTTTCACGAGGTTCAAGGGTTGCCCGTCCGGAAGGACGGCATAGACTCTCTGGACCGGTTCATCGCCCTCCACCCTGCAAACGGCGTGAGCAGGAACTCCGGGCCTGAGGGGTGTGGGTGTAATGGTGACCTCCACGATCCGAACCGCCATCTCTTCTCTCCACCTTTCTCCCAATGCTTCGTTTGCAGCTTTCCTGAACAAAAAAAGGAACGCGACGATGATACAATTATGGCAGAATAAATCGGAGGTGCCAAGAGATGATCGGGCGACGGCTGTTGATGGTAACCTTCCTAATGGGGCTGTTGGCAAGTGCGTCCGTTGGGCAAGTATCCATTCTTTCCCCGAAGGACGGCGAAACGGTCACCAGCCGCCGCCTCGTTCTGCGGGCTGCTTTGCCGGATCGTCAAGGTTATGTGATGGTCTGGTTTAACGACAAATTTGTCAGCGCCGTCTCCCATCCTTTTGAGGTAACCCTGGACTTGGCGGAACTGAAGGCTCTTTCCGGGGATCATCGGATTCGGGTCATTGGCAGGGACTCTGCCGGACGCTTGGCGGGACAGGTAGAGATCCAGATAACTGTTAATCTGACGGCACAAGGCGTCTCTCCCGAAGGGATCTTATTCCGCATCAAAGGACGGGTGGGAGACTTCGCTTTCTATACGATGAAGGCGGAAGGAATAGCAAAAGGCGAGGTCCCTGCTAAAGCGGTTCGTGAGAAACTGACGACTCTGAGCACCCGACTGACCCTACCCTGGCGACAGGTCTTTCGGGACATCACCTCTGACGGTCAGTTCCGAGTGGTGCGGGCAGTGGAGGAGGGGTTCATTGAGCGGCAGTTTTCTTCGTCTATCGCCCCAGCAGCGAACCAAGAGTTTGGCTTCCTGACTCTTCTGCAAAACGGAGCGGTCATTACCGGAGTGGATCTGCCAACGGTTGTGCAACTGGTCAGTGGGATTAATGACCTGGAATTTCCCAACAGACCCCTTCGGGTCGGTGAAACCTGGGCGGGTCCCTTAACGATGCCTCGCAATCTGGAGAACCTGACCATTATTGGGGCGGGCGCTCAGCAGGTGGCAGGACCGGGGATGTTCGGACCGATGGGAGCAGCGCCGGGCGCCTTGGGAGAGGACCGAGAGCCATTGGGCAGCGTCACTGGACCTGGGGGACCCACAGCCCCGTCAATGGGTCAAGTGCCAGCAGCGGGGGTGGCGGAAGCAAAATTAATCCTTGCGGACGCTCCCATTGTCACCGTTGGAGCCATCCACTCTTTTGAGGGCTTTGAGACTTACCAAGGGCGAACGTGCGCCCGCATCGTCAGCACCTTTAAGGCACCGGCGACGCTGGACATCAGCCAAGCCGGCACCATAGGCGTGCCAGGGGGGCAGGCGGGACCGATGGCAGGTCCTATGGGCGGCGGTCCCGGGATGATGCCCGGGATGATGCCAGGGATGATGCCCGGAATGGTCCCTGGAGCAATGGGTCCTGGTGCCGTTAGTGGTCCTGGGATGCGGGGGGGAATGGCGGGTCCAATGGTCGGTATGCCCCCGATGGGCGGGGGCGGACCCTCCGGCAGAGTGCCGGCAGGACCGGGCGCGATGACCGGTCCAGGAATGATGGGACGCCCTGGGGCAATGATGGGTCCCGGTGGAATGGCAGGACCGGGCGCAATGAGTGGTGTGGGTCCGTCGGCTGCCGTAACGACCGTGGCTCCCCTGAAAGGAACCGTGGAGGGAAAGCGGACGCTCCTGTTTGATCTGGATGCCGGTCAAGTGGTTTTCTCCAAATTAGAAGTGACGGGGGTTTTCAACACCGATTATGTGACGATTATTGCTTTAGCACCAGCAGCAGCCCCGACAGGAGGAACCGTTGCGGGACCGGGGGGAGTCGGACAGGCACCTGGTATGCCAATGGCGGGACCGGGTCCGATGATGGGCGGAATGGGTCCGATGATGGGCGGTCCGGGAATGATGGGTCCAGGGGCAATGCCGGGACGGGCGGCTCCTGGCTTTGGGATGGGACCGGGAGCCTTAGCCGGCGAGGAAAGCGCTGGTCCCAGTGGTCCCTTGACAGGTCCCACCCCTGGTGTGGGTGCGGTGCAGCAACGACCGTTCGTCAATCACCCTGCAAAAATCCGCTACCAAATGACCATAGAAAATAGCCTGGACCAGGTCTCCCGAATAGACGTCCTTCTTAAGACCGCCAGCAAGGGATCGTAGCCCTCTCATCCCGTTGCTCTTGACTTGAGGTGAAATCTGTTCTACAATAAAGGGACTGCAAGCGGCAGTCCACCCAGCCGGTGGTTTCTCCGCAGTAGGTGGCTGGCGCAAAATAACTGTGAACGGAGAAGGACAAGATGCCGACGATTTCGCAACTGGTTAGAAAAGGGCGAAAGCCCAATAAGTCTCGGAGCCGGACTTTGGCTTTGAAGTGGCGCTACACATCTATCAAGGGACGCCACCGATACGATCCTAAAGGGGCGCCGATGCTGAGAGGCGTTTGCCTTTTGGTCCGCACGATGACACCCAAGAAGCCCAATTCGGCAATGCGGAAAATTGCCAAGGTTCGGTTGTCTAATCGGCGGGTGATTATTGCCTATATTCCGGGAGAGGGGCACAACCTTCAGGAGCACAGCACGGTGCTGGTTCGGGGCGGCAGGGTGAAGGACCTGCCAGGCGTCCGCTACAAAGTCGTTCGGGGAGCCCTGGATTCAGCGGGAGTAGACGCCCGTAAAAAGTCCCGTTCCCGATACGGTGCCAAGAAAAAGAAATAGGCGATTGGTCAGGTGAGTCCCTATGCCGCGACGCGGATTTGTGCCGTTAAGAGAGATTTCAGGGGATCCGATTTTCGGGAGTCGGTTGATTCAGAAACTGATCAATAAAGTGATGCAGGACGGCAAAAAGAGCAAGGCGGAGAAGATCGTCTACGGAGCCCTTCAGATTGTGGGACAGAGGTCGCGGCAAAATCCTTTTGAAATCGTTGCCCAGGCGATCCGCAACTGCATTCCTCTCGTAGAGACGAAACCCAGAAGAGTCGGGGGGCAAACCTATCGGGTGCCGGTGGAGGTCCGACCTGCCCGCCGGCTCAGTCTGGCAGTGAGATGGCTGGTTCAAGCCGCCAGGGAAAGAGACGAAAAGACGATGGCTCACGCTCTGGCTACTGAGTTGATAGAGGCGGCTCAGGGTCGGGGAGGTGGCGTCCGGATGAAGGAAGAGATGCACCGAATCGCAGAAGCCAATCGGGCGTTCGCCCACTACCGCTGGTAAGCCGGCTCCTGCTCGGGGTCTCCCCTCGGCGACGGTGCCGTCCGCCCCAATAGGAGAAAAAAGGGCGGACTCAACCAACCGGAGGAAGCAACGGAAATGGAAAATACTTTGCCCTTAGAAAGGACAAGAAATATCGGAATCGCCGCGCACATTGATGCGGGGAAGACGACCACGACCGAACGAATTCTCTATTACACCGGAAAGGTTCATATGATCGGCAGCGTGGATGAAGGCACGGCGACGATGGATTGGATGCCTCAGGAGAAGGAGCGAGGGATCACCATCGTCGCCGCAGCAACGACCTGCTACTGGTCCTTAAAGGGGAAGCCCGACGACCAGTCGCTCTTCCGCATCTCTATCATTGACACTCCCGGTCACGTGGATTTTACCGTAGAGGTAGAGCGGGCACTAAGAGTCCTTGACGGGATGGTGGCTGTTTTTTGTGGTGTGGGGGGTGTGGAGCCGCAGAGTGAGACGGTCTGGCGCCAAGCCAACAAGTATCGGGTGCCTCGGATCGCCTTCGTCAATAAACTCGATCGGGTGGGATCGGATTTTCTGATCGTTCTTCAACAGATGAAAGAGCGTCTGGGCGCCAATCCGGTCCCCGTCCAGTGGCCCATTCGCAACGAGAGAAGTTTCCTTGGGGTTGTGGATCTGGTGGAGGAGAAGGCGATCTACTGGGAGGATGAGTTGGGCACCAAGATGAGGGAAGAGCCAGTGCCCGAAGATCTGTTGCCCGTCGTCGCTGATCTTCGGCAGCATCTGATTGAGGAAGCCGCTCAGCAGGACGATGACCTCTTGGAAACATATTTGGAAACCGGTGCCCTAACGGCGGACGCCATTCGGCTCGGGCTCCGGAAGGGAACTTTGGCGATGAAACTGGTTCCCGTCCTTTGCGGCACGGCGCTGAAAAATCGGGGTATCCAGCCCCTTCTGGATGCTATCTGCTACTACTTGCCATCGCCAGCGGACATCGGGTCCGTTAGCGGTATGGACCCCAAGACCGGTAAAACCGTTGTCCGGAGAATGAGCCCCAGCGACCCCGTTAGCGCCCTCGCCTTTAAGATCCAGACGGACCCCTATGTGGGGCGGTTAATCTACTTGCGGGTCTACTCTGGTGTCATCAAACAAGGACAGACCCTCTACAATCCGAGCCGGGGTGTTAACGAGAGAGTGTCGCGGATTTTGCGCCTCCACGCCAACTATCGAGAGGAGATCGGGGAAGCCCAAGCAGGCGACATCGTGGGCATCTTAGGTCCCCGATCCCTGAGCACCGGCGAAACCCTTTGCGATCCCGATCATCCCATCCTCTTTGAACCCATTGAATTCCCCGAACCAGTGATCTTTCGGGTGATTGAGGCGCGGGACCGAAAGCATCAAGAGAAGATGATGGATTCCCTTCAAAAGTTGACGGCAGAGGATCCGACGCTTCGGGTTCGCCACGATACCGAAACCGGACAGACCATCCTTTCCGGTATGGGCGAACTCCAGTTGGAGATCCTTGAGGATCGGCTGCGGCGGGAATTTGGCGTAGAAGCCCGATTGGGGAAGCCCCAGGTCTCCTACCGAGAGACGATCGTCAAAAGCGCCACGGCAGAAGGCCGCTACGTTCGGCAGACAGGGGGACGGGGTCAATTCGGTCAGGTCCTCATTCAATTGGATCCCCTCCCGAGAGGATCAGGGATCCTTTTCGTCAATAAGATCCGAAGCGGCGCCATACCAGCGCCGTTCATTCCCGCCGTAGAAGCAGGAATCCGGGAGGGTGCTGAAAGAGGCGTTTTAGCGGGCTATCCTCTTGTGGATTTCCAGGCAACCCTCTTGGACGGTGCCTATCACGAAGTGGACTCCAGCGAGATCGCCTACAAACTAGCCGCCCAAGCCGCCCTGAGGGAAGCCTGCTTGCAGGCGGGCGTCCTTCTTTTGGAGCCCATTATGGCTCTTGAGGTCCTTTTGCCTAAGGAATATCTGGGAGAAGTTTTAGGCGACTTGACGGCGAGAAGAGCCAAAATAAAAGGGGTGCAGGACCTGCCGGGGAACGCAACGGCGATCACCGCTGAAGTGCCGTTAGCAGAAGTTTTTGGCTACGCCACAATTCTTAGGTCCTTAACTCAGGGCAGGGGCAGTTACACGATCCGCCCCAGCCATTACGAACCGGTGCCAGCAGGGCTTGCGGAGAAGGTCATTGCCGAAAGAGGGTATGCGATCAGTCTTGCAGGAGTCGGCTCCTAAGCAAGAAGGACGGATGGTCGCCAGCGAAACGGAGTGTCAACGGTAGATGACGGCAGAACAAAGGATTCGGATTCGGCTTAAGGCTTTTGACCATCGTATCCTGGACCGGTCGGCCCAGGAGATCGTTAACGTCGCCCGCTCTACAGGCGCTCGGGTGAAAGGACCTGTTCCGTTGCCGACCGAGCGGCACATCTATTGTGTCATCCGCTCTCCTTTCATTGACAAGGAAAGTATGGAGCACTTTGAACTGTGTATCCACAAACGATTGATTGACATCTTGGATGTGAGTGCTGAAACCGTCAATGCTTTGAGGTCTCTCAATTTGCCCAGTGGGGTGGATATAGAAGTCAAGTTGTGACGACTTGTTATATCACGATGAAAGAGGGTCCGTGATGGCGGAGCACGCTGTTAAAGGGATTCTGGGAAGAAAGATCGGGATGACGACGGTCTTTGATGAAGACGGGAACGCGGTCCCTGTTACCGTCATTAGGGCAGGACCGTGCCCCATCGTTCAGGAAAGGACTCTGGAAAAGGACGGTTATCGGGCGGTCCAGTTGGGTTTTGAGGAGATTCCCAGTCGCAAGGTGACCAAGCCGTTAGCGGGACACTTTGCGAAAGCAGGGGTCCGACCCCATCGGTTCCTGGCGGAATTTCCCGTCGCTTCAGATAGTTCCGTTCGGGTGGGGGATCTGGTCACCGTTGCCATTTTTGAAAAAGGCGATCGGGTCAAAATCACTGCCCAATCCAAAGGAAAAGGTTTTGCCGGCGTGATGAAGCGGTGGGGGTTCTCGGGACATCCTGCGTCCCACGGATGGCACTTTCATCGCAAACCCGGTTCTCACGGCTCTCAAGGACCTCAACGGGTCTTGCCGGGGTCCCGCCTTCCCGGTCATATGGGCAACACGACCATCACCATCAAAGGTCAGACCGTTTTTGATCTTTTCGTGGAAGATCATCTTTTGCTTATCAAGGGTAGTGTCCCTGGTCCGAATGGGGCGCTCGTGAGAATAGAGAAAATAGAAAGATAGGGTGGTCCCGTTGGAGTTACCGATCTACAACCTGGAAGGGAGCCAGACGGGGGTTTTCACGATCCCTGACGACATTGTCCATATTGAGGTCAATGTCCCGTTGTTGCACCAAGTAGTGGTTGCCCACCAGGCGAACCGGCGCCAGGGCACTCATTCTACCCTTCGAAGGGGCGAGGTCAGCGGTGGAGGGCGCAAACCCTGGTCTCAGAAGCGGACCGGGCGGGCGCGACAGGGTTCCATTCGCGCCCCCCAGTGGCGCCACGGGGGAATCGTGCACGGACCCAAACCCGTCCGTTACCGACAAAAGATCAATAAAAAAATGAAAGAGGCAGCCCTGCGAATGGCGTGGGCGGTCAAATTACGGGAAGGAGAGGTCCTTCTCATTGACGGGTTGAATCAGATGAACGGACCCAAGACAAAGGTTTTTCACAACCTTTTCACAACCTTGGGAATCCTGGGCAAGCGGATCTTGCTCCTCTTGCCAGAAAAGTCGGAAAGTGTTCTTTTATCGGTGAGGAATGTGCCGCGAGTGGACACCCTTCCCGTTCTGCAACCGTCAACGGAGGACCTTCTCCAGCATAAGGTCATTGTGACGACCCCTCAAGCGTTATCGTTGGTCTTGGAGAGGAGGTTTGGCTGGTCCTATGTCCAGCCTGGATCGTAATCCCTTCACCATCCTCATAGAACCGATCGTAACGGAAAAAACCTTGAGGATTGCCCGTGCCCACAATCAATACACGTTCAAGGTCCTGTGGGACGCCACCAAGCCGGAAATCAAGGAGGCAGTGGAGAAGATTTTCAATGTCACGGTGGAGAAGGTGACGACCCTAAAAGTGCGTCCGAAAATGCGGGGCGGTCGTTGGAGGCGGTTTCGCCCCGTCGGGCATACTCCTCGCTACAAAAAGGCTGTCGTCACCGTCGCCAAAGGTCAGACTCTGCCCATCTATGAGGGGCTCCTGTAAGGGTCGGTAAGGGAGAGAGAACAATGGGAATCAAGAAGGCAAAACCAGTGACGGCAGGGCGCCGGCACGCCACTTACTATACCTTTGAGGAGATTACCAAAGGCGAGCCCGAAAAATCCCTGGTTGAGCCCCTCAAGAAACACGCTGGCCGGAACAATCAAGGGAAAATAACGGTTCGCTTTCGCGGGGGAGGGACCAAGCGGCTTTACCGGATCATTGACTTCAAAAGAGATAAAGAAGGGGTTAAAGGAAAGGTCGTCGCTATTGAATACGATCCCAACCGCTCGGCACGGATTGCGTTGATCCAGTATGGGGACGGAGAAAAGCGCTACATCCTTTGGCCCGAGGGCTTAGAAGTCGGGATGGAGGTAGAGTCGGGACCCAATGCGGACATCCGAGTCGGTAACTGCCTACCTCTGTCCCAAATTCCCGACGGCACGATCATTCACAATGTAGAACTGACACCCGGCAAGGGTGGTCAGATTGTCCGCAGTGCCGGTTCCTTCGCCGTCCTGATGGCGAAGGAGGGGCGCTATGCAACCATTAAACTGCCATCCGGAGAAGTTAGAATGGTTCCGCTACGGTGTCGGGCAACGATCGGTCGCGTCGGGCTGTTGGAGCACGAACTGATCACATTGGGCAAAGCCGGTCGGTCCCGTTACTTAGGGCGGCGACCGCACGTGCGGGGCTCAGCAATGAATGTGGACGATCATCCCCACGGCGGTGGTGAGGGGCGGGCGCCCATCGGAATGCCAGCCCCGAAGTCGCCCTGGGGTTGGGTGACTTTAGGAAAGAAAACGAGAAAACCCAAAAAGCCGTCCGACAAGTTGATCGTAAAGAGACGACGGACCGGATATGGAGACAAAATGGTGTAGGGGGGTATTTGTATGGGACGGTCACTGAAAAAAGGACCTTATTGTGATCCCAAACTTCTTCGCAAGATCCAAGAAATGAACCGGACGGGGCAAAAAGAGGTCATCCGAACCTGGTCGCGACGGTCCACGATCTTTCCGGAAATGGTCGGTCATACGATAGCCGTCTACAACGGCAGACGGCACATTCCCGTCTATATCACCGAGGCGATGGTCGGACACAAACTGGGCGAGTTCGCTCCCACCCGACAGTTCCGCCAGCACGGTGAGGCAAAAGAGAGAGTCGTAAGGGTCAAGTAAAGGTGCGGAGACGACCAATGCAGGAGGAGAAGCCGACTATTCGTGCCCGTCAACGGTTCCTTCGTTTGTCCGCTAGCAAAGCCCTTCTCATTGCCCGGCTGATTCGGGGCAAAAGGGCAACGGAAGCGCTTCATATGCTGACCCTAATGCCCCATAAGGCGGCCCGCTACTACGCCCGTCTCCTCAAGCAGGCGATCGGGAACGCTGTCAACGACTACGATCTTTCCGAGTCAGACCTCGTGGTCGTTGAAGCCGTGGCAGAACAGGGGCCTACTTTCAAGAGATTTCGTCCCAGGGCACGAGGTAGGGTCTACCCCATCCGCAAGCGGACTGCTCATTTGTCTGTCACGATCACCACCAAGGAGGGATCGTAGGTTGGGTCAGAAGGTCAACCCGATCGGACTGAGAATCGGCATTATCCGAGAGTGGCCCAGTCAATGGTTCTCGGACCGCAACTACACCGACTGGGTTTTAGAGGATATCAAAATCAGAGACTTAATCAAGAAAAAATTTAAAGCGGCGGGGATTCCCCGGATAGATATTGAAAGAAAGTTAAATATGGTGATCGTGACCGTTTATGCGGCGCGACCGGGAATGCTGATTGGGCATCGGGGGCGGACCGTGGAGCAATTGCGCAAAAGCCTTGAGGAACTCGCTAAAGACAAAGAGGTTCACCTGCACGTGCGGGAGGTGGAAAAGCCCGAATTAGAAGCACAACTGTTAGCCGAAAGTGTCGTCCAGCAAATAGAGAGAAGAGTCGCTCACAAGAGGGCGATGCGGCAGGCGGCTTTGCGGGCTCTCAGTGGTGGGGCTTTGGGAATCAAAATTATCGTGGCTGGTCGTTTGGGCGGTGCCGAGTTGGCTCGGGATGAAAAACTGCATATCGGCAGAGTCCCACTGAACACGTTTCGGGCAGACATTGACTACGGTTTTGATGAGGCGTGGACCAAGTGGGGTCGGATCGGTGTGCATGTGTGGCTCTACCGGGGCGACATTTTAACGAAAGGGCAGGAGAGGGTTTTGCTGACCACCCGCAAAGAGCCGGTCCGCATCGTTGCCGTTTCTTCAGAGGAAGCCGAGACAGAGGAACTGGAGAGCCAGGAGGGTTAACGACCGATGCTAATGCCCCGAAGAAGGCGGTTTCGCAAGGAACACAGAGGCTCCCTAAAAGGAAAAGCCAGCCGGTGCCATACCTTAGTGAACGGAGACTTTGGGCTTCAAGCCCTAGAGCCTGGCTGGGTGACGAACCGGCAACTGGAAGCCGCCCGTATTGCCATTACGAACTTTGTTCGCCGGGCTGCCAACCTGCAGATCAGAGTCTTTCCCCATAAGCCCGTAACCAAGAAGCCAGCGGAATCGCGGATGGGTGGCGGTAAGGGGGATCCGGAAACCTATGTCGCCGTCGTCAAGCCGGGCACCATTCTGTTTGAAATCTCCGGCGTCAGCCCCCAAATGGCGGAAACGGCTCTCAAAAGGGCTGCTTACAAACTGCCGATCAAAACCAAAGTGATTTTTCGGGAGGCGTCCGTCGGTGTCCAAGAGAGTTGAGGAATTGGAGCGCCTTCGGCAAATGTCCGATGACGAACTAATACAAAAAATGGAAGAGGTCTACCGAGAACTTTTTAACCTACGACAGCAGCAAGCCATCGGTAAGGGAGTTTTAGAACGACCCCACCGCATTCGGATGCTGAAAAAAACCCTCGCGCGCATCAAAACCCTTTTGACCGAGAGGTATCTTCTGCGGTCAGCGTGACGGCTTAAGGTAGGTGTCATTTTTGAAGCAAACGACAAAAAGGAAAAGGCGAATCGGAACGGTTGTCAGCGACCGGATGGATAAAACCGTTGTGGTCGCCGTAGAGAGACGGGTCGCCGATCCCCTTTACAAGAAAGAAATGACCCGCACCACGCGCTGCTACGCCCACGACGAACGGAATGAATGCCGAGAAGGCGATGTGGTGGAAATCGTGGAATGCCGACCCCTCTCTCGGACGAAGAGATGGCGGGTCGTCCGAATCCTTCGTCGGGCACGGGTTCCCCTCGTTCGGCGCCGGGAAGCGATGCCGGAGGAGGAATTAGTTCTGGAGAGCCTGGAAGGAGAAACCCAAGAGCACAGCATTCGTCCAACAATAACCGAAACTACCGAAACGGGCGGGGAGGCAGTCGGTCCCGATGGCGGCACTGGTTCCTGAAAAAATAAGGAACATTGCCCTTTTGGGTGGTCCCGGGGCTGGTAAGACAACTCTTGCCGATGCCCTCTTGTTCCTTGCAGGTGCGGTCAGCCGAAAGGGGTCCGTCGATCAGGGAACCAGCGTCTTTGATCACGAAGAAGAGGCAAAGAGTCGTCATCACAGTGTCTCCCTGTCAGTCGGTCACCTGACTTGGCGGGACACCTGGATCAATATAGTGGACACCCCCGGGCTGTTGGACTTCTTCGGCGACGCCTACGCTGCCGTTCGGGTCGTGGACGGGGTCGTTTTGGTTTTGGATGCAACCGTTGGTGCCGAGGCGATGACCGAAAGAAGCCTGCGCCTGATCCGCCATCATCGGCTACCTTGCATCGCTTTCATTAACAAAGCGGACGATGAGCGCGCCGATCTGGCAAAGGTCCTCGCCCAACTGGAAGAGCACTTTCACCTAACACCTTTGCCCTTATGGGTTCCAATTAAGGGTAATGGAGGCACGGTCGTCAATTTGGTGACGGGGCACCTGGAAGATCGCAGGACAACGGCACAGGTTCCCGAGGATCTGGTCCCATACCGAGAAAGAATTGTGGAGGCGGTTGCCGAAACCGATGACGCCCTCCTGGAAACTTATTTAGATACCGGCTCTCTTGACGAAGAAGCCGTTGTCAAAGGGCTGCGCCGGCTCGTTAGCGCACCGGAGAAAAACCTGCTGGTGTTCGCCGGAAGCGCTCTGAAAGAATGGGGACTGAGGGCTCTGTTGGACGCGATCGTGGACTGGGTGCCACCGCCGACGGAGCAAACGATCTCGTGGATTCAGGACGGGCAGTCCTCCACCCTCACGCCCCGTTTGAACGGACCGGGCATTGCTCTGGTCTTTAAAGTTTTTGCCGATCCTTACGTCGGAAGGATCAGTTTGTTTCGCGTTTTTTCAGGAACTTTTTCCAGCGATAGTACCATCTTGAACGCCACCGTCGGGGGGCGAGAACGAGTCGGTCAATTGATGGTGCCCCAAGGGAAAAATTACGAACCGATCGGCGAAGCGCCGATCGGATCCATCGCCTTAGTCGGCAAACTGGAAAGGACTCGTGCCGGTCACACCATCACGACGGAGCCGATCGGCGGTCATTTGCCCCCCATAGAGTTCCCGACGGGCTATATGGAACTGGCGGTCTATCCCAAGGCTCGGGGTGATGAGGAAAAGATTCTCTCGGGTATTCAGCGGGTGGCGGAGGAGGACCCCGTCTTTCGCTGGCACCGACACCCCGAAACAGGGGAGACGATCATCGTGGGAATGGGTGACCAGCATCTAGAGGTAATGGTAGAGAAACTGAAGCGCAAGTTTGGCGCGGAAGTGATCACCACCCTGCCCAAGATACCCTACAAAGAGACGATCCGCAAGCCGGCGGAAGGAGAGGGAAGGTTTGTCAAGCAGACGGGCGGTAGAGGTCAGTATGGGATCGCCCGAATAAGAGTAGAACCGTTGGACCCCAGTGTGGAGTTTGAATTTGTCAATAGAATCACCGGTGGCGCCATTCCTGCCCGATACATTCCGTCAGTGGAAAAGGGCGTGCGCGAGGGAAAGGAGCGGGGTGTTTTAGCCAACTACAACCTTATCAACATAAGGGTAATCCTGTATGACGGCAAGTATCACGAAGTGGACTCGTCCGACTATGCCTTTCAGATGGCGGGTCTGCTGGCGTTGCGGGACGCCGTTGAGAAAGCGGAACCTTATTTGTTGGAACCAATAATGAGGCTGGAAGCGACTGTTCCGGAAGAATTCGTCGGGGACGTTATCGGCGACATCAACGGCAAGCGGGGGCAGGTCATCGGGATAGAGCCCGAAGACGGGATGCGAGTGATCTCCGCCCTGGTGCCAATGGCCAGTCTCCAAAGGTATGCAGCGGAACTGAGGTCCTTGACAAGAGGTCGGGGATCGTATAAAATAGAATTTTCGCATTATCAGGAACTACCACCCCACTTAAGCGCTCAAGTCATTGCCGAAGCAAGGTCCCAAAAGAGGGACGACAAGGAAAAAGGTTAAGACTTGAGCGTCAGCGGGTGGTCATCTCGTTCAGGAGGCATTCCTATGATTCAGCCAATGAGCCGATTGAAAGTGGCGGACAATTCGGGAGCGAGAGAACTTTTGTGCATCCGCGTCCTACGGGGACGCCACCGTTACGGGACTATTGGCGACATCATCGTCGCTTCGGTGAAAGATGCAGTGCCGGGTGCACCGGTGGAAAAGGGTCAGGTCGTTCGGGCGGTCGTCGTCCGTATGGCGAAGGAAATCCGAAGACGGGATGGAAGTTGCGTTCGGTTTGACGACAACGCCGCCGTGCTGATTGACAAGAACAAAAACCCGATCGGGACCCGGGTCTTTGGTCCTGTGGGACGGGAATTACGGGCGAACTTTTTGAAGATCCTTTCCTTAGCACCCGAAGTCGTTTAGGCAGGAGAAGACCGATGAGAGTGAAGAGAGGCGACACCGTTCTGGTCATCGCCGGTGACGACAAAGGAAAAAGAGGAAAGGTGGTCCAGGTTCGCGACGGGGGCAAGAAATTGATTGTTGAAGGAATTAACTTGGTTTGGAAGCATCAACGACCAATCCGACGAGCCAGCGAAGCAGGCAGGATTCAAAAATCTGCCCCTATTGACCGGTCCAATGTGATGGTGGTCTGCCCCCATTGTGATAAACCGACCAGGGGTCGGACGAAATTTTTGGACGGGCGCAAAGTCCGCTCCTGTCACCGTTGCCAAGAGCCTTTGGACGTTGTCTAACAAGACCGCGCTGGGAGGCAGTGATGGCGAAAAAAGAAGCAAAAAAAGAGGCAAAAAAACAAGAGACGGAACAAGCCGTTGCTCAAGAGGGTGCTTACGTCCCCCGCTTGAAGGTTCGTTACTGGCAACGGGTTGTGCCAGATCTGATGAAGCGATTTTCCTACCGCAACATTATGCAGGTTCCTCGTTTACAGAGAGTGGTCATCAATGTCGGCGTCGGTGACGGAAAGGACGATGCCCGAGCGATTGAGTCAACGGTCAAAGAACTGTCGCTGATTACAGGGCAAAAACCTGTGGTCAAACGAGCCAAAAGAGCCATCGCCGGATTCCGGTTGCGGAAGGGTCAGCCGATCGCCGTAACGGTCACCTTAAGAAAAGACCGAATGTGGGATTTTTTGGATCGCCTTATCAATGCGGCTTTGCCCCGGATCCGGGACTTCAAAGGGCTATCGGCAAAGGCTTTTGACGGTAGGGGCAATTACAACTTGGGTCTTTCCGAGCAACTGATCTATCCCGAACTCACCTACGACGATGTCTATCGGGTGCGCGGGATGAACGTCACCATCGTGACGACAGCCAGAACCGATGAGGAGGGTTTGGCATTGTTGAAAGGGTTAGGTTTTCCCATCGCAGACGGGGGCGGTCGTTAGATGGCCAGCAAAGGTCATCTGGTCAAAACTTTTTTGAGAGAACCCAAATTCAAGGTTCGCAAGCGGAACCGGTGTCACCGATGCGGACGTCCCCGCGCTTACATCCGTCGCTTTGGACTGTGCCGCATCTGCTTTAGAGAGTTAGCCGGACGTGGTCTCATTGCAGGAGTCAAGAAAGCCAGTTGGTAGCCTGGAGGAGATAAAATGCCTTTTCTCGCCGACCCATTAGGGGATACCCTGACCCGTATTCGGAATGCCTATGGCGCTCGTCACGAGGAGGTGATTATGCCCGCTTCCCAGTGGCGGGTCAGCCTGGCACAAGTCCTCAAAAGGGAGGGATATATCAGCGACTACTGGGTTGTCAAAGAGTCGGACCTTCAAAAAGGTCGCGCCATCGTTCACCAGGCTCTGGAAAAGCGGTTGATCCCATCCGTTGCTTTCCGAAATCCCGAACTGGACTGGGTGGAAACGCTGAAGCGCAAGGGTCTGAACATTAGCCGAGAAGCCGAAAAAGAGTTGAGGATTATCCGTCAGTTGTTTGCTGCGAAGATTCTGAAACATCCCAAAAGGTGGGGGCCCTTAAAAAGCGGGGTTTTATTCATTCGGTTGAAGTATTTGGAGGGTTTTCCGCCCCGACCCGCTATTACAGGAATTCAGCAGGTAAGCCGACCCAGCCGTCGCCTCTATGCGGGCAGGAGGAAATTGCCCCGAGTCCGCGCCGGTTTGGGAATCGCTATTGTGTCTACCCACCTGGGTGTGATGAGCGATTCAGAAGCCCGGAGAAAAGGCGTCGGTGGGCAGATACTGGCTTACATTTGGTGAGGAGGGAAGCAAATGTCCCGAGTCGGAAGGAAACCCATTCCCATTCCGGAAAAGGTAGAGGTCGCCATTGAGGGCAACACCGTTATCGTCCAAGGTCCTAAGGGTGAGTTACGCCAGACCATCCATCCCCAAATGAGCGTCCGACGGGTCAACGGCACTATCGTCGTGGAAAGACCGAACGATCATCGGACCTTTCGGGCTCTTCACGGGTTGTATCGGTCCCTCATCGCCAATATGATTCGGGGCGTGACGGAAGGGTTTGAAAAGGTCTTGGAAGTTCGCGGAATGGGATACCGAGTGGAACAGAAGGGCGACAAGCAATTAGTCCTCAACATAGGCTTCAGTCATCCCGTTATCGTTGAGGTGCCCGATGGAATTAGCCTCCAAGTGCAACAGATCACGGCAAACCCCCAAAACGATTTCACGACAGCAAGAATCTTTTTGCGGGGCATAGATGCCGTTCAGGTCGGTAATGTGGCCGCAAAAATCCGCTCCATACGCCCGCCCGATGCCTACAAGGGGAAAGGGATTCGCTACGCTGATGAGGTGATCCGGCTCAAGCCTGGTAAGTCGGCGAAAGGGCAGCGATAAAGGATGAGGAGCAAAAGCGATCTTCACAACATTAGGAAAAGGAACGGCTATGGCAGTTAAATACCGAACGCGACAGGAAAGACGCTTACGCCGCCATTGGCGGGTGCGCCGTCGGGTAGTGGGGACGGCAGAACGCCCCCGACTCGCCGTCTTTCGGAGTTTGAAGCACATTTATGCCCAAATCATAGATGACCAAACGGGACGGACCCTGTGTGCGGCATCTACTTTGGATAAGAGCCTGCGCCAAAAGATCCAAGGTCTCAGCAAAAAGGAACAAGCCGCTGCCGTCGGTCGGTTGATCTCCGAAAGAGCCTTGGCAAAGGGAATTACAGCCGTTGTCTTTGATCGGGGCGGTCACCGATACCACGGACGGGTTCAGGCTCTTGCTGATGCGGCCCGACAGGCAGGACTGCAATTTTGAATTTTGAAAGGACCCTAAAAAGGGAGGATGGTAATGGCGGAGACGGTAGCCGGAAGAAGACGTGATAGAGGTTTGGAACTGAAAGAAGGGACTGGTCTACAAGAGCGGGTCGTAGAGGTGGAACGGGTCTTTCGGGTTATGGAGGGTGGCAAGCGAGCCTCCTTTCGTGCGACCGTCGTCGTGGGTGACGGCAGGGGGCGGGTGGCGGTGTCTACCGGAAAGGCAGGGGGAGTCCCCGAGGCGATCCGCAAAGCCACCGATCGGGGAAAAAGACACTTGTTCACTGTCCCTCTCTTAGGGGATACGATTCCCCACGAAGTGATCGGAAGAATGAAATCTACAAGGGTCCTTCTAAAGCCGGCTGCCCAGGGGACGGGCGTCATTGCCAGTGGTCCTGTTCGCGCGGTAATGGAACTGGCAGGAATTAGAAATGTCTTAACAAAAGTCTTTGGATCCCGAAACCCGATCAATGTTGTCCAGGCAACGATGGATGCCCTCAGGCAATTGAGGACCCCCGAGGAAATCGCTCAGGCGAGAGGCAAAAAGGTTCAGTCCCTTCCTCTACCAAGGAAACTGAAAAGGTGGGTGGAGACCAGTGAAAGCGGTCCGCTCGTATCTGACCGTCCGCTTGGTTCGTAGCCCCATCGGATGCCCTACGGACCAGAAAGCCACCCTGAGAGCATTAGGGCTCAAGAGACTGGGCAGGAAAGTGGCCCTACCCAACAATCCATCCGTGCAGGGTATGATCCGAAAGGTTCGGCACCTCGTCCAGGTAGAGGAAGGACCAGAATCTTCAAAAGGTGACCGCAATGAGACTGGATGAATTGAAACCGGCACCTGGTTCAAAGAAAAGACGAAAACGGGTCGGGCGCGGGATCGCTGCCGGCCAGGGCAAAACAGCAGGTAGGGGAACGAAGGGACAAAAAGCCCGAGAGCAGGTCGCCCCCTGGTTTGAAGGTGGTCAGTCTCCCCTTTACAAAAGGGTCCCGAAAAGAAGGGGAGAAACCAAGATCGCGATGCCGGTAGAACCGTTCCGGAAGCGATTTGCGGAAGTGACGATTGCGCAGTTAGCCCGCTTGTTTGCCGAGGGAACCAAAGTGGATCCCCAAGATCTTCGGGAGAGGGGGATCATCAGGCGGCAGGACGAGGTAGTCCGGGTTGTTGGGACGGGAGAACTGGACAAACCCCTGTTGGTCTTCGCCCATCATTTCACGAAGGGCGCCAAAGAGAAAATTGAAAAGGCTGGAGGAAAGGCAGTGGTGATCGGGCGATGATTGTTTCTCCCGCCAAGCAGCCGACCCTCCTCCAGAACGCCTTGGCAGCCATCAAAATGCCGGACATTCAAAAGAGGCTGCAATTTGTCGCCCTTGCTTTTTTTATCTACGCCTTAGGATCCCACATTCCCGTCCCTGGGGTAGACGCCGCCAAAATACAAAGTTTCTTTCAAACGGGAGCGGGAGCCGGTGCCTTCTTTGGGCTCTTAAATATGTTCACGGGCGGCGCCCTGCAAAATTTCTCCATTTTCGCTTTAGGAGTCATCCCCTACATTAACGGGAGCATTATGATCCAACTTCTCACTTCTGCCATTCCCCAACTGGAACAGTTACGCAAAGAAGGAGAGTGGGGGAGAAGGAAACTGGCTCGTTATACCCGATGGGCGACCCTTATATCGGCGGTATTGCAAGGATGGGGGTTTCTCCACCTGTTCATCTACTCCGGCGCCGTGCCCGAAACCCTCACTTTTCTGCAAAAGGTCCGCATCGTCCTTTCCACGACAGCCGGGACGGCTTTTCTGATGTGGCTGGGTGAACTGATCACCAACAAAGGGATTGGTCAGGGTATCTCTCTAATCATTTTCGCCGGAATTGTGATGCGCCTACCGGCGGAACTGTTCAGTGTCCTTTACAACGCCTTTCAGGGCGGGGTTCCCGCTGAGAATGTCATTCTATTGTTTTCCTTCTTCTTCCTGACCTTAGTCTTTGTAGTGTTTGTCCAGCAATCTCAACGGCGAATCCCCGTTAACTACACCCGCCGAATGGTCGGCAACCGGATGGGAAAGGTCTCCAGTTACCTTCCCATCCCAGTCAATATCGGTGGGGTGATCCCCATCATTTTTGCTCTGGCGGTGGTCAGTTTCCCGATAACCGTGTTGAGTTTCTTTCCTCCCGGTGTCCGGATCCCGCTGATCAACATTGAGATGCAGGAAGTTAGAAGGGTTTTGGAGGCTTATTTCACCCCTGGCGGTGGAGTGGTCGGATTAATCCTTTACGGTCTTGTCGTCGTCGCCTTTACCTACTTTTATGCCGCCATCGTGTTCCGTTCCGATGAAGTATCGGACAACTTGCGAAAGTATGGGGGCGTCATCCCGGGCATCCGACCGGGCAGCCAGACGACGGAATACATTGACCGGGTCGCCACCCGCATCACCTTTGCCGGTGCCGTTTTTCTTGCGGTGATCGCCGTCTTAGAGTTTCTGGTTCCCAAGTGGACTCAGATCAGGGAATTTGAATTGGTCGGCGGCACTTCCATTTTGATCGCCGTCAGCGTGGCACTGGAAACAATGAAGCAGTTAGAAGCCCAACATCTCCTGCGTCAATATGAAACCTTTATCAAATGACCTGGGCAGGGCTTCAGCATCCTTCTTTCCTCAAACAAAATTCCTCTTGGAGGAGGGACGCACGGTGACAGGAAAGAAGATTGTGATTCTGCTGGGTCCACCCGGTGTCGGCAAAGGGACGCAGGGACGGCGTCTGGCAGAGGAGCGGGATTGGCGTTACCTGGCAACGGGCGATGTCCTTCGTGAGGGTGTTAAAGTGCGTCCGGCATTGGCGGAAGCGGTCAAGTCGTATATGGACCGTGGCGAACTGGTCCCTGATGCGTTCGTCAACGAGTTAGTGGAAGCCCTCTTGGAAAGTTCCGATCAGCCGGTTGTGCTGGACGGCTATCCCCGAACTTTATCGCAAGCGGAAGCCCTGGATCAAATGACCGAGAAAATCGGTTGGCAAGTGCACAGCGCCATCCTAATGAAAGTGAACGAAGAAGAACTCGTTGACCGGCTGACGGCGAGACGGGTTTGCCCTCAGTGCGGTGAGATCTACAATCTAAAGACCCAACCGCCTCAACAAGATGACATTTGTGACCGATGCGGTCAGGTGCTGATCGTGCGGGATGACGACAAGGCTGAGGTCATTCGTCGTCGGTTGTCCGTTTACCAGCAATTGACAGAGCCGGTGGTGGAATATTACCGCCGGCAAGGACGGCTCACGGAAGTGGACGCTTCGGGCTCCCCGCAAGAGGTCTACGCAAAACTTTGGCAGGTGACCATTAATCAATGACTTCGGTAAAGAGAGCCATCTGGGCAGAGCCTCGCCTTAAAACGGCCTCTGAGATTAAAAGGATGCGACAGGCGGGGATCATCGCCTATGAAGCGCTCAAGGCGATGGTGGATCGGATCCGACCCGGCGTTACGGGAAAAGAACTGGATCAAGAGGGGAATCGGATTATTCAACGGAAAGGTGGGCGGGCCTGTTTCAAAGGATATCGGGGTTACCCCGCTGCGACCTGCATCGCCATCAACGATGTCGTTGTTCACGGCATTCCCAACGACCGACCGATCGCTGCTGGGGATATCGTCGGAATTGATTTAGGCGTCTTTTACAACGGGGTTTTCGTAGACACCGGCGTGACCGTCGGCGTCGCCCCGATCAGCCCGATCGCTGGCAAACTTTTGAAAGTAACCTCTGCCGCTTTGTATTTGGCAATAGAGAAGGCAGTCGCCGGCAATACCGTCTGGGATATCTCTTCAACGATAGAGCAGTGGGTCCTTGGTAACGGACTGCAAGTCGTTCGGGACCTGGTCGGGCACGGGATCGGTCATCGGCTCCACGAGCCGCCGGAGGTGCCCAACTTTGCAACAGAGCGGTTGAAAGATTACAAGTTGCAACCGGGAATGACCCTTGCAATAGAGCCAATGGTGACAACGGGCGATTATCGTGTCAAAATTTTATCAGACGGCTGGACCGTTGTCACTTCCGACGGGAGTCTGGCAGCACAGTTTGAACACACCATTGCCGTAACGGAAAGGGACGGCGCGCAGATTCTCACGCTCGGTCCTAATGATGAAGACGAATTGTGGAAAGGCATCCTGGTGTGAGGGATGGCGAAGAAAGACAAAATAGAAGTGGAGGGAACAGTCAAGGAGGCTTTGCCCAGCGCCACCTTTCGGGTGGTGTTGGATAACGGAAGGGAAGTGTTAGCCCACGTTTCGGGGAGAATGAGGCAGGTTCATTTCGTCCGCATTCTTCCCGGTGATCGGGTTAAGGTGGAGATCTCTTCTTACGATCCGAAGAGAGGACGGATCATCTACCGACTTCGGTAGCCAAGGAGAGATAAACGATGAAGGTGCGAGCGTCTGTCCGGAAAATGTGCGCAAAGTGCAAAATCGTTCGGCGACGGGGTATTCTGTATGTGATCTGCGAAAAGCCAAAGCATAAGCAGCGGCAGGGAACGTGAGGTGATCCTATGGCCAGGATAGCAGGCGTTGACATTCCCGATGAGAAAAGACTTTTTATCGGTCTCACCTACATCTTTGGGATTGGTCGCACCTTGGCGACTAAAGTTTGTGAAGCCGTTGGGATAGACCCAAACAGGAAGTTGAAGGAGCTGAGCGACGAAGAACTGAGCCGGCTTCGCGATCACATTGAAAGAAACTATAAGGTGGAGGGAGATCTGAGGCGGGAACTTTCGGAGAACATCAAGAGATTAATTGACATCCGATGCTACCGAGGGCTCAGGCACCTGGCAGGTCTTCCTGTGAGGGGGCAGAGGACCCGATCCAACGCCCGAACGAGAAAAGGTCCCCGAAAAACTGTGGGAACCAAGAAAGGGAAGAGGAGCAAGAAGAAAGGATAAAGGTGCTGGACCAGAGGCGGTGGGAAAAAGGAGTGACCGTTAGTGGCTCAAAAAAAGGCAGCGAAGAAAGGACCAAGGCGTCGGAGGGAAAGAAGGGTCGTGACCCACGGGGTGGCGCACATTCACGCCACTTACAACAACACCATCATCACGATCACCGACCCGCAGGGCAACACCCTGACTTATGCCAGCGGTGGGACCGTTGGTCTTAAAGGGACCAAAAAAGGGACCCCGTTCGCTGCCCAGTTAGCGGCTCAGGCGGCTGGGAGAAGAGCAATGGATATGGGAATGCGCCACATAGACATTGTCGTCAAAGGAGCCGGTGTCGGTCGGGACACGGCGGTGAGAGCCCTCCAGGCGGTCGGCTTGGAGATCGGCTCCATCCGTGACATCACCCCCACCCCTCACAATGGCTGCCGACCCAGCCGCAGGCGACGAACCTAAAAGGGAGGAAGAAAAGTGGGTCGTTATATCGGTCCTGTTTGCAGGCTCTGTAGAAGAGAAGGCGTCAAGTTGTTTTTGAAAGGTGAAAAATGCGTCACCGCGTGCGTTTTGGAGAAGAGGCGCAAGCCCCCGGGACAACACGGAGAACTCAGACGAAAGGTGACGGAATTCGGAAAGCGTTTGCGAGAAAAGCAAAAGATCCGAAGAGTCTATAATGTTCGGGAGCAGCAGTTCGCCCGCTATTTTGAAATGGCTAGCAAGATGCCGGGCAACACCGGTGAAAACTTTCTCCAGATTTTGGAGAGACGATTGGACAATGTGATTTACCGGTTGGGTTTTGCGCTCTCTCGCAATCATGCTCGGCAGTTAGTCGCTCACGGTCACATCTTAGTGAACGGGCGGAGGGTGGATATTCCGTCCTATCTGACCGAAGTTGGTGACGAGATTAGGCTAACAGAGTCCGCCAGAACGATTGCGGACGTCCAAAAAGCCCTTGAAGTGCGGGGTGAATGGACCGTTCCCCGATGGCTCCAGCGCTCTCTCCCCGAAATGAAAGGAACCGTCCAGAGCCTGCCCACTCGCGATCAGATTGATCTGCCTTTTGATGAGAGCCTCGTGGTGGAATTCTACTCACGATAAAGAGCCCTTGTGCTAACAGGATAAAGGGGGATTGTGACGGTGATCTCAGAAGAATTAATCATTCGCCCACAGATCAGAGAGTTCGTCCGAGAAAGGACTTATGGAAAATATGAAGTCGGTCCTTTGGAGCCAGGGATGGGGACCACGGTCGGCAATGCCCTTCGGAGAACGCTTCTGAACGACATCTTGGGGGCTGCCATCACAGAAGTGAGAATTCAAGGGGTGCCCCACGAATACACGACGATTCCCGGTGTCCGGGAAGATGTGGTGGAAATTTTGCTGAATTTAAAGGAGATCGCCATCCGCCCCGCCCCCGAAGCGGATCCCAACGAAACCTACCAAGGGACGGTTTCCGTCAGAGGGGAGGGGGAAGTAACGGCGGAGAACATCGTTCTGCCCCCAGGTTTTGAAGTTGCCAACCCTGCCGCTCCTATTGCCACTCTCACGGAAGCGGACGCCCAATTGGATATGCAATTGACAATTCGGATTGGCAAAGGTTATCTCCCTGTTGAACGCATTTCTCGGAGTCAGTTGCCCTTGGGGACGATCCCCGTTGACGCCGTTTTCAGCCCTGTCAAAAAGGTCGCCTATACCGTTGAGCAGATGCGGGTCGGGGTGCGCAGTGACTATGACCGCCTTGTGCTGGAGGTTTGGACCAACGGTGGTGCCGATCCGGACCAAGTCATTGTAGAGGCAGCCCAGATTCTGATGGAGCATTTTCGGCTGTTCCTTCCCCTCAGTTTGGCGCGCCCCTTTGTCCTTCAAGTTTTGGGGCTGGAAGAGGGTTCGGTCCCTCTTCCCATTTCCAGCCAAAGCGTCCAATCGTTGGGTCTCAAGCAACGGACCGCTAACATCCTCCGGCGAGCGGGCATCCGGACCATCGGAGACCTCATCAGTTACAGCCGCGAGGAGTTAGCGTCTCGGGTGGCGAATTTGGGAGAACAGTCTCTTTTAGAGATAGAGCAGCGATTGGCGGAATTAGGTCTAAAACTGAGCACGGAGTGGTCCGAGCAGCAATGAGGCATAAAAAAGGCTATAAGGCTCTGGAGCGACACCCGTCCCATAGACAGGCTCTTTTGCGCAATTTAGTTTGTTCTTTGATCCTGCACGGGAAGATAGAGACGACCCTGACCCGCGCCCGGGCGGCGCAGCGAATCGCCGAAAAGATGATCAGTCAGGCGCGGGAAGATACCCTGGCAGCCCGAAGACAGGTCGCCCGGCAGATCCCCAATCCGTTGAGGCGTTCGGTCATTACCAAACTGTTTAAAGAAATTGGACCCAAATTCAAGGATCGTCCCGGCGGATACACCCGAGTGATTAAGGGGGCGGTCCGAAGAGGAGACGGCACTCAGGAAGCCGTTTTGATGCTGGTTGAGGGATGAGGCAAATCGCCCTCATCGTTGCTTATGATGGAACCGATTTTCACGGCTGGCAACGGCAACCCAGTTTGCGAACGGTGCAGGGAGAATTGGAAAAGGTTCTTTCTCACGTCCTTAACCACCCCGTTTCTCTTCGGGCAGCCGGCAGGACTGATGCCGGTGTCCACGCAGAAGGACAGGTGGCCGCAACGATGACTGATAGCCCCCTACCAGCCGACCAATTGCCCAGAGCCGTTGGTCCCCTGCTGCCTCAGGACATTTTGGTGAAAGAAGCCTTTGAAGTGCCCCTTTCCTTTCATCCCCGCCGAGATGCCAGAAGCCGAGTCTACTGCTACCTTGTAGACATCAGCCCACAACAATCGGTCGTTAGTCACCGGTTTGCTGCCTATTGTCCGAATCCGTTGAATTTAGACCGAATGGAGCACGCTACCCACTTACTGACGGGTTATCACGATTTTCGTGGCTTTATGGGGCAGGGGTCCCGCGTCGGGACCACTTTCCGAAAAGTTTATCAAATTCAATTGTTCCAAAAAGGTCGTTTCTTAGGAATTACTTTGGAAGCCGACTCTTTTTTGCACCAGATGGCTCGGCGAATTGCAACCGCTCTCCTTCGCGTAGGCTCTCAATCTTTAGAGCCCGAGACTCTTTATCAGGCGCTGAAAACAGGAGACACGAGAGTCGGAGAACCTCCCGCACCGGCTAAGGGACTTTGGCTTCAGGAAGTTCGGTATCACAACCCTGGTGCTCCCCTTTTACCGCTCCCCTTTCTGCAGGGGATGGACGAACCGGTTTCATCGGTTAATTCGTTGACCATCAAGGAAGGAGATCAAAATGAGTAGCAAAACACCCTGGCTGAAGGAAACGGAAGTAGAAAGAAAATGGTGGGTGGTGGACGCTACGGGGCAAATTCTTGGTCGGTTAACTTCGGAAATTGCCCGCATTTTGATGGGCAAGCACAAGCCTCAGTGGCAACCCAATTTGGACATCGGCGATTTCGTCATTGTTGTCAATGCCGACAAGGTTGTGCTGACCGGCAAAAAACTGGACCAGAAGTTCCACTACCGACACTCTGGGCATCTGGGTAACTTAAAAGCCTATTCCTATCGTTGGATGCTCCAGAACCAGCCGGAGCGGCTGTTTCAACTCAGTGTGTCCAAAATGCTACCAAAGAATCGCTTGCGGGACGATTTCCTTAAACGATTGAAGGTCTATCGGGGACCTCATCATCCTCATCAGGCGCAAAAGCCTCAGGTCTTGGTCCTGACAAGAACCCGAGTGCCCAAGGAGGAGAGCCGGTCATAATGGAAGAGTCAAGAGAAAGAGAACAGGAAATTCCGGAAACCGTTGTTGGGGACGAAGAGAGAGGGGGCACACAGGAATCCCTCCCAGTAGCGTCCGAACCATCCGCCGAAACCCTTTCACAGACTGGTGCCGCGAAAGTGGGAGCCGATGAGTTAGTAGGAGGTTTAACAGAAGAGAAGAAAACGAGCGTATCGGAAGCGGCGGGGGTTGCTGCAGAAACCGTATCGGAAACGACTGCCGCTGCGCCGGCGGAGGCAGTATCACCTTCAGAGAAGGCTTTGTCAGAAACGACGACTCCGACTGTTGTTGAGGGACCGGTGACCGTCGGAGGTCCAGCCTTTATTAGTGAAAAGAAAATTCGGGAAGGAAAAATGGAAGTGACGCCAAAGGGAGAAGTTCGCTATATGGCGACAGGGCGGAGAAAGGAGGCGGTCGCCCGGGTGTGGCTGATTCCGGGAGGGGCTGGCGAGATTATCGTAAACGACCGCCCGATCACAGAGTATTTGGGTAGGACGACTCTGAACGAAAGGGTAACGGAGCCACTGCGCCTGGCGAATGCTTTGGGGTCTTTTCGCGTCTGGGCAACGGCAAAAGGGGGCGGTCTGTCAGGACAGGCAGACGCTCTTCGGCTGGGCATCGCCAGAGCCTTAGTCGTCTGGAATGAGGACCTGCGTCCCCGTTTTCACGATCTGGGTCTTTTGACAAGAGATCCCAGAGCCAAGGAGCGCAAGAAATACGGTCGCAAACGAGCCCGAAGGGGATTCCAGTTCCGAAAGCGCTAAGGTGGGCTCAGTGGATTCTCAACGGACGCTTTGCCTCTCTCTTGCCAAAGTCGCCATCTGGTTCCTTATCGGCATTGCGTCATCTCAGTCCTTTCGCCCCTATACCGCTCGGGAAGGAGAGACTCTTAAGGAGGTTGCTCAGCGGTTTAACACCACAGTGGGGGCGTTAATAAAAGTCAACCCCTCCCTATCGGAAAGCCAAGCCTTGCGACAAGGGGAAGTCCTCTTGGTGCCGACCGGAGGGGAGCCCAAATCGGGCCGTTCGCCAAAGGGACCGACCAAATCCAAGCCCAAAATGTCGACGTCCTCGCCGTCTGCGACCGCCTTCTGGATTTATCGGGTTCAACCAGGGGACACCTTGCAGACTATTGCTGCCCAATTTGGCATCAGCGTTGACCTGCTGGCTTCGGCAAACGGAATAGACCCAAGAACGGTTGTCGTTCCGAGCCAAGTTTTGCAAGTGCCCGTCATTGTCGTCAGTGACAAAAAGGAATCGTTCGTCTCGCCTCAGGCGACGCTGAGCCACACTCAAACACCCACACCAACGCAAAAAATCAGTTATCAGACCAGGCAGCGCCCCCCGATTTTGCCGGCTCCCAACCCATTTGGTCAGATCGGCATCGTTTCGGCATCCAGTGCAACCATCTACTCCAGACCATCCTTTCGTTCCCGAATCTGGAGCCGATGTGCCCGAGGGACCCGGGTCATCATCACCGATCAGCAAGGCAACTGGTGGGGAATTTTGATGGTCAATGGGGCGACGGGATGGGTGCCAAAGTGGTCCGTTCAAACCCAAGGGCAGGAAGTCTCTTGGTCGGAGATCTTATCAGCATTTGGTGCGGTAGACTCTGGTCATCTTCGCCAAGTGGTCTCCGATGCGCTCCGGTATCTGGGTATCCCTTACCGGTATGGAGGTCATTCCCCGACGACGGGGATGGACTGCTCCGCCTTTGTTCGGACCGTCTTTGCGGCTCGGGGAATTTACCTGCCCCGCACCTCAAGGGAGCAGGTCCGGTATGGTCAACCCGTCGCTTTGTCCGATCTCAAGCCGGGGGATCGGCTCTACTTCGCCAACAAAAATGGAACGATTAACCACACAGGGATTTACATCGGCAACGGTCTGTTCATCCACGCTTCCGGGCGCCACGGTGCCGTGACCATTTCTTCTCTTTCAGAGTTACCATATGCCCGATCTTTGGTTGCTATCAGAAGGTAAGGTCCCTTTCCTTACCAAGAAAGGCGGATAAACGCGGAGGGAGATCGGCTATGAAAGTCACGGTCCGCATCTGGAGATCGTCAGGGGATAGCAAGGTCGGGCGATGGTCCGAATATGAGGTCGAGACGGACCCAATGGAGCGGGTCTTAGATCTGCTGCACAAAATTCGGGACGAGCAGGACGGTTCCCTTGCTTTCCGTCGGTCTTGCGGGCACGGTATCTGCGGCTCCGATGGAATGGTCATCAATGGAAAAAACCGATTGGCCTGCAAAACTTTGGTAAAAGACCTAAAGTCCCCGATTGTCATTCAACCCCTTAAGGGATTTCCTGTCGTCAAAGATCTGGTCGTGAATATGGAAGGATTCTTTCAGCAGTACCGACGGGTAATGCCCTACTTGGTCAACGATGAGCCCCCACCCCCCAAAGAGAGACCCCAGTCCCCTCAAGAACGCCATTTGTTTGACGACACGACCAAATGCATCCTGTGCGCCTGCTGCACGACCGCCTGTCCCGTCTTCTGGGCGAATAGCCAGTTTCTGGGTCCTGCCGCTCTGGTCGCCGCCCATCGGTTTATTTTTGACAGTCGGGACCGAGCCGGGCGGGAAAGGCTGTCGCTGATTGCCCAATACGGAGGAATTTTTACCTGCCGGACGACCTTCAATTGCACTGACGGCTGTCCCAGGGGCATTCAAGTGACGAAGGCGATTTTGGAACTGCGCCAAGCGATCCTCACCGGCAACCTCCCCCAGAAACCCTCTTGAAGTCGTCAGCGGCTAAAAGTTGTCTTACAATTAAACTAACCTCTCTCTGGCAGACCGGGCCGGTAGCTCAGTCCGGCAGAGCAGGGGACTCTTAATCCCAAGGTCGGAGGTTCAAATCCTCCCCGGCCCACTGCCGGCACCGGCACCATTGACGGAGACGTTACCGAGCCGTTTGGGTCCGGCACTGAACCGGGCTTTTCTTTGGTGAAGGTCAGCGCGCTGGTGTGGGTCGTGTCCGTGGCGGTTGCTCTTCCGCTCGGTAAGGGAGAGGAATGTATTGGACGGTCGGTCGGCGCGGGGTCGGTTGCGGATACAGTTCCATCAGTTCGTAAATTTCCTCTGGCAGATCGGTGGAGACGGGGAGACCCATACTTCGGGCTTCTTCGGCACTGATCGGATAATCGTGGGTCCAACGCCCGTCGGTGAGGGCAGTGGCTACTTGCTCCGCTTGATCAAGCGGCATTTTATCCGCTAAGAGTCCCAAAACCGTTGCTCTCACTTGCCGAATCGCCTTTTCAGCAATATCCGCCATGATCAAAGTCTGATCATCAATCTGGTTGATGTCCTTCTTTTTCAGGACCGAAAGGACGCTGGCGGCGGGACAGGAACCGATCTGAGGGTCTAAGGGACCCAAAACGGCATTTTCGTCCATAACGATCTCGTCAGCGCTGAGGGCGATCATTGTCCCGCCGGACATTGCGTAGTGGGGAATAAAGACCGTCACTTTGCCCGGATGTTTGTTAAGGGCTTCCGCAATCTGCTCTGCCGCCAACACCAGACCACCAGGGGTGTGGAGCACCAAGTCAATGGGCATATCGGGAGGGGTCATACGGATCGCCCGCAACACCTCTTCCGAATCGTCAATGGTGATCACCCGCATCAAGGGAAACCCAAGAAAGGACATCGTCTCCTGCCGGTGGATCATCACGATGACCCGAGACCTTCTTTTCTTTTCCAAACGAGACATCAATCGCAGTCGCAGTTCATTGAGCATCCTCTGCTGAATCCAAGGCATCACCGCAAAGAAAAGGATCAAGAGCCAAAAGATTTGGGACACCCACTCCACAGAT
>JANXBO010000023.1 GCA_025057575.1 Candidatus Caldisaccharidevorator malaysiensis
CGCCTTCATTGGAATGGAGTGGAAAAAAGAGACTGAGATCCGCCTGGACATTGATCGGTTTCATTTTCGCAAAATCCGTCTCGTTGGTTCCAATCACAACCCTTGCAGCCTTCTCTACCCAGAAGCTGCCGAACTTTTAAGGAGCAAAATCATTAAAGTTGATGATTTAGTCAGCCATCGGTTTGGTTTATCAGAGATCGCAAAAGCCTTTCACCTGGCATCTTACACGAAGGAAGGGATTAAGGTAATGGTCGGAAGTTTGTGGGATTAAGGAGGAATGAAAAATGTCGCTGCTCGCCATCAAAGGCGGCAAACCAGTCGTGGAACCGGGCAGTATTCACCCTTGGCCGCACATTACAGAAGAAGACAAAAAAGCCGTTATGGAAGCCTTGGAAAGAGCCACTCCGTGGCGATATCCCTTTGAAGAAGTTTTGGAATTGGAACGAGCCTGGTCCGAATGGACGGGGATGCAATATACCCTGGCGTGTAACTCAGGGACGGCTGCCCTCCATCTGTGCGTCGTCGGTTGCGAGATCGGTCCGGGCGATGAGGTGTTAGTTCCTGCCGATACTTTTCTCGCCTCTGCATCGTGCGTCCTTCACTCCAACGGCATTCCCATTTTTGTTGATGTCCATCCGCTGACCTACAACATTGATCCGGCAAAAATTGAAGAGAGGATTACGGAAAAGACGAAGGCGATTGTAGCGGTAGACTTGCACGGTCTCCCTGCCGATTACGATGACATCTACCCCATCGCCCAACAGCACGGGCTGAAGGTCATTGAAGATGGGGCGCAAGCGCACGGTGCGGTGTATAAAGGGAGACCCGTTGGTGCTTTGGGCGACTGTTCGGGATGCAGTCTCAACGGCTCCAAATGCCTGTCTGCCCTCGGCGAGGGCGGTCTGTTTGCCACCAATAATGCACGAATCTACGAACTGGCGCAGAGGGCAAGAATGTTCGGAGAGATTGTGGAACCCGGACAGCCTCGGCAATACAACGCCTACATAATGGGCTGGAACTACCGAACCGATCCCTTACAATCGGCTTTTGCCCGCTCCCAACTTCGTCGTCTCCCACAGATGACCGAATGGCGGATCCGCAACGGGACTTATCTCACACAAAAACTAAAAGAGATTCCCGGCATCCAACCCCCTTTTGTGCCCGATGACCGAACACATGTGTATTTCTTTTATCCCATTTTGGTCCGACCCGAAGATTTAGGATTGGATGAAAAATATGTGGAACCCTTTCGCGAGACTTTGGCGACAGTAATGCAGGCAGAGGGCGTTCCCTTAAGAGCGTGGCAGACCCGACCCGTTCCAGCACAAAGTCTGTTTCAATTTCGGGACGGATACGGAAAAGGCTGTCCTTGGTCCTGCCCCTACACCAGATCGGGGATTGTGTATGATCCCTCCGAGTATCCCGTTGCGACTGATGTCTGCCGTCGTCGGTTAGTGTTAGGTCACAGCACCGACTCCTTCGGACCCCCCAACGGGCTGGACCTGATGGAAAAATATGCCGAGGCATTTTATAAAGTGTTGGTAGAGAATCGTGCCACGATAACGGAAATGACAGTTGCTCAAACCACGTCATAATTTTTCGAAGGAGCCCTGACTGTTACGGATATCTGATATTTAGTAGAAAGGTGGTAATGTGATGGGAACGGAGGTATTTTGGTTAGGGTTAATGGCTATCCTGTCATCGTTTGCCAACACACGATTTGAGATTCCGTCGCTTTTCTCCGATCATATGGTTTTTCAGCAAGGCTTGCCCCTGCGGTTTTGGGGACGGACAACGGCGGGCGAGAAAGTGGAGGTGCGCTTTGCTGACGAGGTAAGAGAAACCACAGCCGACAAAGAGGGTCGGTGGGAAGTGACGTTTCCGCCACGACAAGCGGGAGGACCGTTTGAGGTTCTCCTCCGGTCACGGGGGACCGAAGTGAGAATTCAGGATGTTTATGTGGGTGAGGTGTGGGTCGCCTCGGGACAGTCTAATATGGAATGGCCGGTGTCGTTGTCTCAAGACCCGGAAAAGGAAATTCCTCAAGCCCGCTACCCGCTGATTCGCTTTTTTAATGTGCCCCACGTTGTGGCGGAAAGCCCTCTTGAAAGCGTTTCTGGTGAATGGAAGGTCTGTTCTCCAGAGACAGTGGGAAATTTTTCGGCGGTTGCCTATCACTTTGCCCGAGAGATTCACACCAGGACCGGTCTTCCCATCGGGATCATTCAGTCTGATTGGGGCGGGTCACCAGCAGAGGCGTGGACCAGCCGACCGGCTTTGGAGGCGCATCCTGTTCTGAGAAAAATTTTAGACCGCTGGCAAAAGGCTCTGGAGGAGTATCCCGAAGCGGAGAAGAGATATAAAGAACAATTGAAGAAGTGGCAAGAGGAAGCAGAGAAAGCGAAGGCGGAAGGCAAACCAGTTCCCCCACCGCCTTTCCCTCCATTTGGTCCGGGTCATTTTTGGACTCCCAGCGGACTCTTCAACGGAATGATCGCTCCCCTCACCCGATACCCGATCCGGGGAGTGATCTGGTATCAAGGGGAGTCCAATGTGGGGCGGGCTGCCGAATATCGGGTCCTTTTCCCTGCTCTGATCCGCAGTTGGCGGGACGCTTGGGGTTTGGGTGATTTTCCGTTCCTCTTCGTTCAATTGGCGAACTTTTTGAAACGAAAAGATGAGCCCAGCGAGAGTGATTGGGCGGAACTGAGGGAAGCCCAAACTTTTGCCCTTCAACTCCCGAACACGGGGATGGCGGTCGCCATTGACATTGGTGATGCGGATGATATCCATCCGAAGAACAAGCAAGATGTGGGCAAGCGGCTCGCCTTGATTGCTCGGCGGTTAGTGTTTGGGGAAGATGTGGTGGCATCGGGACCCGTTTTTGACCGAATGGTCCGCGAAGGAAGTAAGGTGCGCCTTTTCTTCAGGAGTGTGGGGTCGGGGTTAGAGTGTCGGGGCGACAGGCTGAAGGGCTTTGCTGTTCGTGGCCGACAAGGTCCTTTTGTTTGGGCGGAGGCAGTCATTGAAGGTGACACGGTGGTGGTTTGGAGTCCTCAAGTGCCCGAACCCGAGGTCGTTCGCTACGCCTGGGCGGATAATCCCGACGCCAACCTTTACAACAAGGAAGGACTGCCGGCGGTGCCGTTCCGCAGTGATGCCCCGCGGGAGTGAAGAGAACCAGAGGGACTAAAGATACCGTCTCAGAATAGCGAGGCTCAAAGGATCCAGCCGGGAGAGGTCGGGGATGAAGTATTTGTTCCCGTCCACGTCGGTAATCAGACACTGGTGGGGTTGGGGCTGACTAAGGGCTTCGGGTGCGGACCGAGTCCAGAAGTTCCGCCGACCCCGATCCGTTTCCAAATCCCATTGCATCATTCCAAAGCGATGGCGGACCCGGAAAATCTTCTGAACGATCGGAATCAGGTAGCGGCGATGGAGTTCCTGCTCGGCAGCTTGTCGGCTTTCGGGGTCCAGTTCTCGGATGTCTTTGATTAGACCGATCTCCTTGTTGGCAGCGTCCCGAACACTGATATACCTCATCGGCTCGCTGAGGGCGAAAGAGCGAAAGAGCCGCACCTGCCAATAACTGACGTGTTCGTCAACGGTCAACCGAAGGACACCCTTGTAAAAGAAGAAACGAAGGGAAGCAGGATCTAACCAATTAAGTTGGGGCAATTGACCGTTAGCATCGGACATCAGCCACTCACCACCAAAAGGGATCATCGGGCGACCGCCCGAATCCGAACGATGTCCTGATAGGTCTTGACCAGGTTGGCGAACTCGCCACCTTTTTCAAGGAGTTCATCGTGGGTTCCGATCTCAACAATCTTGCCTTCCTTCAAAACGATCAACCGGTCGGCGTTGCGAAGGGTCGCCAGACGATGGGCGATGGCGAAAGTGGTCCTGCCTTTGATGAGCCGCTCAATCGCCTCCTGAATCTGCTTTTCCGTCTCCACATCCACCTGAGAGGTGGCTTCGTCCAAGATGACGATCCGAGGGTCCGGAAGCAAAGCGCGAGCGATGGCGACCCGTTGCCTCTCTCCGGTAGAGAGGGCTTGCCCCCTCTCGCCGACCTGGGTGTCGTAGCCCTCGGGCTTTTGAGTGACAATGAAGTCGTGGGCGTTAGCGACTTTGGCAGCGGCGATGATCTCTTCAGGGCTGGCTCCCGGTTTGCCGAAAGCAATGTTTTCGGCAATCGTGCCAGAGAAGAGGAAGGTATCTTGAGGGACCAGTCCGATCTGGCGACGAAGGTCAGCGAGACGAATCTGCTTAATAGGGAATCCGTCCAAACGAATTTCCCCTTCATCAGCGTCATAGAAGCGGCAGAGAAGGTTGATGGTGGTCGTCTTTCCGGCACCGCTATGCCCGACCAGACCGATCATTTCACCCGGCTCCACACAAAACGAAATCTTTTTGAGAACGGGGCGATGGCTCTCGTATCCAAAAGTGACCTCGTCGTATTCCACCCGTCCCTCCATCCGAGGGAGCAAAACGGCGTCGTCGGGATCCTTGACTTCTGCGGGCGTGTCCAGGATCTCAAAGAGCCGTTCAGCAGCCGTCAGCGATCGGGAGGAGAAGTTCAAAAGCCACGAGATGAATTGAAGGGGACCGTAAAACATCATCAGAAGAGACAGGAAAGTGATCAAGGTGCCCAGGCTCAGAGTTTCCCCCAAAACCTGACGCCCGCCGATATACCAGACCAGAAGGACCCCGAAACTGGTCATCAAAGAGACCGACCCGAAGAAGATGGACCAGGTTCTTTCGGCGGCGACAGCGGAGCGGGTCAACTCCAAACTCTGGCTAACAAACCGATTGACCTCTCTGGGCTCCTGGGCGAAGGCGCGAACGACTCGGAGCCCCGAGAGACTTTCGCTCAGGATGGTGTTGAGAAGTCCCCAGCGGTGCCAGATCCGTCGCATTAGGCTCCTGATGTAAGGCCAGAAGGTCATTGACAGGGCAGCGATGAGGGGACCGGGAACAAGGACGATCAAAGCCAGTTTCCAGTTCAAGGCAAACAGCAGAATGCCGATACCAAACAGCATCAAAAGATTCTGTGCCAGATCTTGAACGCCCCACATTAAGAAGCCTTGAACCTGACCCGAGTCCTGATTGACCCTGGAGATCACGTTGCCCATCTGTTGTCGGTCAAAAAATCGGAAACTGAGAAGGTGAAGATGCTGGAAGAGTTGCGTGCGGATGTCGTGGCTGATGCGCAAACCGACCCAAACCGAGAGCCAACCTTGGAAGATGCTAATGGCAGAAATCAGAAGGCGGGAGAGTCCCAAGGCGATGACCAACAAAGCCAACCAGCGAAGCCTTGTTTCCATCGGCAACGGCTCCTTGGGCGCCAGAACGATGTCCATCAAAGGCTTGTTCAAAGTCGGCGGCACCAGCCCCATCGCGGTTGCGGTGATGGAAAGAAGGCTCAGTAGGACCGCCTGCCACCAGTAAGGTTTAAGGTAGCCCAAAAGCCGTAAGATGGTCTTGCCCCGAGGGGTGCAGACGGGGCAGACCTTGGAACCGAAGGGGAGGGGAAAGCCGCATCGGGCACATTTTTCCCGTTCCGCCGTCCAGGGGGCAAGGGGCTCCCCTTTCAACAGATCATTGAGTCCTTTGACGGCTTGACCAAACTTCTTTGCGTTGGCATTGCTATAGCGGATCAGTTCGTCCGTGGTTCCGTCCTTCTTGCGGACAAGGATCGCTCCCCCGCCGATCAAGGGCTCGGCGATAATTTCCTTGACATCGGAAAGGGCGATCGTGCGCTCCAAAAACACTCGGTCACCGTCAACGGAGTAGACCGAAACGGAACCGTTTTGAGCGATGAGCCATCGGGATCCGAAGGAACCTTCAGGGGTCAGATCCGCCTCCATCGCCATCTGGACGCCGTCTGAAGATAAATGGCGACCCAGACTTGGCGGTATGTCTTCCACGTAACTCATAAAACCAGCCTCACCCAAGCCTTTTTATTATGACCCTGCCATTGCCCCGCAGGTTAGAGCCTCTGGGCACGAGCGCGCACCCAAACGCCACTTTTATTAGACGGACGCTAACATTGAGGGGGTTTTCAGCGGGTGGAAAAGGTCTGATGACCGACTCTCTGGAAGACATCCTCAACAAACTGGAAAAGCCCTTAGCCGTTGAGGAAAAGACCGGCTGCCAGAACTTTGCCGTCGTCGGTGGCTTTGACCGGTATATGGTCACCTGGGCGGAAAGGGCTCAGGCAGTCGCCGAGGGTCCGTTGAAGGACCAGTTGGAGAAATTGGCTCAGATGTTTCGGTCCTACACCGATAACTCGGTGCTGGACCGCCGAAGGATCCTCTCGCAGGCTCGCCAACTGGTCTCGTCTCTTCGGTCTCACATCCGGCAAGAATCATCAGTCCGCACACTAACTGCACCCGTCAAAGAGAAAGAAAAGAAACAAGCGCCCATTGGGTCGGATGCTCAGGCATCGTCGGTTCCGACAAGGCTTAACCTCTCCGACCCCGTCCGGTTTCTGAAAGGTGTCGGTCCGCATCGGGCGCGGCTCCTCAAGAAGGTCGGTGTGGAGACTGTTGGGGACTTGCTGACCTTCTACCCCAGACGCCACGAGGACCGGACCAATTTAAAGCGCTTGGCAGAGGTTACGGCAGGGGAAAAAGCCGCCGTTCAAGTCGTCGTGGCGGGACGCCCGATCACCCTTGAGAAGCGCCACCTGATGATCACGAAGGTTCCCGTCCGAGACGAGACGGGGCGGGCGGTTCTGGTCTGGTTCAACCAGCCCTTTCTTGAAAAGCGGTTTTACCCCAATCAAAGGCTGTTCGTCTTTGGGAAGGTTCAATGGGTCCTGGGTCAGAAAACTTTTTCCAGTCCCGAAGTGGAAGAAGTAACGGGGGACGAGAGCCTTCAGGTCGGTCGTCTGGTCCCCTTTTACCCTCTGACGGAGGGACTCTCGCAAAACTTCGTCAGAGGTCTGGTCAAAGAGGTTCTTGACAAGGCTTTAGATCAGGTGGAAGAGAGCCTACCAGAGCGCATCCGAAAAGAGTATGGTCTGATGCCTATCCGCCAGGCAGTGGAACAGATTCATTTCCCCGAATCGTCCCGATCTCTGGAAGAAGCCCGCTACCGGCTGGTTTTTGAAGAGTTTTTGACCCTTCAACTGATTTTGGCTTTGAGAAAGAGGGGCACTCGGAGCCGGCAAGGAATTGCCTTTCGGATGGACTGGGACCGAATTGAGCGGTTCATCGCTCACTTCCCCTTCACCTTCACATTGGATCAGAGAAAAGTCATCGGGGAAATCCTTTCTGATATGGAAAAAGCCGAACCGATGAACCGGTTGCTGCACGGGGAAGTGGGCTCGGGCAAAACGGTGGCTGCTGCCGTTGCCCTCTTTGCTGCGGTCACCAATGGCTATCAGGCAGCCTTTATGGCACCGACGGAGATACTGGCGGAGCAGCATTACCGAGTTTTGAGGGAAATGTTTCAGGAGCAAGGGATCCGGATGGCGCTCCTCATCGGGAGTTTGCCGGCGACCCTCAAGAGGGCGATTCGCAACGACATCGCTTCCGGTCGGGCACAGGTCATCGTTGGGACCCATGCACTCATTGAAGAGACGACGCTGTTTCATCGCTTGGGCTTGGTCGTCGTTGACGAACAGCATCGTTTCGGGGTGCTGCAACGAGCGAAATTAATTTGGAAAGGGCAATCGCCCGATGTGCTGATAATGACCGCTACCCCGATCCCCAGGACCTTAGCCCTAACGGTTTATGGTGATTTGGAAGTTTCTGTGATCCAAGAGTTGCCACCGGGAAGGCAGAGGGCAAAGACCGTTTGGGTGCCGGTCGGGAAGAAGCGGCAGGCTTACGAGTTTGTCAAAAAAGAACTGGCGAAGGGACGGCAGGCTTATGTCGTCTGCCCTCTGATTGAAGAATCGGAAAAGTTAGAGGATGTCCAGTCGGTCGTCAGGCACGCCGATTGGCTGGCGAAGGAGATTTTCCCCGATGCCCGTGTGGGCGTTCTCCACGGTCGGCTGCCACCGGCAGAGAAGGATTTGGTGATGGACCAGTTTCGGCAGGGAGCCATCCAGGTGCTGGTGACGACGACGGTCGTGGAAGTGGGGGTGGATGTCCCCAACGCTTCCGTCATCGTCATTGAAGATGCCGACCGGTTCGGTCTGTCCCAATTGCACCAGTTGCGGGGTCGGGTGGAACGGAGTGACCATCCTTGTTACTGTTTGCTGATCGCTCAGCCAAGCAGCGAGGAAGCAAAGGAACGATTGCGGGTAATGACCCAAACCAACGACGGCTTCCTCATTGCCGAACAGGACCTGAGGCTCCGAGGACCTGGTGAGTTTCTCGGCACCCGACAGCACGGACTGCCCGATCTTCAATTAGCCCACATCCTACGGGATACCGACATCCTGTTAAAGGCGCGAGAGTGTGCCTGGAAACTAATAGAAGAGGACCCGCACCTTCAGGACCCCCTGCACCGGCGGCTGCGGCACAAGGTAGAAGCCGTAGAGGGCGGATCTGACCTCCTGGAGATTGCCTGACCGTCTCTCCGTCGGCATCTTTTGGTTCTCCAAAATCTCCTCAGGTCATCATCGCCAGGGATCGGGCCTGAACTGGGACCCGAATAGGGGGCTCCTCTGATAAGAGAGTTCTCAGGACAGGACGATGACGAGGGCGCCATCATAGTCCCAAGGGGCAAACGGCACTTAGGACAGAAAAGTGACTCAGCAAATTAGTGAGCCATTTCCGTTGAGGGAACTGTTCAGCGATCGGGCACTCATTACGAAAATACAAGAGAAATTACCTCTCTTCTTTCTGGAAGCAGAACTGGAAACGCGACGGGGCAAACAGACAGGGATGGAGGTTGGCAGAGTGAGGGAACAGATACTGGCGTCCTTGCTCATCTATCAGTTCGGAAGGGAAAGGGTTAATGTTCAACTGAGAGCCACCGAACCAGAGGCAGACCTTTTATTGGACGGTCGTCCGCTGTCCATTAAGACCGTGCGGGCATCGGGCAAGACGGCACCACCGGTCAAGGTGGTTTGGACGGTGGATTGGGACAAGGTGGATCAATTTGTGAGAAACTTCCAACCATCGGCAGACCTTTTGCTGGCGATCATTCGCTGGGGGTCCATCGGTGGTCTATATGGGATTCCCCGATGGGTTCAGGAACAGGTCCTGACGGAGTTAAGTATTGAACGGTATTTGAGGCGACCCCGCAGAGGGACGAATCCCAGAGGTGTTGACATCTCATCGGAGGCTGTCACTCGTCTCATCCAACACCCTGGCACTCAAGGCATCCCAATAGAATGGCGACGGTTTGACGAACCAAGTGCCCTGATGGCGATTACCGATCCCTACAGCCGCTGGATCCGACGCTGGGAGGAAGACTAATTTATGATACTTTGCTTGTCAGGATGTTCTTTGCTCAGCGCGGTGCATTGGAGAGTTTGGGTGTGAAGGTTGGCTGCAACGGGAGGCGCGACCGGCATCGGCATTTCTTACGATCAGCCGTCATCTCCTTTTAGCATCAAAATTGACAGGGATGAGGAACAACAAAAGGCGAACGAAAACCAGTAGTTTCGGCAGTCCTGCCCGCATCGGGCACGATTCGTCCCCGTTCTACAGTCGGCGCCTCTACGAATCCTTACCGAGCGCCAAGCCGGTAAGTTATGTTGAGAACCCCGTCCCTGCAAACCTTCTTAACTCTGTTTTCTGTAAGAGTTCTGAGAAGATGGACGAATTGCCCGATTGTTGTGTGCATCTGATGGTCACTTCGCCCCCATACAATGTTGGTAAGGATTACGATGAGGACTGGACACTGGACGAATATCGGGACTTTTTGAGGAGGGTGATGAGAGAAGTCCATCGGGTCCTTGTTCCAGGGGGGCGAGCGTGCCTGAATGTCGCTAACTTAGGTCGCAAACCGTATTTACCTCTCCACGCTTACATCATTGCGGATATGCTGGATTTAGGCTTCCTGATGAGAGGGGAGATTATTTGGGACAAGGCATCCAGTGCCAGCCCGTCAACGGCTTGGGGTAGTTGGTGCTCGCCTAAAAACCCCACTTTGCGGGACGTTCACGAGTATATCTTGGTCTTCTCAAAGGATCGCTGGGACCGACCGAATCCTAAAGGGCGACCGGCTTCAATAACGAAAGAAGAGTTTCTCTCGTTTACCAAAAGCGTTTGGACTTTTCCGCCGGAGCAAGCCACAAAGGTCGGTCATCCCGCTCCCTTCCCCGTGGAACTTCCTTACCGGCTGATCCAACTCTATAGTTTTCAGGGAGAAGTTGTCCTGGACCCCTTTATCGGCAGTGGAACCACCGCCATAGCAGCGCTAAAGGCTGGCAGGTATTTCGTCGGTTACGACATTGATCCTGTCTATGTGCAATTGGCTTTGAGACGGATTCGGGAATTTCTGGACCAACATCGCCTCTTTCGTGAGGCTTTGCATCACACACCCAGCAGCCCTGGAATGCTTGAAGAAGGAAAGAGTCACCATTCGCCCTGAGGGCGTTGACCGCCTTCAGTGTGCCCTAAGGAGCTTAGCAAAAGTAGTCTGAAGTTGTTTAAGAAAACTGTTATACCTGCTTCTGTTTTTTGCTATTTCCTTTTACCCCACAGGAACGCCGCCGAGTCGTCGGATGCGGGTGTGGGGGGCTGTGTAGTCGGGCAATACTAAGGGCGAAATCCGATCGGTGTTAATACCCGCCCGAATTAATTGTTCGTGGTATTCTTTAACGTGGCGAAGGGTGGGGGTTCCGAGCGTTGCTGCTTTTGCCCATTGGGCGGCAGAGACCCCTGCTCGTCGTCCGAAAACGAGGATGTCTAAAAGAGAGTTACCCATCAGACGGTTGCGCCCGTGGACGCCTCCACTGACTTCACCAGCGACAAAAAGACCGGGGATAGAGGTAGAGCTATCCTCCTTCATTACGATCCCGCCGTTCTGATAGTGCTGAGTCGGATAGACCAGGATCGGTTCCTTGGTGATGTCTATTCCAAACCTTTCGTATTGGCGGACCATTGCTGGTAGGGCTTTGCGGATCGTTCCTTCCCCTCTCAACAGGTCAATCATCGGGGAATCCAACCACACCCCGACCATCCCGGTTGGTGTGACCACACCCTTGCCGACCGTCGTGCACTCCCGAATGATGGCTGCCGAGACCGCATCCCTCGTCTCCAGTTCGTAAATGAATCGCTCCCCGTCACAGTTAACTAAATGAGCCCCCAGACCACGAACTTTCTCCGTCACCAGTTGTCCCAAAATCTGCTCGGGGAAAGCAGCCCCCGTTGGATGGTATTGAACGGTATCCATAAAGATCATTTCCGCGCCAGCCCGATAGGCAATGACCAGTCCGTCCGCGGTGGCGCCGTAGTGATTGGTTGTTGGGAAGCCTTGAACGTGGAGGCGACCCATTCCCCCGGTGGCTAACACCACACTCTTGGCTCGGACGACCAGATACTCTTCGGTCTCCAAGTCATAAAGAATGGCGCCGACACAGTTTCCGGCGTCGTCCAAAAGCAATTCAACGGCGGGGCGAAATTCCAGGGCTTGGATCCCTCGGTTACGGGCTTCGTCCCGCAAGGTCCTCATTATCTCCATTCCCGTATAGTCCCGACAGGAGTGCATCCGTCTTCGGGACGTGCCACCCCCGTGAACGGTGATCATTGTCCCGTCGGGCTCTTTGTCAAACATCACACCCAGTTGCTCCAACCATCGGATAACGAGCGGCGCGTCCAGGACAAGAGCCCAGACCAGTTGGGGAATATTAACGAAACCACCCCCACCCATAACATCCAAGTAATGACGGACAGGGGAATCGTTCGGCTTATCGGCAGCCTGAATACCCCCCTGCGCCATTATTGTGTTGGCATCGCCCCAACGCAGTTTCGTAGCGATCAACACCCGAGTGCCTGCTTCTTGTGCGGTCAGGGCAGCCGCCGTGCCCGCGCCCCCTCCCCCGATGATCAAAACATCCGTCTCGTAATCCACCCGGGAAAGGTCAAAGGTATCGGGATCAATCCGGCTAAACGCCTCCAGCAGATCAGCCAGTTCGTTGGGGACTTTTTGACCGGCGTTGGGACCGACGGCAAGGGGACGGAAAGTTTCGCTCCTGTAGTCGGGATGATAACTTTCTAAGAGAGCCTTTTTCTCTTGCGGGGTCAGACGGGGAAAAGTTTCCCGCAGCCGTCGCTCCCTCGTCGCTTCTACTTTTTTAACACTTTCTGCCATTACCTCGGGGTAGGGCATTACCGTTCACGATCTCCTTTCCCATTTCAATCTTCGTCCTTCTTGCTGACGGGAACGAGTTCTTCTGGTTCTATATCTCTTTCAGCATAAAGTGTCTGTAACTGATCGGGTGACAAAGCCCTCATCTGGGCAACTTCTTTATCAAATTGACCCTCTGTTAACTCTCGTATCCTTGCTGTGAGATGCGGTGCTGGGGGAGCCAGATGGCGTCCGTAAAGGCGCCGGGCTAAGGTCGCCACATTGTAATGGCTGATTTCGGCAGGGCAGCGGGAGGTGCACAGACCACACTGAAGACAGTCAAAGGACAAATCGGCAGCCTTGGCGATATCACCCCTTGCAGCAGCGGCAATGTAGCGCATCACGTCAAGGTCTTGGGGACAGACTTTTCGGCAGGTGTTGCACTGAAGGCAACGGGTCACTTCCGGGTAGAGTCTTAAGATCGTATCGGCATCCGGTCGCAATTGCTCAATATCGTAGGTCTTTTTCACTGCAGGATAAAAAGGAATTTGAGTTAGATACATCCGGTCTTCAATAACGGTCTGGCAGGCAAGACCGACCCGAAGGCGAAAATCACCCTCTTTCCTGTAGACGGTAGCGCAGGCGCCGCAGAAACCCGCCCGGCAGCCCACTCCCCGAACGAGGCGATAACCAGCATATTCCAGCGCCTTCAAGATGGTCAAGCCCTTCGGAACTTGATAGCGCTTCCCCATTATGAAGACGTCCACCTGCTCCACTTCTCGTTGTATGGCGACAGACATCGCGATCACCCTTTGCGATCGGGATTAATCACCTGCCCATTCAACGGCTTGTGCCTGCACCGCCCAAGGATCGTAAGGACTGCTTTCCTGACAGAAGACGGTGAACCCACACCATTGAAAGGCAGCCACATATTTGCGCAGGGTGCCTTCAATGGCTTGGGCGACTTTCTCAAAGAGTTCGGCATCATCCGTCGGAAGACCCGCTCCTTCCAAAGCAGCGCGGGTCAACTCCTCCACCACTTCCGGAAGCCGCCTAGCTTCCACCATCAGATGAACCTGCATTTTGGACGGCAAACGCTCCACTTTTCCCTGAACGGACATTGTTAAGCCCTCCCTTCTTTAGTTGGGGAAGAAAACAGCCGCTGTGGGCTGACCCGATGCTGATCGGGGAAGAAGACACCCTCGTCCAACCCCAAGGCAAAGGCGAGGGGTTGGGTGAAGTAAAGGATCGGAACCGACCGATAACGTCCGTCGCTGGTCGGTCCGTCTCCCTGAAACCGGTCCAAATTGAATTGACAAAGGGGGCAAGTCGTGACGATCACTTGAGCACCCGTCTGGGCTGCCTTTTGGACGATCTGCCGGCTACACTCCTTTGCCAACTCGGGCTTGGTCACAGAAAGGAACGATCCACAACACTCGGTCTTTGCGGGAAAGTTCACTACGGTGCAACCCAGGCAACGGAGGAAGTCCTCCATTATGGTCGGGTCCTCGGGATCGTCCAGTCCGATTTCCTTGTAGGGTCGGAGAAGGAGGCAGCCGTAGTAAGGGGCGACCTTCCAGTCAAGGGGTCGGACGACTTGCTGGCGGACCGAATCCCAACCCACTTCGTCTCGGAGAACTTCTAACAGGTGAACGACCCGAACGCCATAGTATTTTTCCTCAAGGAAATCCTCTATCCTCCTTCGGGACTCGGGATCGTCTCGAAGGATTCGGTCGGCTCTTTTGAGGGTGTTGTAGCAAAAGGTGCATAGGGTTAAGAGGCGGTCGCCCTCTTTTTGGGCATCAACGAGGATGCGGGCAGGTGCCAGCAAGCCCATATAGGCTTCCCTGATTTGTGGTATCAGTCCTCCGCAACACTGCCACTGAGGAAGTTCTACCAGTTCAATGCCTAACGCAGCTGCTGTCACCCGAGCCGACCGGTCCAACCCAGACGCCTTTTGGTGGAGGGTGCAGCCAGGATAATACGGTATCCTCATCGGATTCACCCTCTAAAGGCTCAATTTGCGGAAAGCGGAAACGCTCGCCTGCTGAGGGGCTTCGGTCATTATCTCTGTCGGCAGGGGAAAGGGTCTGCGTTCCTCTTTGCCTTCTCGCAATAACAGCGTTCGGATCGCCTCCATCACTTTCGCCAAGTCTACCCCTTTGGGGCACCGAGTAGCACAGGTCAAGCAGCCGACGCAGAACCAAGGGGCAGAACTATTGAGCACTTCGTTCACCAGTTCCAGTTGCAGCAGGCGGATCACCTGATGAGGGAGAAGGTCCATAGCAAAAGCAAGGGGGCATCCAGCACTGCACTTGCCACACTGATAGCAGGCGAATAGGTTCTCCCCGCTCAGTTCCTCTATCTCTTTAATCCAATCCCTGTCTGCTATCCGTTTCGGGAGGGTTAGGGACACCACTCTCACCTCATCGGTCGGGGTAGTCGTAACCGACCTGAAAAGCCCGCAAGTTGAGCGCTTCGGTGCCTCGGGGAACGCTTCCTTCAATCGCCTTTTGCACCGATTCGGGTCGCACGACGCCACTGACTTTGGTCAAAAAACCCAAAATGACCATATTGGCGACGATCTTGCGCCCCAGTTCTTCCGCCAGCCGGGTTGCGGGGATCGGGTGGGCAACCAAACGATCTGCTTCTTCCGGTTCCACCAGATCTTCGTCAACGATCAAGAGACACTTTTTCGGTCGCTTGAGGGCATGGGTGAGGTAGGCTTCCTGAGACATCGTGACGAGAACGTCAGGGGAAACGACTTTGGGAAAGTCAATGGGCTGGGTATCGATGACAACATCAGCGGAGCAGGCACCTCCCCGCGATTCAGGACCGTAGGATTGAAGAAGGACTGCCTCCTTCCCGTCGTAAAGGGAAGCCGCTTTGCCCAAGATGTAACCGGCTAACACAATCCCCTGACCGCCGAACCCAGAGAGTTTGATCTCCTTTCGGTCGCTCATCCCTTGGCTCACTCCCAACGGCTGAGGACTACCTGACGGTAAAGGTCCAAGAAGGTCGGCTTTTCCCGATCCACAAAGGCACCGACGATGATCTTGCCCCTGAGGCTTAAGTCACATTCCTCCAGAGGAGCCTCAGGATTGTGGATCGTGTTCTCCTTGTAGTAGCGCAGTTCGTCTAGGGCATCGCCGATCTGGTTGCGCCGACCATAGTTAACGGGGCAGGGGGAAATGATTTCAACGAAGGAAAAGCCCCTCTTTTGGAGAGCCTTAGCGATGGAGTTGCGGAGCCGACCCAGGTCCAGGATCGTCCACCGGGCGACATAGACGGCGCCGCAGGCGGCAGCCAGTAACGGCAAATTAAAGGCATATTCGGGATTGCCGTAGGGGGTCGTCGTCGTCCGACCGCCGATGTGGGTCGTCGGTCCGCTTTGCCCCCCTGTCATCCCATAGTTGAAGTTGTTGACACAGATGACCGTTAGGTCCAAGTTTCTTCTGGCGGCGTGGAGAAAGTGGTTGCCCCCGATGGCGATGATGTCGCCATCACCGCTGAACACGACGACTTTGAGGTCGGGATTGGCTAAATGAAGCCCGATGGCAAAGGGGATCGCCCGACCGTGGGTGGTGTGGAACGAGTCGCAGTTCATATACCCAGCGACCCGACCCGTGCAGCCGATCCCCGAAACGACGCACAGTTTCGTGATATCTATTTCCGCCTGCTTGAGGGCTGCCACGAAAGCGTTAACGGCAGCGCCGATGCCACATCCCGAGCACCAGATGTGCGGGAGTCGGTCGCCCCTTAACGCCCACTCCGTCGGATGCTCCAGGTCTAATTCCTCAGGAAACTCTTCCCAGATCTCAATCTCTGCCGGTTCCTCTACACGAAGTCGCTCCATCGGTCTTCCTCCCTAATAGTCCCTTGGGAGTCGGGCAAGGTCTGCGGCGGTGAAGACGGGACCGTCTTTGCATACATAGACCGGTCCGATATTACACCGCCCGCATTTTCCCAAACCGCATTTCATCTTGTTCTCCATCGTCGTGATGACTCTGTCGGGGGAAAAACCCAGTCGGTCCAAAACCTGCAACGAGAACTTGATCATAATCGGAGGACCGCAGACAACGACAAATTTCCCGTCGGGCTTGGGTGCTAACTCGTTGAGAACATTGGGAATCAGACCCACCTTCCCCCTCCATTCGGGCGTTTCCCCACCCGGGTCCACCGTTTGGATGACGCGCACCCCTTCCTGTTGCCCCCATTCTTCCATCTCTTTTTTGTAGAGGAGGTCAGCAACGGTCCGGGCACCGTTTAAGATCGTTACTTCACCAAAGTCCCTTCTGTTATCCAGGCAGAACTCAATGAGGGACTTTAAAGGCGCCATTCCGACCCCGCCCCCGATGATGAGGAGATCCCTACCCTTCAAAGTCTCTACTGGAAAGCCGTTGCCGTAGGGACCTCGGAATCCGATAAGGTCTCCCACTTCCAGGTCCCTCAGCGCCGTCGTTACTTTCCCCATTAACTTGAAACTGCACTCAATGTATCCCTTTCGTGTTGGGGAACTGGCGATCGTAAACACCGCTTCGCCGACACCAAATACCGAATACTGACCGAACTGACCGGGCAGAAAGGAGAACCGGTCCCTCAAAGAAGGGTCTTCAAAGACCAGGCGCAGGGTCCTCAGGTCCACGGTCTCGTCCGTCATCGCGACGATCCGAACCAGGTCAGGGAGATAATCGTTCCTTACCTTCATACCAAACACCGACCCGTCAGCTGAAGGACAATCTGATAAATGTCCATACCGACCGGACAGAAGAGGGAGCACCGTCCGCAGCCGACGCACATATTCTGTTGGAAGGTTTGAAGGAAATAAGCAAACTTGTGGAGCACCCTCTGACGGTATCGGGACGGTTGATCGGGTCTTGGGTTGTGACCGGAGGCGTGGAGAGTGAACAAGGGAAAGGCACAGCAGTCCCAGTTACGGCATCGGATCCCCGAATAGGCGTCGGACTCGTCCACAATGTCAAAGCAGTGGCAGGTCGGGCAGAGGTAGGCGCAGATCCCGCAGCCCAAACAGGTCCTGCCGACCTCTTGCCACAGGTCGCTCTCAAAAAGACCTTGCAGTTTCTGCCCGACATTGGTCAAAGGTTCCTTTCTTTCCATAAAGGGGAGGGGCGATGGCAGCTGGTCCGGTTCGGGACCCTCGCCCGGCTCAAACAGGTCGGGGCTGACTTGAACTAACCGATCTCCCTTTTCGCTGACCCCATAGACCAGGAACCGATCATCCTCTTCCCATAGGAACAGATCAGAGCCCTCAAGGGATGTAGGGGAAAGACCAACAGCAGGGCAGAAGCAGGAGGGAACTGCCTGGCGGCAACCCAAAGTCACGATCGTCAGGTGGGACCTTCTCAACTGATAGAAACCGTCGGGCGGGTCGGAAAGGAAAACAGTGTCAAGGATCTTTATCGCAGCGGCGTCGCAGGGGCGAAGGAAAAGACCGACTTGGTCGTTCACCAACACCTCTTCTTCCCGCAAGTTTACCTTGCCCCCTTCAAATTGATAGGAGAAAAGGACTTGGTGGGGTGGAAAGAGCCACTCTTTGAAGGGGAAGGGGCAGGGTCCGGGGCGCACCGCAATCGCTGACGGATCGTCAATGGGTCGGAACCGAAGGAGCCCGTCCGCCTCGCAAGGAGCCAGAACCTCCTTGCCGGCTGCCCGCAACGCAGCCATCCAATCGCCCACACGCTTTTTCTGCAAGGTCCAAATCTTCATAGGATAAACTCCCCCGGATCATTGGGTCGGTAGGTCGCCAGTGGTGGGGGAACGGAAGGATCCTTCCCTGGCTCGTAGCCGAACCGCTTGGCGACCTCAAGAGACAATCGGCGATTGATCAGGTCCAGCCGAATGCCGACAGGACAGACACGGGTGCATTCGTCGCAGCCGATGCAGCGCCCTGCCAAATGGAGGGCTCGGAAGAGGTTCCAAGAGACATTGCCCTTCAGATGGGGACTGGTTGGTATCCACTGGGGTCGGTTTTTGTCGGCGATGCAGGGTTGGCAGTAGCAGAGGGGGCAGACCGCCCGACAGGCATAGCAGCGGATGCAACGGGAAAATTGGTTCATCCAGAAGTTCCACCGCTCAGCAGGCGCCCACTTTTCTATCGTTTGAATCTCCCAATCCCTGGGATCGGCTCCTGCGGTGCTTTTGGGTTCCGATGAGCCGACGATATGGTCGGCGATAGGACCGATCCTCTGATCACAGGAAAGGCATTTGTCCGCCCAACGCCCGTTCACCTTAACCCCCGGACAGGAGACGGCGATCGCCCGAAAGTCCTCTCTTTTCACCTGGTCTTCCTGAAGCAGACCGACCAGGCTCTTGGAATCGCAGGCTTTGACGACAACACCCAGGGGGCGAAGGGAACGGAAGGATGGGGAGGTTAAGTAGACCGTCAAGTTCTGCACGCAGTGTTCATTGAAAATGAGTTGGTTTGCTTCGGTGGCGTTGGTGATGACGATCGGCGTCGCCTGTTGAAGAGAACCCTTTCCATAACCCAAAACAGCCTTCACTTGACCGGTCGCCAGGAGACCCTCAGCCAGTTGGCGAAGTTGACTCTCTACCGCCTGGTAATCATCAGGTTTGACCTGTGACAAGGGCTCCTGAGGCATCGGTGCCACAGAGCGACCATTGAGGGAGGGAGGCGGTCCTGACAAAGTTCCCCAGGGGACCCTTGCCGGACCCAGTTTCCTCAAGGCTTCCACTCGGCTGTTGACGACTTCCACCCACTTGCCCGCTTCCGTGGCGCTCACCCAGGAGAAGGACAGCCGCTCGGGCTCCAACCCCAAGAAGTCCATCAGCGCTTTAAAGATGGCGAAACGGCGTCGGGCTAATAGGTTTCCGCTCACATAATGGCAGTCGCCCGGATGGCAGCCCGAAACCAAAACGCCGTCGGCACCCTGTTCAAATGCCCGAACGATGAAGTGAGGGTCTATTCGTCCGGTGCACGGGAAGCGGATGATCCGGACGCAAGGCGAATAGAGCATCCGTCTGGTCCCCGCCGCATCAGCACCGGCATAGGTGCACCAGTTACAGACGAAGGCGATTAGTTTGGGTTCCCACCCTTTCTCGGTTCGCTCAGAGTCGGTCCTGACGGCAGCCATTGGAGAACGAAAACCCTCCTTACACGGTCACCGCGGCAAGGGAGGCAAAAATCTGCTCTTCGCTGAACCCCGCCAAGTCCATTGACTTGTTCCGGCAGGCGACGACGCACGCTCCGCAACCGTTGCAGACACCGGTGTTGACAGTGGAGACGACCTTCAAAAGGTTCCCTGCCCGGTCCCGTATCTCCTTCCGTTCAATCGCCCCGTAGGGGCAGACCTTTTGACACTCAAAGCAGCCGACGCAGGTGAACTCGTTGACGCTTGCCACTGTCGGCTCTCGTTCCAGGGTCTTCTGAGCGACCAGGGCGAGCGCCTTGCCAGCGGCAGCACTCGCTTGAGCGACGGTGTCGGGGATGTCTTTAGGCGCCTGAGCCACCCCAGCGAGGAAGATGCCGGCACTCAGCGTCTCCACCGGTCGCAGTTTGGGATGGGCTTCCTGACCGAAGCCGTATCGGTCTACCGCCAGGCGGAGTTTTTGGACCAGGTCGCTGCTGTTGGCACCCACCATCGCCGTCGCCAACACCACCAAATCAGCAGCCACCTCCAGCCTCTGACCGCTGAGGGTGTCCACACCCTGAACCATCAGTTTCCCGTTCAGACCGTAAACTTTGGAGACGGCACCACGGATGTAGGTAATCCGTTCCTGTTCCATCACCCGCTGGATGAATTCCTCGTATCCTTTGCCCCCTGCCCGAATGTCCATATAGAAGATGAACGCCTTCCCCTCAGGGACCTTGTGCTTGTAAAGGAGGGCGTGTTTGGCGGTATACATACAGCAGATTCGGGAGCAGTAAGGCACTCCATTGGCAGGATTGCGAGAGCCGACGCACTGGATGAAGACGACGGTCTTGGGGACTTTGTGGTCCGACGGTCGGACCACTTCCCCACCGGTCGGTCCCGATGCGGAGAGAAGCCGCTCAAACTCCAGTCCGTCCATCACATCGGGGTAAAGTCCATAGCCCAATTCCTTGACATAGTCGGCGTTCAACAGTTCGTAACCGGTGGCGACGATGATGGCACCCACTTTTCTTTCAATGATCTTTGGTCTATCGTTGAAGTTGATCGCTTTGGGACCGCAGGCTTGATAACAGCGTTCGCAGGCGAGGGGAAAGAGTTTTGGTCCGTTCAGGCAGGCTTGCGGGTCAAGGGTGTAAACGGGTGGGACCGCCTGGGGAAAGGGAATGTAGATCGCCTTTCGCCAGGAAAGGTTTCGGTCAAATTCGTTGGGGACGGCGGAAGGGCAGGCTGGAGCGCAGTCTCCGCAGCCGGTGCACAGGTCCTCGTCTACATAGCGGGGCTTCTTCTTGATCGTTACCTGAAAGTTTCCGACGAAGCCCTTCACATCTTCCACTTCTGAGTAAGTCAACAGTTCAATGTTGGGATGCTGGCGGACGCTGACCATCTTAGGGGTCAGGATGCACTGGGCGCAGTCAAGGGTCGGGAAAGTCTCCGAGAGCCTTGCCATATTGCCGCCGATGGACGGTTGTCTTTCCACCAAGGTCACCGGCACCCCACCGTCGGCGATGTCCAACGCTGCCTGTATTCCCGCAATCCCGCCTCCGATCACTAAGACCCTTGGCGTGATCGGCACGGGGATCGGTCGCAACGGGCGGTTGCGCCGAACTTTTTCCACGATGTAGCGCAGATGCTCGTAAGCCTTTTGCGTTGCCTTTTCCCGATCGGTATGGACCCAAGAGCACTGCTCCCGAATATTCGCCATCTCGCAAAGATAAGGGTTGAGCCCCGCCTCTTGACACGCCTTCCGAAAAGTCAACTCGTGAAGTTGAGGGGAACAGGCAGCGACGACGACACCAGTCAGTTTCTTCTGCTGAATGGCGTCCCGAACCTTCTTTTGCCCGGGCTCGGAGCACATATAGATGTAGTCCTCCGAGTGGACGACCCCGGGGATTTGAGCCGCTTTTTGAGCCAGTTCCTTTACCCTGACGGTGCGGGCGATATTCTCACCGCAATGACAGACGAAGACACCGATCCGTGCCATCAGTCTTCCCGTCCCTTGACCGGCTTTGCCGACAGCCAGGCGCTCGCCGCCTCAAAGGGATCGTAAGGTCTCCCCTCGGCGACCGCGACAATGGCTTCCAGAATGGCTTCGGGCTCGTGCATCCGTCCCCCAGCGCACGGCACCAGAAGGACCCGACACTGCCCTGCCGCCGCCCGCTCCACTTCCAGCACCATTTGACCGTAGTTAATCTCCGGCACTACAAATCCTTTGATCTTTCCAGCAATCTCTCGGACCCGCTCCACAGGAAACGGCCAGGCGGTGATCAGTCGGAAAGAACCGACCTTAATCCCCTTCTCCTGGGCTTGGGCAATGGCTCTTGTCGCCACCCTCGCCGAAATCCCGTAAGAGAGGACGACCACTTCCGCCCCCTCTATATCTCTCTCTTTCCAGTCCAAGATCCTCTCCCGGTTCGCCTGAATCTTTTTGATCAGGCGGCGGACCAGCCGCTCTTGCGCCGTCCAGTGCATTACCGGATAGCCTCTCTCGTCGTGGGTCAAACTCTCTACAAACACCCGATACCCGTCTCCCGCTTTCGGCATTGGCGGGATTAGTTCTTCATCCCAACTTTTGACCCGATATCGCTCGGGGGGCTCTGTGGGGGTCTTCCGGTTGACGATCGGGATCTGGTCGGCGGGCGGGATCACCACTTTCTCCGTCAGATGTCCCACTTCGGCGTCCGTCATCACCAAGACCGGGGTTCGAAACTCCTCGGCAAGGTTGAACGCCCGGACGGTCAGGTCAAAACATTCCTGAGCGGACCAGGGGACCAAAGCAATGATCTCGTAGGGACCGTGGGAACCCCACCGAGCCTGCATCATATCCCCCTGTCCCACCAAAGTCGGCAGACCCGTTGACGGACCTGCCCGCTGAACATTGACGATGACGGTCGGGGTCTCTGTGATAATCCCTAACCCCAGGTTTTCCATCATTAGGGAAAACCCGGGACCTGAGGTGGAGGTCATACTTTTTGCTCCCGCCCAGGAGGCTCCCAAAATCGCCGCTATGGATGCAATCTCGTCCTCCATCTGAATGTAAAGACCCCCCACTTCGGGCAGCCGCTCGGCCATCCGTTCGGCGACTTCCGTTGCGGGGGTAATGGGGTAGCCGGCGAAGAACCGACAGCCCGCTGCCAAAGCACCCTCGGCACAGGCGTGATCCCCCAGCATAAAATGCTCTCCCGTCAGAATTGCTGGTCTCCTCTTTCGGACCGTGGTCGCCACCACTTACGAGACCTCCTTAGAAGAAACCAAAAGCCGCCCCGTCTCTTCCATTTCCCTGGCTCTTTGAAAACCCCGACCCGTTAGGGGCACCGAGAAGATGGCAAATTCGGGGCAGACCAGCCAGCACAGATTGCAGCAGACGCAGGCTTCGGGCTTGGCGATTTCCGGCGGATGGTAGCCTTTAGAATTAAACCGACGGGACGCCACTAACACCGACTGAGGACAAAACTCAATGCAAAAAGCGCAGCCTTTGCACCGCTCTTCAATAATTCGGACCCGCCCTCTGGGTAAGGGTGGCAAGTCTACGATCGGTGTTCTTTTCTTTCTCACAGCCCTCCGCACCGGTCTTTATACTGAGAGCGCACCGATGGGGTGCTGTCAGGAAAACCACTGTCAGGTTTGTCGGGATTGTCAGGATATTCACCGCTGAGGAGGTCTTCTGTGGGGCACTTTGTGTTCAGTGTCGGTGATGCGTCGGGTGACCTTTACGCATCAAGAATTACCCGAAAATTAAAATCTTTAAAACCTGATTGCCACATCAGCGGCATTGGCGGTCTTTTAATGCAAAAAGAAGGTGCTCATCTTTGGGCGTTCACACCCCCCTTTGGCGCCTTTGGTCTCTTTTCCAGTCTGAAGGTGGCTCCTTACCACTGGCTGCTCCTGAACAAGATGAAGCGGAGCCTTCTTGCCAACCCCCCCGATCTGTTTCTTCCGATAGACTTCGGCACTTTTAACCGACCACTCGTTCGTCTTTTAGGGCGATTAGGTAGAAAGGTCTTTTACTATGTTCCCCCCAGTTTCGTCGGCGAGTCGCCGGAGAAAGTCCATCGGCTGGTGAGCCCGTCGGTGGTGTTCAGCCCCATCTACTGGTGGCAGAAAGAGATATTGGAAAAAGCGAGGGCTCAGATCCGAGAGTTCGGTCATCCGTTGGTAGACATCCTTACCCCCTACTTAACCATCTCCCCAAAGGTGGCAAGGGATCGGCTCCAACTGCCTTCGGACCGACCGATTGTTGCTCTCTTGCCGGGCAGTCGCCGGACGACCGTTGCCGATCACGCTCGGGTCCTTTTCCGGTCCGCAGAAAAGGTCCATCACCTAACTGGTGCCCACTTTGCCGTCGCCCTTCCCGATGGCTGGCGTCGGGAATGGATAGAGCCCCGCATCCGTCCATTTCTCCCTGCTGCTGCTTTTTCCCTTCATATCGGTCACTCTCATTGGGTCCTTCGGGCCAGCGATGTCGCCGTCTGCGCTGCCGGCACCGCAACTTTGGAAGCGGCTTATCTTGGGACTCCTTCTATTGCCTTTTTTCGCACCCACATCGCCAATCGCCTTCAACTCCATTGGCTCCGATTCAAGGGTCTTTCGGTGGATCGGTTAGGACCCTTCGCCCTGCCCAACCGGATCCTCCGCCAACAAGTAATGCCCGAACTGATCGGCTGGACCGCAACGGAGGAAAATTTAATGGATTGCCTTTATCACCTGATCAAAGACCCTGATGCGCAGTCCCAGATGACCACCGACCTCATCAAAGTCAGGGACTCAATGGGGGAGCCAGGGGTGTTGGAGCGCGTTAGCCAATTTGTGTCGGAGTGGGCAGGGGAAAGGACAGTCTGAAAAAAAATGGCACACTGATAGTGGTCGGGGAAGACCCTTGTCGATGGTGAAGGAAGCACAAACAGAGAGTCGGGACAGCCAGGCAAAAGACCCGATCGTCCGGCTGTTGCCGTTTATCGGGCGGTATTGGAAAAGAGCCCTTTTGTGCCTGATCTTGATTTTCTTAGCCGACGGGGCAAGGCTTTACTTCATCTGGCTCACCCAGCCCCTCTTGAAGCCGCTGATCCGAGAGTCCCAATTGGCGTTGCCGTCGGACCCGCTGATCTCCTTTGTCCAGGGGCTCTTTGACCGCCTTCTTCCCGACGCTTCCCGTCGCGCCACAGCCCTATTCGCAGTCTGTGGGGTCGGGGCGTTCCTTGCTATCGGTCGGGCGGGGCTGACCTTTGCCCACACTTTTCTGTCCAACAGCATCGCTCAAAAGGTTATTTTGGACTTGCGTTACCGACTTTATTCGCATCTGCAGAGGATGTCGGCAGGTTTCTTTGATCGGCAGACCTCGTCTCGGCTTTTGTCTCGGGTGATCAGTGATGTGGCTGCCCTCCAGGGGTTGATTGCGATCGGGATTGAGGACATCGTTTCCACGCCCTATCTGGCTGTTGGTTCTTTGGTGATGATGATTCTGATCAGCCCTCCTCTGACCCTGATTGCTTTAGTGATGCTGCCTCTGGTGGGTTACCTTTTGGTGCGGATGGGGATGGCGCTCAGAAGGGCGTCCCACCAGACCCAGGTGGCGACGGGAGAATTGGTCTCCCTTCTTCGGGAGAGTTTGGGTTCCATCCGGCTGGTGAAGGCATTGGGTGCGGAAAAGTTAGCGCTGGCGGAGTTTGATAGGAGGAACCGACAGGTTTATCGGCATAGTCTTCGGGGGATTCGGGCGCGGACGCTCTTGACGCCGGCGACAGAACTGATTGCGACGATGGGTGTGTTGGCGGGTGTGTTATTTGGTGGGTTGTTAGTGGTCAACGGGCACCTTTTGGCGGAGGAATTGGTGCCGTTTATGATTTCGTTTTACACTCTGGCGACCAGCATTCGGAAGTTGAGTCACATTCAAGCGGTTCGGGAGCAAGTGGCGGGGGCAACGGAAAGGATTTTTGAGATTTTGGACACACCCCCAGAGATTACGGATGCACCCGACGCTGTGAGTTTACCCTCAGTTAAAGGGTCGGTCGTTTTTGAGAAGGTGCGGTTTCAGTATGAGACGGGAGAGGAGGTTTTGAAAGGGGTTTCGTTCCGAATAGAACCGTCCCAAAAGGTGGCGTTAGTAGGGTCCAGCGGGGTCGGCAAGACGACGATTGCCCTGTTGCTGGCTCGGCTGTATGAGCCGAACGAAGGACGGATTCTGATTGACGATCATGACATCCGAAAGATTCGCTTAGAGAGCCTTCGGAAAGCCGTCGGTCTGGTCTTTCAGGATGCCTTTTTGATAGAAGGGACGGTTCGGGACAATTTGTTGTTGGGCTGCCCTGAGGCGACGGTGGAAGAAATGGAGGAAGCGGCAAAAATCGCGAGGGCGCACGAATTTATCGTTCGGCTTCCCAACGGCTACGACACCTGGGTCGGCGAGGGGGGCAGCCTTCTGTCAGTCGGTCAGCGACAGAGGATTGCCCTGGCGCGGGCGCTTCTCCGAAAACCCGCCATCTTGATCTTGGACGAGGTCACTTCCCATCTGGATGCCGAGAGTGAGGCAGCGATTCAAGCAGCGTTGGAAGAGGCAATGAAGGGACGGACGGTCCTGATTATTGCTCACCGCTTGAGCACCGTCCGCAACGCCGACAAGATTTTAGTCTTAGACGACGGAGTGATTGTGGAAGAAGGGACGCACGAAGAGCTGCTGTCTCAAGATAGCCGCTACGCCCGCCTCTATCGGCTTCAAGCGGTCCGGTGACGGGGTTCCGACGGGTTCGTTAGGAGGCATTCAACGGTGGGCAGAAGTCTTCGGGGCGGTCATTGAGCCCGAAGAAGAAGCCAACGGCTTGGACGATTCGTCGGGCTGCTTTCCCGTCGCCATAGGGATTAACGGGTCGTTGCATTCTCCGATAGGCTGCCTCATCGGTCAGCAGTTGAGACACTTCGGCGACGATCCTCTCTTCGTCCGTTCCAATGACCTTGACAACGCCAGCGGCAACCGCTTCCGGTCGTTCCGTCTTATCCCGAAGGACCAAAACGGGTTTGCCGAGAGTGGGGGCTTCCTCCTGAATCCCACCGCTGTCGGTGATGATGAGGTAAGCCGATCGCATCCATTGGACGAAGTCCCAATAGTCCGGTGGCTCCGTCACCAGAATGCGTTCCCGACCCTCCAATTGGGGAGCAACCGCCTGCCGGACGATGGGGTTCTTGTGGATGGGGAAGAGGATTTGGACCTCAGGGAAAGACTCCGCAATCCGGCGAAGGGCCCGGGCGATGCGGTGCAGGGGCTCGCCCCAGTTTTCCCGGCGGTGGGCAGTGACCAATAAGAGGCGTTTTGGCGTCGGCTCGGGCGGACCTAATCGGTCCAAAGTCATCAAGAGGGCATCCACAACGGTGTTGCCAGTGATAAAAATGTGATGGGGACGGATGCCTTCCCGAAGGAGGTTGTCGCATGCTGTTCGGGTCGGGGCAAAGTGAAGGTCCGCGACGGCACCGATCAGGCGCCGGTTGATCTCTTCGGGAAAGGGTTGAAATTTGTCGCCCGTCCGCAGTCCTGCCTCTATGTGACCGACGGCAATGCGCCGATAGTAAGCGGAAAGGGCTCCCATAAAAGCAGTCGTTGTGTCCCCTTGGACGAGAACCAAATGAGGCTGCACCTGCTGAAAGACTTGGTCCAGACCTTCCAGGGCTTTGGCGCTCAATTGAGCGAGGGACTGGTTCTCTCTCATCAGGTTCAGATCCCAGTCAGGGGAAAGGTCAAAGATTTTCAAAAAAGGATCCAACATCTCCCGATGCTGACCGGTCACGACCAGGGTGACCGAAAAGCGCTGGTCTTGGCGGAACTGATGAACAACAGGTGCCATCTTGATGGCTTCGGGACGAGTGCCGATGATCAAGACGATGCGGATTGGGTTGGAGGGACCCACCTGCCCTGCGGAATGGGTCAACGACGACTCACCCTTACACCCGACCTAAGACAAAAGCCAAAAGACAGAGGGTCATCGTCAAAAGGTAAAGAAAAAGGACCGCTGAGGGATGATCCAGACCTTGGTCCATCAGCCGATGGTGGAGGTGACCTCGGTCGGCGCTAAAGATGGACTTGCCCGACAGCCAGCGCCGGATGATCGCAAAAAGGGTATCGCCGATGGGATACGCCAAAACCAAAACCGTGATGGCTAAAACGGACAGGGCAGCGACGCTCTTGACGGCACCGGAAACAGAAAGAGTGGCAAAGAGGTAACCCAGGCTCATCGCCCCGGTATCGCCCAGAAAAACTTTTGCGGGATGGAGGTTAAAGGGCAAAAAACCGGCGCACGCTCCGGCGGTGGCGGCAAAACAGGCAGCGACCGTCAAATAGGACGGTCCTTGGGAAAGGGCAAAAAAGCAGAGGGTGAGCCCCGCCATTAAGGACACACCGGCGGCTAACCCGTCCAACCCGTCAATCAGGTTCAGTGCGTTCGTTAACAGCACGATCCAAAAAACGGTAACCGCAAAAGATTGAAAGGAACTTAAAAAGATGTAACCCTCTCCCAAGGGGTTTTGGAAAAAAGAGATGCGCAGACCAGCCGCAACGGGTAGAACAGCGACCAAAATCTGACCCATCAGTTTCACTAAGGGTCTCAGCCCCTTGGCGTCGTCCAAGGTCCCCAACAGACCGATCCCGACCAAGCCCACCAAGGTTGCGAAGAGGGTCGGGTCGGGTCGCTCGCCCCTGATCAAAGTAGGGATCAGACCAGCGACAAAGCCGATCATCACCGCGACACCGCCCCAGGACGGGATGGGCTCTTTGTGGATTTTTCGGGCACCCGGGTGGGCGACCACCTTAAGAGCAAGCGCCCAGCGAATCGTCTTGGGGGTGAGAAAGAGAGAAACGGCAGCGGCGACTGAGAAAGCCGCAAAGCAGACCCACAGATCGTTCATTCATCCTTCCCTCGTGCCACCGGTTTTTTGGTCGCCTCCAGATCGTGAATTTTTTCTATTCGCCTTCGGTGTCGTTCCTCGCCACTGAAGGGGGTGGAGAGAAAAGTTTCCACGATCGCCCAAGCCAGTTCCTCACCGATAACCCGAGCACCCAAAGCAAGGATATTGGCATCGTTGTGGGACCGAGCCATTTTCGCCGTAAACTCGTTCCAGCAGAGGGCACAACGGATCCCAGGGACCTTGTTAGCGGCAATGGCGGAGCCGATGCCCGTGCCGCAGAGCAAAATGCCCACCGCTGACGGGGTGTTCCCGACAGCCGTCGCCACCAAATAAGCGGTGTCGGGATAGTCGCAAGGCTCTGGATGGTGGGTCCCTAAATCGGTCCACCTGATCCCTTTTTGGGAAAGGCGTTCCTTGATCCGTTCCTTGAGACCGAATCCGGCGTGGTCGCTGCCCAAAACAACGCACCTAAAAACCCACTGACCCGTCTGTTGATCCGCCATCCGGTGACGGTCCCCATCCTGTTAGTGCAGTTGCTCCTCTACGTCGTGGAAGAAAAAGCCATCCTCTTTCGCCTTGGGCGGATAGATGGGCAACCGCACATAAAAGGTAGAGCCTTTCCCAGGACCTTCGCTCTCCGCCCAAATCTGACCGCCGTGGGCTTCCACAAGATGTTTGACCAGATAAAGACCAATCCCCGTCCCACCCGCAGCCCGAGTCTCCTTGGTGTCCACCCGTTCAAACTTTTCAAAGATTCTTTGGAGTTTCTCTTTGGGAATGCCGATGCCCTGGTCGCTGACGGAGATCAGAAGGGAGTTGTTTTCCCGAATAACGCGGACGACCACGTCGCCACCGTTCGGGGAGTATTTAATCGCATTGTTGACCAGGTTGGTTAAGACCCCATCCATTTTGTCTTCATCGGCGACGATGATGGGCAACGGCGCCGGTATGTCGGAAACCAACCGATGCTTTTCCGTGTAACTTTTCTGGACGGCAAGGACCCGCTCAATAACAGTCGCCAAATCCACCCGAACCCAGTTGGGTTGCAGGGAGAGACCCCGCTCAATGCGGGACAGGTTCAGAAGGTCTTCAATCAGCCGCCGCAGCCGATCCGTTTCCTGGTCTATGATCTGATAGAATTCAAATCTGGTTTCGGGATCAAAGTAGGATTCCCGATCTTCCAGCAAGGTGGCGATAAAACCTTTAATTGCGGTCAGTGGGGTCCGCAATTCGTGGGAGACGGTCGCAACGAATTCAGTTTTCATCCGTTCCACTCGTCTGATCTCGGTGATGTCGGTAAACAGGGCTACGATGCCTGTCGGATGACCCGCCTCATCGCGGACGACACCCGTCTGCACCCGATAAATGTGCTCTTCAGGTTCGTAAATCTCAACCTCATCAACGATCTCCGCTCTCGTTTTCAGGGCTTGGGCTAAGATGTCGCGCACTTTCTCGTGGCTGATGATCTCGTGGTAGTAGCGACCCGTTGGCTCGCCGTCCAGGGGTCGGCAGAAGGCATGGAGGGCGGTGTGATTGATCAGCCCGATCTTGCCGTTGATATTCAGCAGGATCACACCCGCCACGACGCTCTCAAAAGCCCGCTCTAATTGCTCTTTTCTTTCCCTCAGTTCAATGTAGATTTGGGCTCCCGCCACCACGGAGGCAGACTGGCGAGCAAGGATTTCCATAATTCTTCGGTCTTCCTCCGTGAAGGCTTGACCCCTCCTCTTATTGGCGACCACTAAAACGCCGATCGCTTTCCTCTCCACCACTCTCTGCTCTTCGTCCCTTTTGTCCCACATCAGCGGAACGATGATGCAGTTGCGAATGCCGACTTCCCGCAAGATTCGGGCATCTGGATACACGGTCTCCTCAAGGGACTGAAGGGATACAGGGACTCGTTGCTGGAAAACGTGGCGGATGATCCCGTCCGGAGGGACCGCGCCCAAAGCACCCAAAGTCGTCATGTCTATGCCAATCGTCGGCGGGTGGAGGATCAGATTGTCTTCATCGGTCCGATGAACAAAAAAGAAACAGGCTTCTGCCTGAAGAAGGCGGGCGAACTGGCTAAACATTCTTTTGAGGGTTCGGGTCAGTTCTTCCTCTGAGGTCGGCGGGATCATCTGCGCCTCTGCTCGGGCTTCGGCTAACTGCCGCTCCAAAGCCCTCCTCTGCTCCTCCATTTGGGCAATCTTCTGGCGCAGGCTCTCTAATTCCTTCTCTAACTGTGCTTGCCGATCCGCATCCGTTGTCATCGTCCGTTGCCCTTCCCCTGATCCTTGTATCTTTTTTTCCACAAATGATCACCGACCCTTCGCATTTGGGCGCCCCTTTTCAATTATGATCGCCCTGATTGGTCTCCGTCACGAAGGGGATGCGAGAATGGTCCTTGGCTGGCAAATCCACAGGTTTCCCCGTCGCCTTACCTGACCGATCCCCAAAAACGATCGCCCAGGACCATAAAGCCGGACCAACCCTCTGTCCGTCAGTCTTGGATGTCCCCAAACCGTTCCGACGATGGCTTCCGATCCCCTGCTTAACTTCCTAAAGTCCATCGGCGACAGGGCAAGGGGAGGAAAGGCGACCAGGGTTTGATCTACAGGGACGATCATTTCCCTCAATCGTCCCTCCTTAATCTGCTGAGTAAACTCTTCCAAAGTCAAGGCGTTTCTCAGAGAAAAAGGACCTATCTTCAAGCGAACGAGAAAATGTTGATACGCACCGCAGCCCAGAGCCTTTCCAATATCCGATGCCAGGGTCCGGATGTAAGTCCCTCGCCCACATTCCACTTCTAAAAGGGCTCTTTTGGGCGTCTCGTCAACAAAACGGATCAATTCCAACCGGTGAATGGTCACTTTTCGGGGGGTTCGGGGCACTTCCACACCTTTCCGCGCCAGTTCATAGAGACGACGACCCTGGTAGTGCAATGCCGACTGCATCGGGGGAATCTGCTCAATGACTCCAATGAACTGGGGAAGAACCGATCGGACTCTCTCCTCCGTCACCTCGTCGCAAGGTTGCCGACTGATGACCTCACCATCGGCGTCCTGGCTGGTGGTCTGGATACCAAAAACGACTTCAAACCGGTAGACTTTGTCCAGTTCCGAAAGGTAAAGGGCGAACCGTGTCGCCCTGCCCAGACACAAGATCATCAAACCCGCCGCCAAAGGGTCTAAGGTGCCGGTGTGACCGACCCGCTTGATCTTGGTGACCTTTCTCACATAGTCCACTACATCGTGGGCGGTCATCCCGCTGGGTTTCATCAGGAACAAAACCCCGCTTAAATCCTGCTGGCTCGTCTCCATTGTTTCCGCCATGCCAACTCCTTACTGCTGTTTGAGCCCCTCAAGGGCTTCGGAAACAGCCGACAACACTAAGGGAATAGCTTTTTTCAAACTCAATTCCATCCGACAACCCGCCGCCGCCGGATGACCGCCACCCCCAAACCGTCGGGCAATAGCGGCGACATCCACCTGACCATTTGCCCGAAAACTGATCCGCACTTTCCTACCTTCCACGTTCCGGAAAAGGACCGCCACCTTCGTCCCTTCAATCGCCCGAAGAAAGTTGACGAACTCCTCGGTGTCTTCGTCTGTCGTCTGCGTTATGTGAAAGTCCCTTGGCTCACAGTAGGACCAGGACAGACCATCGTGCGATCGGACCCGAGATAACATTCGGGAAAGCAGTCGGACGGATTGGAGGGATCGCTCTTCCGCACCGTGATAAGCAGCGATCCAGGGATCTACCCCTTTCTCCAAGAGAGTCGCCGCCAGTCGGAGCACCCGGGGGTTGGTGTTGGTGTAACGAAAAAAGCCGGTATCGGCTCCCAGGGCTGCATACAGACAAGCGGCAATTTGGGAGGTGATGTTCGCTTTTAAGGACCTGATCAAATGGTAAACCATCTCCCCCGTTGCCGCTGCCTGAGGCTCTATCCACGCCATTTTTGATAAAACCGTTGCCTCACCCGAGGGCGGGTGATGGTCAACGATAAGGAATGGGCAAGTCGCCTCTTTCAGCCTTTCGGGCAGGTCGGCGCGCTCCCTCTGGCTCACATCCAAAAGGACCATCAGATCGGGTGGTGACGACGGCAGACGGACCAGTTCCTGACCAGGGAGGTAAGAGAAGCGCCGAGGGATCCCGTGGTGAAAGACGACGAAAGGTTCTTTCCCTAAGGACTGAAGAGCCAAACCGAGAGCCAAAGCACTTCCCACTGAATCCCCCTCGGGATGAAGATGGGAAGTGAGAGCCATCCGCCTGGCTGCTAAGAGAGCCCGAAGAATTCTTTTAGGAGGCTTCATCGGTCGTCGCCTTCGGTGAAGCAGCCGTCCTCTTGCGGCGGGTCCCTTGCTGTCTCCCTTTAGGAGCAGACTCCTGGGCTAACCGATCCAAAAGGGACAAAACATAACTGGCTTTCTCCATTCTCCGGTCCACGACGAAGGTCAGATGGGGAATAAAGCGCCAGTGGACATTTCGGTTGATCTCTTCCCTTATCAGAGGCTGAGCCTTTTCTAAGGCAGTCAGAACTTCCTGATCCTTCAGATTGTCCTTGAGGATGGAGACGAAAACCTTTGCTTTCTGGAAGTCGGCGGACACCTGCACTTCGGTCACGGTCACCCATTCCAGCCTCGGATCCCGAAGCCGATGAAGGAGAAAGTCGCCGATGATTTCCCGCAGCAACTCATTGGCTCGTTCCACTCGTCGGGAAACAGTCATCGGTCCCCACTCCTATTTTTTGCCATTTTACCAAATCTCTACCGATACATTCTCAATAACGAAACGCCCATCCTTCTCTACAAATTCCACCAAGTTCATCAGCGACCGGTGGACCGCATCCTTGCCGTTCGCCACCGACGCAAAAGCAATTTGGGAACGCTTATGATCGTCCAGATGGTCCGCTTCGCAGGCGGAGACGGGAAACCGATCCCGTATCCGGTCCAGGAGGCTCTTCACTTGCTGTCGTTTCTCTTTTAAGGAACGGCTTTCTGGGATGAGCACATCTAAAACGCACAAGCCCACAAAGACAGCCATCTATTAGTCCCCAGCCCTCCAACGGCTTAAATCCCTCAAATGTTGCCACAATCAAAAAATTTAACAAAATGATCGTCAAAATTACCGTAAGCCATTCTTCTTCGGGGGCAGAAAAAGAACGATGAAGAAATACTGGATAGAAACTTTTGGCTGCCAGATGAATGTTTTGGACAGCGAAGTAATGGCGGGGCTTCTGACTAAGATGGGCTATCAGCCCGCTCGGGAGCCTGAAGAGGCAGACATCATCCTGATCAACACTTGCACTGTCCGCCAGAAGCCCGACGCCAAAGCCTTCGCCTACTTGGGTCAGTTTAGAAGGCTGAAAGAGAAAAAACCCGAACTGATCCTCGGATTGACCGGCTGTATGGCTCAGAGGGAAGCCCCCATTATCAAGGCTCACGCACCCTACCTGGACATCCTGCTGGGTCCCAGAAGTGTTCACCGGTTACCCGACCTGGTCCGGACTGTTCAGGAACAACGGAGATTGGTGGAGCACCTGGATCTCTACGACGATCCCGTTCCCCCGGACCTGGTGGTCCGAAGGAGCGACCTGTTCGCCTATGTCACCATCATCCACGGTTGCAACAAGAAGTGCACCTTCTGTGCGGTTCCAACCGCTCGGGGTCCAGAAAAAAGCGTTCCCGTTGACCAGGTCCTTCGGCAGGTGGATCAACTCATTGAAATGGGCTACCGAGAGATCATCCTTCTGGGGCAAAATGCCAATGCCTATGGTCACGACCTGCCACCAGTGAACGGTCGGCGGGTGGACCTCGCTTACCTCTTAGAGAAAGTGGACGAGAAGGCGGCACCGGCAAAGGTGCGGATCCGTTTCACGACCAACCATCCCAATCAAATGTCCGACCGACTGATCAGGGCAATGGCAGAACTGGAAAGCGTTTGCGAGCACCTTCACCTTCCCGTTCAGAGTGGCGATAACGAAGTCCTCCGGAGAATGTGGCGCGGATACACGGTGGAGCAGTATTTGCGGATCATTGACCGTCTCCGCGAGACCATCCCGGGCATCGCCATCGCCACCGATGTCATCGTCGGATTCCCAGGGGAAACCGAAGAGCAGTTTGAGAACACCCTTGCTTTGATGGAAAAGGTCCGTTTTGACCAAGCCTTTATGTTTGCCTTTTCCCCAAGACCCAATACCCTTGCCGCCACCTTTCCCGATCAGGTCCCTGAACGGGTCAAACAGGAGCGGCTGCGACGGCTCATTAGCCTTCAAAATGCGATTCAGCAGCGGGTCAATGAAAGTCAGGTCGGGGAAGTGGTGGAAGTTCTGGTGGAAGGTCCTGGGGAAAAGAATCTGCGGAAACTGACCGGCAGGACCCGAACCAACAAGACGGTCGCCTTTGACGGCGATCTATCCTTGCGAGGACAATATGTCTTGGTCCGCACCACCCGCGCCTACCTGTGGGGCTTTGACGGCGTCCTTGAAAGTCACCAGCCTTCAGAAGTCCCCCACACCAAAGGACTGGCGATGGGCGCGAGAATCGGGAACGGGAAATAAGTCCTGACACCAACTTGGTGTCAGCCTTGTAGCAAGGGGAGCCGCCCCTATCCCTCAACGACGGGGTAAGACTTTTCGCTACCCTGAAGGTAAATTCCTCGCCTCTGGCGTAGAGACGGGACTCCCTGTGGCGGAGTTCCTTATGGGCGAATGAGATCACCATCCCACCGGTTGGTGGCTACCCGCATTATGATACCCCGTTGAGGTGATCGGTTGTGAAGGTAGCCTTCAGCAGCCTTGCCTGCCCGAATTGGCCTTTGGATTTGATCCTCCAGAAAGCCAAAGAGTGGGGTTGTGACGGCATTCAACTTCGGGGTTTGCAAGACGAGATTTATTTACCGCGGCATCCCGAACTTTCGGGTCCACGACTTCGGGAAACCAAAGCCAAAATTGCTGAGGCAGGGCTTTTTGTCTACTGCCTGGGCTCTTCTGCCAAGTTAAGTGTGCCCGAAGACCAGTGGGCTGCTAACGCCGATGAAGTGAAGGATTATATTCACCTCGCCGTCAACCTCAATTGCCCCGTCGTTCGCATTTACGGTGGGCGAAGACCGGACCTCTCCTGGGGCGATTATGTGGCTCTGGTCAGTGAGCGCCTTTATCGGCTGTGTCGGTGGACCGATGCCTTTCCCGTTCGCCTCGCTATTGAAACGCACGATGCCCTTGTTCGGGCACGGGATCTGTCCGAAATCCTTCAACGAGTGCCCTTGCCAACCCCCGGAGCCGTTTGGGATGTCCACCACTCCTTTCGGGCGGGCGAATCCCCTTCCGAGTCCGTTCAGTTCCTTGGTAGCCGCATTCTGGACGTTCATATTAAGGATTCGGTCCCTTCCGACGGAGCCATCCGCTATGTGCCCCTCGGTAAGGGCACCGTGCCCCTGACCGATGCCCTTGTTGAATTAAAGAAACTGGGCTATCAGGGACCGATAACGATAGAATGGGAGAAGCGGTGGGTGAAGGATCTGGAAGAGCCCGAGGTCGCCCTCCCCGAAATGATCGCTACCGTGAAGTCTTGGCTCCGTCAGGTGGAGCCCTCTTAGTTGCCCCCGCCCGATCAAGGTCACAAGGGAACAACTTTCTTGATGCCACAATATTGGGAAACGATCGGCGAAGGAGAGTGATCTCAGTGGGGAGAGGCGCCTCCAGCAAAATCCTCATCGTGTTCCTGTTTGCCATTCCGTTGTTGCAGGGTTGTGACGTTGAAAGAGAAATAGAAAAGGTTCTCGGTGTTTATTCTCAGTTCTATGTCTCCTTGGTCTACACCCGGAGCAAGGATCCCGTCCTGGCAGAACTGACCGAGTCGGTCGGCAGTCGGATTCGGGAAGTGACACCCCGGAAGGATATGCCGATCAAATACGGCGTTTTGGACTCGGGAGAAATCAACGCCTTTGCCCTGTCTAACGGGCGCATCTATGTTCTCAGAGGTCTTATGGAAATGATGGAGACGGAAGACGAACTGGCTTCCGTCCTGGCTCACGAGGCAGGTCACGTGGCTGCCCGCCATACCCTTAAGGACTTTCGGAGGAACCTTTTGGTCAGCACTCTGGCGGATCTGGGGGATCTGGAAAAGCAAAGCCGATGGGTCCAAGCGTCCGCCTCCCTCATCTGGTCTCTGACAGAACTTGCCTTCAGCCGACAGCAGGAATATGATGCCGACCGTTACGGATTGCGTTTGGCTCTCATCGGTCGTTATGACCCGAGAGGGTCGGTAGACCTGTTTGATAAGTTCGCAAAGCGGGAGGGACGACCGTCGCGGGTGTTGGTCTTTCTGTCCACTCATCCGCCCGCCGTTGATCGGGTGGAACGAGCAAGGGCAGGGGTGAGCCAAATCAACCGGATCGTCCCTCAGTTGGACGCTGTTTCGGCTCACACTTTGATCGGTGACGGTTACCTCCAGCGGTCCCTCTTCCGACAGGCTCTCGCCCACTACCAAAGGGCTCTGGAGAAAGCCCCTGATTATGTCCCTGCTCTCTTGGGATCCGGCAAAGCCAATGAAGCGTGGGGGAACTTTAAAGCGGCAAAGGAAGCCTATGAAAAGGTGCTCCAGCGGGAGCCGGACCATCCCGAGGCTCGGGAGGGTTTGGAAAGAGTTCGTCGTCACCAGGCGCGCCAAGAGGCTTCTTTTGACCCTGATCCTCATCCTCTCAGCCCCTTAGAAAGAGAGGCTCTGGTGAAAGAGATCCTGCGCTGGCAGGTCCTTTTGGAGCGATTGGAGGAGAAGAAGCGGAACATTTATTCCGCAACGAATGCCATTGCTCCTCCCCTTTACC
>JANXBO010000024.1:0-31039 GCA_025057575.1 Candidatus Caldisaccharidevorator malaysiensis
GCTCGGTAACCAGCGGCGTGGGCACGGGAAATGCCTCCACAACCGATCAAACCCAATCGGATCGGCGGTTCCATTCGTCTGCGCCTCCTTTTTGCCGATAGGATAATACCCCGACAAAAAGAAGGACTCTCCCGTCCCTTTGTGGAGAGTTGTGATAAAGTCCAGTAAAGAGGTGAGAACAGTGAAGGGGCAAAGGAAGCGACGGGCAACAATGGTCGTCTTGGCAACGTGCCTCCTCTTCTTTCTGGGGTTGACTTTAGGGGACGAAACGGAAAAGAAGGATCAGAAAGATGAGAAGGGTTTCGTCAGTCTCTTTAATGGCAAGGATCTGACGGGATGGGTGGTGATGGGGAGCGAGTCGTGGAAAGTTGAGAACGGTCTTCTCGTCTGCACGGGTGAGGGTGGCGGTTGGCTTCGTTCCGAGAAGGAATATGACGATTTTGTCCTTCGGTTGGAATACAAGATTAGCAAAGGGGGTAACAGTGGTATTTTCCTCCGCGCCGCCTTGCACGGCAACCCCGCCTACACGGGAATGGAAATCCAGATCCTGGACGATTACGGGAGGGAGCCTGCCCATTGGACCGCTGGTGGGATGTATGATGTAATGGCGCCCAAAAAGAATATGTCCAAGCCCTCTGGAGAATGGAACCAGGTGGAGATTATCTGTTCCGGTCCTTGGGTGATCGTTTGGATGAACGGGGAAGAGATCCTTCGGGTCTCAATGGATGAACATCCCAAGTTGAAGGATCGTCTGCGCAAGGGCTATATCGGCTTGCAGAATCACGGCAACAGGGTGGAATTCCGCAACATTCGGATCAAGCCGTTGAAGGAAAAACCCGATAAAGCCTGAAAAACAATGTAACGAATCCAACGAGGAGGCGATCAGGGTTGACGGAGCAGGAGAAAAAGGATGGTTTAGTGGGCAGGCGCCGTTTTTTACGATCAGCCTTAGCGACGGCAGGGGTTGCCAGTATTGCCGGTGGCTGGAAGCCGTCTAAAGCCTACAGTCTGGCAGGAAGCCAGAGGGTCGTTGGGGCAAATGAGCGGATCAACATCGGGATCATCGGAACTGGGGGGATGGGGAACACTCATCTGGGTTATTTAGTGGAGGCGATTCGGAGAAAGGAAGAGAACGCTGCGGTCATCGGCGTCTGCGACATCTTTGAACCCAGGAGGCTAAGAGCCCAGGAAACAGCCTTCCGACAGTGGGACGATGGGCAAGCGGCGGGCAAGGTAGAAGCCCATCACGATTACCGAAAACTTCTGGAAAACAAAGACATTGATGTCGTCTGGATCGTCACTCCGGACCATTGGCATGCCAAGCAAGCCATAGAGGCAATGGAGGCGGGCAAAGACATTTACCTGGAAAAACCGATGACCCGATATGTGACCGAGGCACATCAAGTTTACCAGACGGCGATCCGAACCCAAAGGGTGGTTCAGATTGGGTCTCAATGGACTTCCGAGCCCAAGTGGCGGATCGCTGCTCAACTGGTTGCGGAAGGCAAAATCGGCAAGGTCGTCTGGTCCCAGACCAGTTACTGCCGCAACTCAAGGGAAGGGGAATGGAATTACGGAATAGACCCCAATGCCAAACCGGGAGTCAATCTGGACTGGGATGCCTTTCTGGGACCCGCTCCCAAGCGTCCTTGGGACCCCGAACGATTCTTCCGGTGGCGCAAGTTCTGGGACTATTCGGGCGGCATCGCCACCGACCTCTTCCCCCATATGCTCCACACTCTTTTCCTCGTTATCGGTCCCGAATTTCCGACCAGGGTTGTCGCCATTGGTGGCATCTTTGTTCACTATGATCGGGAAGTCCCCGACACTTTTCATTTAATGGCGGAATTTCCCAGCGGTCATATTGTTGTCGTGGCAGGTTCTACGGCCAACGAGCGGGGTCTGGAAACCCTCATTCGCGGGCACAAGGGCAATCTGGAATTTGGTCTGAACGCCATTATGATCCGACCCGAAAGAGTCTACGCCGACGAACTGGATCCCCAAAAAATCCCGTTTGAGCCCATCGGCGATCCTCTCAAAGCCCATCACAAAAACTTTCTGGAATGCGTGAGAGACCGGACCAAGACTCCCAATTGCCCGATTGACTTAGCCTACAAAGTGATGATCGTCGTCGGTTTGGCGGAACTCTCCTACCGGGAAGGTCGGATGAAAATCTTTGACCCGAATACGAAACGGGTCATCGCGTGAACCGAACAGAGCAATGGCCGAGGTCTTTCTGGCGACCGAGGCAATGGCGACTCGGTTTGAACTCTACCTTATTGGTTCCGACCCAGCCCGATTGCGGGCGGTCGGTGAGGAAGCCCTTGCCGAGATTCGCCAACTGGACCGACTGCTCTCCCGCTTCCGACCAGACAGCGATATCGGAAGGATTAATGCAGCGAAAGCAGGTGAAAAAGTCCGAGTGGATGGTAGGACCTTTCGTCTGCTTCAAGAAGCGATAGCAATCAGCCAGAAAACGGAGGGGGCATTTGACATTAGCGTCGGTCCTCTCCTCCGATGCTGGGGGATCGCCCATCAGAGGGATCGTTTGCCGTCGGTAAAGGAAAGGGAAAAAGCCCGATTGCTTGTCGGTCCCCATCATCTTCAACTTGATCAGCGGACCTTGACGGTGGAGAAGGATGCTGACCAAGTGCAGGTAGATTTAGGCGCCATCGGCAAAGGCTACGCTTTGGACCGGGCGGTTCAGATTCTTTTGGACCAAGGGATGACTTCTTTTTTCCTCCACGGAGGCACCAGTAGTGCCATCGGATGGGGCGAGAGGGAAAAGGGTCAGCCCTGGACCGTCGCCCTGGGGAACCAGAGCAATGGCAACGAAGAACCTATAACTCTTGCCCTGAACAACGTGGCGCTTTCTGTGTCCACACCCTTGGGTCGGTTCTCCACGTTGACACCCAACGGCAAACCGTCCCGAAGGGGAAGACTGATCGGTCACACGATAGACCCCCGAACGGGTTTGCCGGTAAAAGGACCGACATTGTCCGCCGTCCTTTCGCCGTCGGCAACGGTTGCCGATGCCCTTTCCACAGCAGCCCTGATCGCTCATACGAACGAATTACACCGGTGGGTTGCGGTCTTCCCTAAGGAGATTATCCTGATTTGCCACAAAGGCAGATGGAAGCGGTTTGCAGGTTCGGTCCCGCAGCGGGGCTTTTCTATCCCTTCTGCCCTCCGCCAATGAAGAAAATAGATTAAAGGATCAGCAAGATAAGGTGAGGGAGATGAAAAAGGAAATCAGCCGACGGCAGTTTCTTAAGTGGACCGGACTAATGACGTTTGTCGGCTCGACGACAACGGTCGGCAGTTCATCACCGGCGGGGGAGCCCGTTGGGGTCGCTTTCATCGGAACGGGCGAGTGGGGGCGCACGTTGCTGGGATACCTCATTAAAGTTCCTGGCTTTGAAGTCATCGCCTTATGTGATGTTTATGAGCCCCATCTGAAGAAGGCGCTGGAGATCGTGGGCAAGCCGGTCGCCGCTCATTCCGACTACCGAAAGGTGTTGGAAGATGGGAAAGTCAAAGCCGTGATCATCGCCACACCACCTCATACGCATCGGGAAATCGTGTCGGCAGCCCTTCAGGCGGGCAAGCATATCTGGTGCGAGGTCCCGTTGGCTCATAACGAAGAGGAGACTCGGGGTCTGGCGAGGGAAGTCGTTGAGGCAAAAACAGTATTCCAGTGTGGGCTCCAAAGGCGCTATAACCCAACCATCATACAAGCCTATAAGTTTCATCGGGCAGGGACCTTGGGTCGTTTGGTCTTATGGTCCGGACGATGGCATCGAAAGGATTCCTGGAGACGAATCGGGCGCGATCCGGAATCGGAAAAAGCCCTCAATTGGCGGCTCGACCCAGAACTGTCAGGAGGGTTAATCACCGAGGTCCTTCTCCATCATTTTGATCTTGCCGGTCACTTTATCGGGTCACCGCCTCAACAAGTTCATTGTCAAAAAAGTTTGGTGCTTTGGGAGGACGGTCGGGAGATGCCCGATACGGTGACTTGCCTGCTGACTTATCCGGATCAAGTTCAGGCTGATTTTCAGGCGACCTTAGCCAACTCTTTTCAAGGCGTTTGGGACATTGTCGCCGGCGAGTTTGGTGCCTTCTTCTTCCAAGGTTTCAAGGGGCTTCTTTTCCGTGAGGCAGATGCTCGTCCCCTCGGTTGGGAAGTCTACGCCAAGAGGGAAAGATTGGCCCGGGAAGAAGGATATCTGATTGTTGCGGATGCGACCAAACTGCTGGAGCAAGGGAAAATGCCAGGGGAACTGGGAGTTACCGAGACCCTGGAAAACCACGAGATCTACCAGGCTCTTAAAGGTTTTCAGGAGTCTGTCCGATCCGGCACCCGCCCCAAGGCGGACATTATTAAAGGGCTGGAAGCGACCATCGTTGCCCTGAAAGCCGCTCAAGCGGCTCGGTCACAGACACCAGTGACCATTAAAGCCACCGATTTTCAGATTTAGTGCATTCACCGGATCAAGTCGTTTTTTGACGTGTTAGGATTCATCGGCGGCTGTCCAAGGAGGTCGTGAAAGATGCCGATCTCTACTAATGACTTGCGACCAGGTATTACGATTTTGATAGACGATCAGATCTATATCGTCTTGGAAGCGCAGCATGTCAAACTGGGACGGGGCGGTGCCTATGTGCGCACTCGGTTGCGGCATCTTTTATCGGGTAATGTGCTGGAACGGAACTTTCGGTCGGGAGAAGAATTTGAGCAGGCGATCGTAGAGCGTCGGTCCTGCCAGTTTCTCTATCGCCAGCGGGACGAGTTCGTTTTTCTGGACAACGAGACCTTTGATCAATACTCACTAACCGCCGATCAGATCGGGGAGGCAGCCCAGTTTCTGGCGGAGGGTGGCGAGGCGACCGTTGTTTTTCACGAGGAGCATCCGCTGACCGTGGAACTTCCGACGACAGCAGACTTAGAGGTCGTGGAGACGGATCCGGGCTTTCGCGGGGACACGGTCTCGGGTGGGTCCAAACCGGCTCGGCTAAAGACCGGTGCCGTCGTGCAGGTTCCCTTTTTTATCAATGTGGGGGATATCATTCGGGTGGACACCAGGACCGGGCGCTACATAGAGCGAGTGCGCTCCGGATGAAAGAAGGTCTTGTTTGATGAAGGCTTCGCCTTCTTCCGTCAGCCGGCTGGAACTGGCAATGATGTGTCGGCAGTTCGCTGCCATGCTCAGCGCGGGGGTGGACGCCCTCCGATGCGTCCAGGTTCTCCGTCGCCAGACCGATCATCCCCGTTTAGCCGAGGTCCTGGACGGCATCGCTCAGAGTTTGAAAATGGGGCATAGTTTGGCTCAGTCTTTTGCCCGGTATCCCTTCTACTTTTCCCCCCTCTTCGTCAGTATGATCAGCCAGGGCGAGAAAGAGGGAATCCTGGCAGAAGTGATGACCAAATTAGCAGAATATCTGGAGAGAGAAGCCCACTTTTTCTCTTCTTCGGACTCTCCCCAAAGGTTTGCCGACTACGACGTGTTGGTGGATAAATTGCGCCCGTTAGTGGCGTGGGGATCTGTCTTAACGGGTGTGATGTTTGTGGTTCTCGCCATCCTTTGGTATCTCACCATCGCTGGTCTGTTGCCGGCTCAATTGTTAGGACCGAATATGTTCTTGGCAGGGGGACTTGGTATGCTCTTTTTCACCCTTCTCTTTTTGCGCTATCGCCCTCCTCAGGTCGCCCGATGTAACTTCTGCGGTCGTCCCGAAAGTGTGGCAGGCGTCCTTATTCCCGGGGACTCCGTTTGGATTTGCGCTGACTGCATTCACAGAAGCACCCAAATTCTTAAGGAGCATCAGAAAGTGGTTGCAGGGGAAGAGGAACCTTTGGCGGCACCGCTTTTAGAGGTGGAAGAGACACCGACTTTCAAAGACGAGGACTGGAAAGTGCGCGGGCAGGCGGTCTTTCTCAGCGACGAATCGGTCAGCGAGGACGAAAAAATTCAGATCATCAAAACCGACTCAGCAGATCGCTGATCCGATTGGGTTTTTTCGGCTGTGCCGCTGATGCTGTTGTCTGAGAGGGGGGCGTGTTATGGCGATTCCCTTTGTTCATCTGCACACCCATTCCGAATATAGCCTTTTAGATGGTGCCGCTCGGATTGCCGATTTGGTGCAACGGGCGGTAGAACTGAAAATGCCCGCTTTGGCTCTTACCGATCACGGTGTTATGTATGGGATCGTTGAGTTTTATGAAAAGTGCCGTGATGCGGGCATCAAGCCTATCTTGGGCTGCGAGATCTACTTCACACCCTTCAGCCGGCACGACAAAGGATCCCGCCAACAAGCAGCGGCTTACCATCTGCTCCTTCTTTGTGAAAGCGACAAGGGCTACAGCAATCTCATCCAATTGGTCAGCAAGGCTCATCTGGAGGGTTTTTACTACAAACCAAGGGCTGACTGGGAACTTTTAGAGCAACATCACGAAGGGCTGATCGTTACCAGTGCCTGTCTTGCCAGTCCCATTGCCAACGCCATCCTTCACGATGATTGGGAAACGGCTTATCAGACGGCTGCCCGGCTAAGAGACATTTTGGGACCTGATAACTTTTTTCTGGAACTTCAGGATCACGGTCTGAACGAGCAGAAAAAGGTCAATGCTGCCCTCGTAGAACTCAGTCAGCGCCTTGGGATTTCTTTGATCGTCACCAACGATGTCCACTATGTCCGCAAAGAAGATGCGATGGCGCAGGATGTCCTTTTAGCCATCAATACCGGCGCCAAGTCGGTGGACCTGGACGACCGGCTTCGGTTCAAGAGTCAAGAGTTCTACCTGAAAAGTGGAGAGGAAATGGGGGTTATGTTTTCCGGTTTTGAAAAAGCCCTTCACCAAACCCTGCTTATTGCCGAACGATGTTCTTGTCACCTTCCCATCGGCGTGCCTCAATTGCCCCGTTTTGAGACAGAAGGGACTTCCCCTGAGCAGTATCTTCACCGTCTTTGTCATCAACTATTGCCCACTCGCTATCCGGAGCCGACTCAGGCGGTCCTTCAGCAATTGGACTATGAATTGAAGGTCATTTGCGAGAAAGGGTATGCCACTTACTTTCTGACCGTTTGGGACATCGTTCAGTATGCCAGAAGCAGGGGCATCAATGTGGGACCCGGCAGGGGATCAGCGGCGGGCTCTATCGTCAGTTACATTTTGGGGATCACCAACATTGATCCCCTCAAATACGGACTTCTTTTTGAGCGGTTTTTGAACCCAGAAAGACAGAGCAGTCCTGATATTGACTTGGATTTTCCCGACAACAGACGGGATGAAATCTTGGCTTACGTTCGGCACAAATTTGGCAACGAGCAGGTCGCCCAGATCGTCACTTTCGGGACCCTGATGGCACGGGCAGCAGTCCGAGACAGCGGTCGGGTTCTCAAGATAGAGCCCTCCCTCATTGATCAGGTCGCCAAGATGATCCCCCAAAGGATGACCCTGGCAGAGGCACTGGAACTGAACAGAGATCTGAGAGCCCTTTACGACGGTGACGAAAGGATTCGGAAATGGCTGGACACGTCCCGGGCGATTGAAGGGCTTGCCCGCCATGCCTCCACTCATCCCTGTGGTGTGGTGATCGGTCACCGACCGTTAATTGAAATCGTCCCCCTGCAAAGAGGACACGAGGGTGGCGTCATCACCCAGTATGACGGGGCGTCGGTGGAGAAGATCGGATTAGTCAAGATGGACTTTTTGGGGCTTCGCTACTCAACGGTTATCACCCAAGCGACGGAACTGATAGCGAAGGAGCAGGGGCAAAGGATTAACATTAATCAAATCCCTCTCAACGATCCAAAGACCTATGCGCTTCTGAGCGAGGGGCACACTGTTGGGGTCTTCCAAATGGAAAAGCCCGGCTGGCAAAAACTTCTCAGGGACTTAAAGCCAGACCGGTTTGAGCATTTAATCTCCCTGGTTGCGCTTTACCGCCCTGGACCGATGGAGGACATTCCCAAGTTTCTCGCCGGTCGCCACGGTCGCCCTACACCCCCGATCCATCCCGCCCTTCAACCGGTCCTGGAAGAAACCTATGGGGTGATGCTCTATCAGGAACAGGTGATGAACATTGCCATCCAATTGGCTGGCTTTTCCAGACCGCAAGCCGAAATCTTGATGAGAGCGATGGGTAAGAAAAAAGCCGATTTGATGGAAAAGATGAGACCTCTTTTTCTTGAGGGTTGTCAGCAGCGGGGCATCAGCCGAGAGGATGCGGAAAAAATTTTTGAGCGCATGGCAGCCTTTGCCAATTATGCCTTTAATAAGTCCCACAGCACCGCCTATGCCCTCGTCGCTTATCAGACGGCTTATCTGAAAGCCAATTATCCCGTTGAGTATATGACTGCTTTCCTAACCGCCAACCGGGCCGTGCGAGACCGCGTCGCATTAGCCGTAGAAGAGTGCCGGCGAATGGGCATTTCCCTTTTGCCCCCCGATATTAATCGGAGTGGCTATGACTTTACGATTGAAAGAGTGGGTGGAGAAAGAGGCATTCGGTTCGGTCTTTCCGCCATCAAGAATGTGGGAGATGCGGCGGCGGAAGCCATTTTAAAGGCTCGGGCAGCGGGTGGCGCTTACCGAAGCCTTTCCGATTTTTTGAAGAGGGTTCGCTCTCACCGTTCCGTCACCCGGTCGGTCGTTGAGAGTTTGATTAAGGTGGGGGCTCTCTCCAGTCTTCATTCCAACCGAAAGGCTCTGTTGCAAGCACTGGACAGCCTGTGGGACGCCGCCGCTAAATCGGTTACCACCGACGGGACTCAGTCAACCCTTTTCTCCGACGATTCCACCGTTGCGCTTGCCGATAGCCTGCCCGACATCGCCGATGTTTCGCTCAAAGAGAGGCTGGACTGGGAAAGGGACCTGCTCGGCATTTTTCTCTCAGCCGATCCCCTTCGTTCCGTCTACCAGAAACTGAAAAATAGGGTCACTCACAGCCTTCGGGAACTAACTTCTATTGCCGACGGTGCCCTCGTTCGGGTGTGGGGGATGGTGGTCGGTCAACGGCTTTTTGTGGACCGACTGGGTCGCCCGCGCCTCTACGCCACCATCCAAGATCACTCAATGGCAGAAGCCGAGGTGATCGTGACCGGAGACCTCTACCAATCCTGCGCCGAACTGTTTACTCGTGACGCCCTTGTCTGGGTGGAGGGTATTATTCGTCAAGAGGAAGTGGTCCGATCCGACGGGGACGAAGAGGAAGTCGGTCATCAATACCGGCTTCGGATCGCACCCCGGTCTGTTCAGGGACTCCACATTGACGATCTTCTTGCTGACAAGCCGATAAATGCAAAAGGGATCGGGAAGCGGACTAGCCACAGGAAGAAAGATCAGGAGTCTGCCACTACGCACCGGCTGCTCCTCATCCTTCCCCCTCAGATGCCCGAGGAGACAGCTGTCCGGCTCAAGGAACTGATCCGGAGCACACCAGGGGAGGCAGAGGTGTGGGCGGTCTTGCAGGGCGATCAACAGCAAAAGGAGACGCGATTGAAAGCCAAGGTGGCGCTCACAAACGGTCTGATGACTGCGTTAACCGATCTTCTGGGGGAAAAGAATGTCCGGTTGGTCTCATCGGGAGGGTCTTAATTCGTGTGATTATTGTCATAGCGTTCACGGAAAGGCGGTAAAATCCTAAAGTGCGTTACCAAAGGAGGCGAGCGATCGTGAAAAAGTCACTGTGTTTCTTCGCCGTCAGGCAGATGTTACTGGTCGTCGCTTTGACGCTGCTGGTGATCGGGTTGGGCACGATTCAAGGATGTGGTGGCGGTGCTGCTCTCATTGGCGGGGGAGTCATCACGGGAGGAAGGTCTCTTGCCGGAGGGCTTGTGGGCGATCTGTCTCGTGCCCTCAATGTGTCTCACCCGGGTTTGCGCGGGAGGGGAACAAAGTCTGGTTCGCTCCTTTTGCCCAGGCAACCGTACGCGTGCCCCGTCGTCACCTCAAACTGGGATCCGGACTCCGATCAACCCGCACCGGATCCCTGGACCATCACTGTTGACTACGGGTCCAACTGCCCTGATCCGGACCTGGGAGTTAATGTCAGCGGCTCCATCACGCTGTCGATCAGCAACTATGAAGTGGATCCCGAGACAGGGGATTTAACAACAGGGACCATTACTTTGACCTACAACAATCTGACCATCGGAACGGAGAGTGTCTCTGGTTCCTGGAGTTATACCGTGGTGAATCCCACGACTTGGCAGTGCCTTATTGACTTAACCTTCACTTCAGGGTCCGTGACTCAGCGTTTGACTTTCGGCACTTCGGCTACTCCGGGCACCATTACGATTTCGGAGACCCAAATGATGCTGAGCGGATCAGGGACCTACCGTGACTCCCGCCATCCCCAATTCGGGACCGTCGGTTTTGTATTTAACAACTTGACTTACGATATCAACGGCGCTTGTCCCTACCCTGTAGGTGGGTCCATAAGCATTACAGGGGGCGGGCATAGGATCGTTGCCTCATTCAGCCGGACCCTTCCCTGCGGTCATGCGAACTTGACGATTAATGGCGTTTCCCAAGGCGTCGTGGACCTGACGCAAGAATAATGAGAGCGCATCCTTTTCCACCCATTGGGAAACCAAAAAATTGGGGGTCTGCAGAGCGCTCGGAAGGTAGGGGCTGGAAAGGGTAAAGGAGAGGTCTTTAAGAGGACAGAGGACCGGCAGAGATCTATGGACTTCGCTTCGGCTCCAGGGGGGGAGCACATTTACGTGTGCTGTCGGTCCAGTGACTGATCCCCACGCAACGGACCACCTGTATCACAATAAGGGTTGGCGACGTTTAGTTGGAGGATCAGTCGGTGACGGATAAAAGACGGCCAACAGGAACGGTTACCTTCCTCTTCACCGACATAGAGGGAAGCACGGCTCTGTGGGAGCACCACAAGCAGGATATGGGGCGGGCGGTTGCCCTCCACGACCAACTGTTGCGGAGCGTTTTTGAAAAATTCGGGGGCTATGTCTTCAAGACCGTTGGGGATGCCTTCTGCGTCGCATTCCCAAGAGCAACAGAAGCCGTCATCGCTGCTATTGAGGCGCAACTAGAACTTCTTAAACAGGACTTTGGTCCCGTGGGACCTCTTAAGGTAAGGACCGCCATCCATACCGGTGAGGCAGAGGAAAGAGACGGCGACTATTTCGGTCCGACCCTAAACCGCTGTGCCCGCATTCTGGGCATCTGTCACGGTGGTCAGATCCTTTTGTCATCGGCGACGGCGGACGTGGTCCGTGATGCCTTGGGCAGTGCGATTCACCTAAAGGATTTAGGCGAGCATCGTCTGCGCGACTTAATCCGTCCCGAGCGCATCTACCAGGTCGTTCATCCCGAACTTCGTGCTGATTTTCCACCCCTCAAGGGCTTGGAAGCCTACCCCAACAATTTGCCCGTCCAATTAACCAGTTTCATCGGTAGAGAGAAAGAGATTGAGGAAGTGAAGCAAATCATCCAACGGAGCAGAATGTTGACTCTTGTCGGGACGGGGGGAGTCGGAAAAACCCGCCTTTCTTTACAGGTCGGTGCCGAAATTCTGGAAGATTTCCCGGGCGGTGTGTGGTTCATAGAACTGGCGCCGATCACGGACGGCGCCTTCATTCCCAGCGCCATCGCTTCTGCTCTGTCCCTGCGAGAGGAGCCGGGCAAGGAAGTAATGAACCTGATCATCGGCTACCTCAGGGACAGGGACTGCCTTTTGGTATTGGACAATTGCGAGCATCTTCTGGACGATTCGGCTCGTCTGGCTGATCGGTTGCTCAAAGCCTGCCCCAAAATCAAGATCTTAGCCAGCAGTCGGCAAGCCCTTGGCGTTCCTGGGGAGATCACCTGGCGCGTTCCGTCACTGCCCACCCCTGAACCGACGAAAAAAATACAGCCCGATCAGATGCTCCATTACGCATCGGTTCGTCTCTTTGAAGAACGGGCACGGACCGCCAACCCCTCTTTTGAAATCAATGAGGAAACCGCTCCTTGGGTCGCTCAGATTTGCTGGAGGTTGGACGGCATTCCCTTGGCGCTGGAACTGGCAGCGGCGCGAATGCGCACGATGACGGTCCAGCAAATCGCCCAACGGTTAGATCGTATGTTTCAGATCCTAACGGCAGGAAGTCGCACCCTGCTGCCCCGCCAGCAGACCTTGAGAGCCTTGATTGATTGGAGTTACGACCTTCTTCAACCCAAGGAGAGGATCGTCTTTCGCCGCTTGTCGGTCTTTTCTGGCAGTTTCACGGAACAAGCGGCAGAAGCTATTATCCCTGACCTGCCCGATAGGGCAGCGGAAAACCCCGATGAGGCAGTAGAGGATTTTGAACTGATCACGATTCTTGCGGACTTGGTTGATAAATCACTTCTCCTTTTGGATGATTCCTCAACGGAAGTCCGTTATCGGATGCTGCAAACCCTGAGGGCTTACGCTGAAGAGAAATTGGCGGGGACGGGAGAGGCGGAAATCCTAAAAAGACGGCACGCCGAACACTATGTCGCTTTTGCGGAGGAAGCTGAAGGGAAACTGTCGGGTGCGGATCAAAAAGTCTGGCTGGAAAAACTGGATTGGGACCACGATAACATCCGGGCAGCCATCCAATGGGCACTGGAGGCGGAACCGTCCCTTGCGTTCCGCTTTGTTAACGCTTTGTGGCGGTTCTGGGAGGTCCGGGGGTTCTGGTCAGAGGGAAGGGAGTGGCTGGAAAGATGCCTGGGAAAAAGGGATCAGGTCAGCGATCAATTGGCTGCTGAGGCGTTTCTGTCAGCAGGCGTTCTCAGTTGGCACCAGGGGGATTATCCTCGGGCAGAACAATCCTTTCAGGAAGCCTTGGCTCTCTTTGAACAAGTGGGCGATCCGAGGGGAGTGGCTAATGCTCTGAACAACTTGGGTTTGGTCGCTCACGCTCGGGGGGATTTCCGGTCGGCTCGGTCCTACTATGAAAGAGCCCTTGAGGTCCAAAGGGAGAGAAAGAATGACCGAGGCATTGCCACTGCCCTTAACAACTTGGGTCTCATTGCCTTTGAGCAGGGTGATTTTGAGACAGCGCTCAAGTTTTATCAGGAAGCCCTTCAAATTCAGAGAAAAATCGGGCATCGGGGATGGCAGGCGACGACCTTAAACAATTTGGGTCTGGTCGCTTTTGAAATCGGTCGGCTGGACGAGGCTCTTCGCTATCACGAAGAGTCCCTCGCTATCCGAAAAGAATTAGGGGATCGTGCCGGAACGGCAATGTCCTACTGCAACCTCGGCGACGTTTGGCTCCAAAAAGACGGGGATATAGAGAAAGCCGAGTCTTTCTACAAGGAGTCCTTGATTTTACGGAGAGACCTGGGAGACAAGATGGGGGTGGCGTTGAGCCTCCATCGTTTAGGCTGCTTGGAACTGATCAGGGACAATTGGGATGATGCTGAGAAACTCCTGGCCGAATGCCTGTCCATCTTCTACAGTTTGGAAATGAAGGAAGGAATTGCCATTGCCCTGGAGGCACTCGCCCAACTCTTCTGTCGGCAAGGGAACGGCGTTGACGCTGTCCTACTTTTGGGTGCTGCAACGGCTCTCCGAGAGCAGATCGGGATCCCCCTTTTGCCTTCCCAGCGTCCCCTCATAGACTCCTGCACCAGCCGGCTAAAAGAAGGTTTGGGGACGGAACGCTTTCAAGAAATTTTTGAGCAGGGAAAACGGCAACCGCTGGAAGAAGTTGTTCGGATCGCCTTGCGGACGACACCCGTTCCTTAAAGGCTTCCAACAAAACTGCCCGTTATCTCTTTTTAAAAGGAGACGGTAAGGGTGCTCATTCTGTCTACTTTAGAAAATGGCTTTCGCCAGGTCGCTGAAACGATCCTTCAGCGGGCATCCGATGTCACCGATCCGTCCTTTCACGAGCGGGAGCGGGTCGTTCGGGAAATTCTGGAAAGGGTCCGGGTCGGTGGCGATGAAGCCGTCGCCTTTTGGGAACGGCAGTTTGGCTGGAAAGACTGTCAGCCTGATCGCCTCGCTTTACCAAGGGAAGAGTGGATTAGCGCTGCCAAGGCGGTTTCGCAAAAGGTTTTAGAAGCCCTCACGAGAGCCAAAGAGCGACTGGAGTTCTATCACCAGCATCAGAAGCCCAAATCCTGGTCCGTGGAAAGAGACGGGACCGTTATTGGTGAACGGTTTCTGCCAATTAAGAAAGTGGGAATTTACGTTCCTGGGGGGCGTGCCCGTTACCCTTCCACGGTCCTGCACGCTGGAGTGCCCGCTCAAATCGCCGGTGTTCCAGAAATCTACCTGGTCACACCTCCCGATCCGGAAGGTCACATTGCCCCGGAGGTCTTGCGCGCTGCCGAAATGATCGGCGTCAAAAGCGTCTTTCGGGTTGGAGGGGCGCACGGGATCGCTGCTCTGGCTTTTGGAACAGAAACGGTGCCGAAAGTAGACAAAATCGTCGGACCAGGTGGTTTGTATCCTGTAATGGCAAAAAAACTTTTGTATGGGACCGTCGGGATAGACCTTCTGCCGGGTCCCAGTGAGGTCGCCGTCGTTGCGGACGACTCCGCTCCCGCTCCCTGGGTTGCCTACGAACTTCTGGCTCAAGCAGAGCACGGACCTGATTCCATCGCCCATCTGTTTTCACCGTCTTTAAAACTTATCCGTCAGGTTCACCGGCTGATCGGCAAAAGAGTGAGCAAAGGGCAGTTCTTTTTAAACAGTCTCCTCTTGATCCAAACTAGAGACCTTTCAGAAGCCATCGCTTTGGTCAACGAAGGTGCCTACGAGCATATCGCTTTAATGACCGAGGATCCCACCGTTTGGTTGGATCGCATCCAGGTCGGGGGTGCTATTTTCCTGGGTCCTCAAACTTCGGTCGTTTTTGGCGACTATTTGGCAGGTCCCAGCCACATTCTTCCCACAGGGCGGACCGCTCGCTTCTCATCGGGATTAACGGTTTCTGACTTTCTGGTCCGTTCCTCCTTTGTCTCTCTCTCGGAAAAAGCCTCTGCGACCTTATCAGGTCCAACGGCGGTCCTTGCCCGCTCAGAGGGGCTTCCCTTTCACGCTCAGGCAGCATTGGCACGAGCGTCTTTATCCCGCCCTCGTCGGCGCAAAAGGTAGGGGAGAACCGTCCGCCACCTTTCCGCTTCATAATTGTCTTGCCTCAAAGGTGAAAAAAGTTGTCTCTTTTTCTGATGTCTGATGAAGGTGAAGTCGTTTGGCTTCCATGGGTTTTGATAGGACCATTGTCCGTCAGGACGCTTTAGAGCAACTCAGTCAGGTAGACAGTTTGATCTTGGACATAGACGGCGTTTTGATAGATGTTTCGGAAAGTTTCCCCCAAGCCGTTCAAGAAGCCGTCCACCTTTATGTCCAAACGGAATTGGGCTGGCAGATAGATGCGCCGGCGGTGACGAAGACGGAACTGGATCACTTCAAACGAGCAGGGGGGTTCAACAATGATTGGGAACTGGCGGAAGCGGTTGTCTTGTTCCTCTTGTTCAAGAGCCTACGACACGGGGTCAGGAGAATGAGCCGAATCCGGCGGCTCCCCCCGACCCTGGAAGAGTTTCTCAGTCAGGTAAGTGCTGAAGGGGGTGGCGTGGGAAGCGCCGAAAAAGTCGCTCTTTCTCAACTGGAATTTCGTCAGCGCCGAGACTTAGCCCGGCTCTGGAAAAGACGGCTCATTATTCGGTTAGCCCAGGAACTTTACGCAGGTCCCCAGTTTTGCTCTTACCTTTACGGGTTTGATCCGGAGTTGACGACCAAGACGGAGGGATACTTAGAGAGGGAAAAAATTCTTGTTGATCCTTCGCTGCTCAAAAACCGATGGCGTTTAGGGATTGTGACGGGGCGCACGAGGAAGGAAACAGGGCTTGTTTTGGCAAGGACCAACCTGATCCACACGATCCCGGAAACCTTCTGGATGACCGACGATGACCATCCGAGGAAGCCCCATCCCTTGGCGTTGAAAATCGTAGCGGAAAAGTTAACTGTTCAAGTGGGGGTCTATGTCGGCGACACGGTGGACGATTTAAAGATGGTCAAAGATTATCAGAGCCAAAGGCATCCAGCAGACCCCGTCATCTTTTCTTGTCAAGTGTTGACGGGGCATGGGGGCGAAAAAAACCGCACCCTTTTTCTGGAAAGAGGCGCTGATATTGTTTGTCCCAGTCTCAACGATCTGCTTCTCCTCTTGCACCAATGGTCCTCTAAGGGTTCGGAAAAAAGAGGGTCTTTCTAATTTCAGAAAGGCTGAGCGAGAGCCGAGGGACTTCGCGACCTTCTGCCAGCAACGATTAAGACCGCCAGAGCGCCCAGGTAGGGGATGATCAGAATCAAATGATAGGGAACTGGAGGCAAGACAACCTGAAGGTTCGCCGCAATGGCTCTCAGCCATCCGAAGCCCCAGCAGCCAAGGGCAACAAAAAAAGGATTCCACCGTCCCAACACCACCATTGCTAAGGCAATAAATCCCTGACCCGCTGTCATTCCCTCAATGAAAGTGCCGGATTCTCCCAGGGCTAACGCAACCCCTCCCAGCCCCATCAAAGAGCCAGCAACAAGGGTGACCCCAAAACGAATGCTCCGGACCTTGTATCCCAAGCTGACCATCGTCTCGGGTGATTCGCCACAAGCCCGAAGGACGATGCCCCACCTGAGCCGATAAAGAAACCAGGTGGCTAAGGGAGCCAATAGGAAGGCGCAATATGTTAAAAAATTACTGTCAAGGGGCGGGTAGGTGGGCAAAAGGGGGACGACGAGGGCTAACTCGCGGCCCTGAAGAGACCGCAACAGCCCCCCTGTTATCCCCAATGCCAAAAAATTCAGACCAGCTCCCACAATGACCTGCTCGGCTCGTAACAGAACCGCAAAGATGCCAAAAAGAAAGCCCCAAACACAACCGGCACCGATGCCCGAAAGCACTGCCAGAAGGCTGTTTTTCGTCGTCACCATTGCCCATACACTAACAAAAGCACCGACCAGCATCGTCCCTTCCGTGCCGATATTTAGGAGTCCGACCCTTTCAAGAAGAGTCTCCCCCAACGCCACCAGCATCACCGGCGACGCCAAACGGATAGAAGACTGTAATAGGTCGCTCAGCAACTGCATTGTCTATCGTTGAAAGTAAACTTTGCCTTTTGTCCTTATGTGCCACAAAAGGTGGGACATTTTCGCTGCGGCTTCCGAAAACGAGCGCCCCTTTTGCCAAATTTCCAGGCGGTAGTTCCTGCTCACTTGCGCGTTAAATTCCCCCTTATAAGTCTCATCACCTCTCATAAAGTCAAAAAGGCTGGCACCTTCCTGTTCGGCTTGGTCCAAGACGAAGGCAAGGAGAACCTTTCCAATGCTATAGCGGGCAAAGGCAGGATGAAAGCCGCAGGTGTAAAAACCGGACCAGTCCCGATCGTGAAAGGCTAAGTAAACGGCGGCTGCTACCTCATTTAAGTAAAGGAGATGAAGGCGCAGCCAGCCGGCTGTCACTGCTTTTTGGCAGAATTCCGTCAGGAAGCTGCGAAGCCTGGGGGAAACGAACACCCCCGTTTGCTTCCTCTGCGCCCACCGTAATCGGTGAAGAGCAAAAAGGACTCTCATTGCACAAGGCACGTCCTCAGTCGCCCCAATCATGTCGTGACGGACGCGAAAGAGCCGGGTCAACTGGCGCTGGCGTCTTGCTAATTGCTTGGAAAGAGAAGGGGTGATGCGCTGCCGCCACGAAGAAGCCGAAGGTTCGGTTCCATTAGGGCCCAAAGGCACCCACCGACATTTTTCACCTTCACAAAGGCGGTAAGACCATTGGGGAAAAGCCGCCAGGGTAGGAAGGCTTCGGACAACATTGGAGTCGTCCGGAAGTTCATCCAAAAGGATTAAGTCCCATAAATGACGATGCTCGGAGAGCCACTGCCAGATCAGCGAAAGGGCACCGTTTTTTTCAGGGTCCATTAAGAAGTCCCCATAGTCGGAGGGACCGGAACCGATCAGCCGCACGACTTTGGCACCCCAAAGAGCCGGATCAGATCGGACATAAAGGGGGGCAGCAGCGACTAGGCGTTGCGCCTCAACGACCAGCAGGCACAGCGGTTGTCCTCCTCCGCAATGGCGCCACCAAGTAATCAACCACTCCGGCGACAAAAATAACCGGCATCGGGGGCTGGTGCCGATAGTCAAAAGGGACTTGTAGGGATCTACCCATTCTTCCAGTTGGGTTAACCGGGAAAGAACAACTAACCGCATGGACATTAGACCGTTTCACTCTTGGGGGTAAGGGTCCTCTCCTGCCGATGCTGCTAACCAACTTCGGATTTGGCGGCTGAGGAAAAAGGAAGTGACAAAGGCCATCAGCAAAATTAGACCGCTGGCGACAAAAGGGACGGTCAAGGAGAGCGGTTCGTCTCTCGTCAGAAGGTAGACTGCCTTGTGAAAAAAGCCCCCCGTCGGTGCTCCCAGAGCAGCCCCCACACCCTGCCCTCCATAAATCAATCCCACAGCCGTTCCTTTCTCATTGTCCGAAACCAGTTCACTGCCCAGAGCCAGAGCAGCGGGAAAGGCAAGAAGCCAGGCGGATCCTGCCAAAAGAGCGACGGGGAGCAACGCCAAGGAAAGCCCCAGGTCCGCGATGATCGGAACACAGAAAAAGCAGACTGCTCCCAGTAAGAGGGCTAGTTTGATCATCTCTTCTCGTCCAAACCGATCCGAAAAGCGGGCGAGGGGCACCGAGGCGATCGCCCAAATAGTCGTGGCGGCTACGATCCCGATCCCCATAGACGTGTCCGATAGGTGAACCACCTTTTTGGCAAAGGGAACCACAATCGGCACTAACATCGCCAAACCAAACTGGGACAGCCCCATAATGGCAGCTAAAGTAAGCAGGGGTGGTGAGAGCGCCTTGAGAGGTATGCGTTTCCAATTGCCGGTCTTGGCAGGACCGATGCCTCCGACCGGTTGATGGGATGACAGTAAAAGTCCCGCCAGCACTAAAGCAAGGGTTAACGCAAGGGCAGTGCCAAAAAAGTTGAACCGGTAAGTGCCAACCAGTTCGTGAACAAAGAACCCCCCAGCTGCCGAAACCGCCAGTCCTGCGTTGTAACTTAGGTTCAAGACGCCCATAACCGTGCTTCTTTCCGCTTCCACTGTATGGTCTGCCATCAACGCCGCCATTGCTGGAAAGACTGCCGCCACACTGAGTCCCGCCAGAGGGAAGAGGAAAAGGAAAAGACTATGGACCTGACACAATCCCATCAGGGAGGCCGCCAGCACGCCGATCGCTAGTCCACCCATCAAAACGGTCTTGCGCCCCCACCGATCGGAAAGGGCTCCTGCTGGTGCTTTAAAAAGAGTTTCTACCGCCAGGTAGCCCCCAAAAGCCAGCCCCGTAATCTCCGAAGGGGCTTTCAACTCGTCGCTCATATACAGGTTCACGAAGGGGACCAGGCTCGCCAAAGCCACATCGGTCAAAACGCAGATAACAAAAATTCTTCGGAGAATCGGATCCTTTCTCCAAAACAGGTGGTAAAGAGACCCCATCAGGGGTCTTCTCCCTCCGTTGGCGACCGACCGTTTAAACTCACCAACCAGCCTTTACTGACCTGCCAATACATCTTGCCCCTTTCGGTCAAACCCTTCAGCAAACCGACTTTCTCTTCTTTCATCACGTGACTGACGCCCCGCAAGATAACGGACTTGACTTTCCAACCTCTTTCCTTGGCTAATTTGTTGAGGGCAGCCTCCAGCCCGTAGCCCAGAGAAGAAAGGTCAGGCAGTTCCAAAAGGGTTTCTCTCCGAAAAGCCCTTTGCCCGCTAACCCAAGGGGCAAAAAAATGAGATAGGTCGGTCCAGAGCCGACCGCCCCGAAAAACGCCCAACACCATATCCGCTTCCCGCTGGGCGACCGGAAGGCTCATATCGTAAATGTGATCCTCCCTCAGCCCCTTCAGGTCGGCGTCCAGCATCAGGATAATAGGTTCTTTCATCCTTTTAATCCCTACCCAAACCGCCGCTGCTTTGCCCCTATTGATCAACAATTGGATTACTTCCACCCCGAAGTCCTTAGCGACCCGTGCCGTTTCGTCCGTTGATCCATCGTCCACAACCACCACTTGACGAACCAACGGGCAGCCCGTCACCGGTCTCAACACCTCTCCCAACCGCTCCGCCTCATTGTAGGCAGGAATGACGACGCCCACTTTCATCCCCGACACCTTCCTCTTCCAACGCCCTCTGCCCCATCAACGACAACGATGTGACGATTCTTAATGTTTTGGTTATCTTCAAGGGACCGATACGACAGGTTATAACTGGTCAATCGGTATTTCCATCTCACCAACAACAAGACGGTTTCCCGGTTCTGCCCCAAGCATTTTGAGGATCTTAAAGATTCCTTTCCGCGCCAAACGGTCGTGAATCTCCTTTCGTGCTTGGGGATGGGAGAAATTGATCAGGGCAACGAGTCGCTCCACACCAGCGCCCGTCACTTTCCAGCGTCCGTCATCCAGTCGCTCCACGCTCAGCGGTTTCTCTTCCAGGACCGGCTCGGGAAGTTGCTCTTCCCCCTCCAATTCAATAAGCGGCATTTCTGCTTTCAGGATTCGTGCCATTGCCAAGACCAATTCGTTAACGCCGTCACCGGTTAAGGCAGAAATGGGATAGACCTCTTGCCCGTGTCGCCGCCATTCCTCCTGACATTTCTCTAAACGGCTTTTGGCGCTTGGTAAGTCCATTTTGTTAGCGGCGATGATCTGTCGGATCTCGGCTAATCGGGGGCTAAAGAGTCGTAACTCTTGATTAATTGCCTTCCAGTCCTCTATCGGATCCCGCCCTGTAGACGGATCCATATCAAGGACGTGAACGAGCAAACGGGTGCGTTCGGCGTGCCGCAAAAACTGATGTCCCAGACCAGCGCCCTGATGAGCACCCTCTATCAGACCGGGCAGGTCTGCCACGACAAAACTAAAATTGTTCACCTGAACCGTCCCCAGGTTAGGGACTAAGGTGGTAAAGGGGTAGTCCGCAATTTTTGGTCGGGCGGCACTGATGCGACTAATCAGTGTGGATTTTCCCACATTGGGATAGCCGATGAGACCCACATCGGCTAACAGTTTCAGTTCCAATCGCAAAAGCCGTTCTTCTCCCGGCTCCCCTTTTTCCGCAAAGTGGGGTGCTTGGCGGGTCGGGGTGGCGAAGGCAGCGTTGCCCCGTCCACCTCTGCCGCCTCTTGCGACCCGAATGATTTGACCGGCTCTTTTTAGGTCGCCTAACTGTTGACCGGTTTGAGCGTCGTAGATGGCGGTTCCCAGAGGCACCAGAATGACGACGTCGGATCCGTCCTTCCCGTGTTGATTATTGCCTCTTCCGTGCTGCCCGGACGCTGCTCGGTAAGTTTTTTGCAGGTGAAGGTCAATAAGGGTTCTGACCGATGGGTCGGCTCGCAAGTAGATGTCACCGCCTTTGCCACCATTGCCTCCCGACGGACCGCCACGGGGAACAAACTTTTCGCGCCGAAAGGCAATGCAACCGTTACCGCCGTCTCCCGCCTTCACCCAGATGACGGCTTCGTCAATAAAAGCCATTGGGTCTCCCTTTCGGTTTAACCCTCTTTGTTTGACCGTCACCGTGCGCAAGAAAAAGGGCTCAAAGAAGGGCGTGATCAATCGGCGGTCCCTGAATCGCCGACCGGAAGAACATTTAGGCGCACTTTGCCCGCTTTTCGGTCAAACTGGACGATGCCGTCCTTCAAGGCAAAGAGGGTAAAGTCATTGCCGGTTCCGACATTGACCCCTGGCAAAAACCGCATTCCCCTCTGTCGGACCAGAACGCTCCCTGCCCGGACAAAAGCACCCCCGTATCGTTTCACCCCCAGCCGTTTGGATCGGCTGTCACGACCGTTGCGGGTGGCTCCTCCCGATTTTTTGTGTGCCATTTTTCACTCCCCCTGCGCTTGTTCAGAGAGGGCTATGTCTTCCACCTGAACCTGGCTGAGCCGTTGGCGATGCCCCTTGACTCTCAAATATCTTTTCTTGGGTTTGAACTTAACGACGCGGATTTTAGGACCTAACTGGTGCCGCAGGACTCTTAACGAGACCCGTGCTCCGGGCACATAGGGGCGTCCGACGATAATCCGCCCGTCCTGCCTAACGGCAAGGACGGTAGACAACTCCACCACGTCCCCTTCTTTTGCCTTCATCCCTTCCACCGTCAGGACATCACCTTTTGATACCCGATACTGCTTGCCTCCACACTCAATGACGGCTCCCGTTGGCGATCCTGATGGCACGACCTCAAGTCTCCTTTCTTTCGGTTTTCCCATTTAGGGGCGTTCAAGTCTGTGACACTATCATTTTAAGCCTTTCTTTCCCGATGTCAACGGAGGTCCCTTTTGATGAAGAGGCAGAAACCGACTGTCGGGGTTTGTGTTCTGATGGTTCTCTTGGTCCCGCTGGTCGGTTGCCGGCGGGAATCCGGTCCCATTGTCGCAACCGTTAATGGTATGGTTATCCACAGGGAAGAATTGGAGTCCCTGTTGTGGCGCCGATATGGACCTTCGGTGACCAGGGAGCTGATCCTCTTGAAACTTCTGGAAAAGGAAGCCGCTCAGAGGGGCATCACCGTTACCGACGAAGAAATCCGGCAAAAAGCCAAGGTCGCTTCGTCCCTTAGCTCTTTCCCCGATGCCTTTGCGGCAAAGAGAGAACTTCTCTTGGACAAACTTTCTCTGTCCCTTGCTGAGGTGTCGGAAGAAGAAGCCCAACGATACTTCCGAGAGCACCATCAGGAGTTTGAGGAGCCAGAAAAGGTGCATTTGAAAGAGATTACGCTAAGCGACCGGGAAAGTGCTCTTGCCGTTTATGAGGCGCTGAGGCGCTTGAAAGGCAGTAACTTTGATGCCTTAGCCCGTCATTTTTCTGTCAACGAAGCGACCCGAAAGAAAGGGGGCGATATGGGGATGGTCCCTGTTCGGGACCTTCATCCCGCCCTTCAAAAAGCGGTCGTTTCCCTTAAAGAAAAGGGATTCAGCCGTCCCGTTTCCGTTAACGGGGAGTGGGTGATCGTTAAAGTAGAAAAGCGATGGCCGGCGGTGAAAAAGGCTTATGAGGAGGTTAGGGAGATCATCTATCGGAGATTGAAGGAGCAAAAGGCGTGGCAATTAAGGCTGGAATTGCCCGAGCGCCTAAGAAAATCAGCGAAAATTCGGATCGTGGACCAGCGCTTGCAAGAAGGGATCAGGATGGGGGAAGGTGGCTTTTAAAGTGCGAAAAACGAGAAAGGAAAAGGAACGGGCGAAGAAGCGATGGGCGGAAAAAGCCGAACTGACGCGCTTTGGTCTGGGCAAGATAGCCGAATCCTTGTCCCGCCAGGCTTTGGACTGGTATGAAAAGGGGAGTAATTTTCAGCGGAGCGGAAAAGTAGCCGAGGCAGAGGACGCCTTTTATAAGGCTCTTGAAGTTTATCCCGATGCCGTTGATGCTTTGAAAGCCTTGGGCACCCTTCTCCTTCAGTCAGGGAGGGTTCAGGAAGCCCTTGCCTTGCTCCAACGGGCAGCGGAGCTGGCACCGACGGACGGAGCGGTTTTGGTCTTCTTAGGGGAAGCGTATCTTCAAACGGGGCGACCCAGTAGGGCGGTAGAAACTCTTGACAAAGCCCTGAGCAGCCACCTTTCAGAAGAATTGCGCCATCGGGCGGCGGAGCAACGGAAGAGAGCCTTAGCGCTGAAAAGTTCCGCTCCTTTATCGGAGGAGGAAGTGAAAGAACTGGAGGAAAATCTCCATTGGGCGCAGTTTTATCTGGATATGGGCTTTCCGCGGAGGGCAAGGGAGTTTTGGCAGAAAGCCCGCCAACTGGCGCCGGAGGATCAACGAGTAACGTCTCTGCAAGAGCAACTGGAGCGGCAGACAGAAAGCCTTTAACCGCCAAAGCCAGTTCTCTGAACCTGAATGACGGCAGGACCCAGAAGAACGATAAACAGGGTCGGGAAAATGAAAAGGACGAGTGGGAAGATAAGTTTGACAGGGAGTTTCGCGATCTGCTCCCGAATCATCCGAATGCGCTTCTTCCTGAGTTCGGCAGCCAGGGCTTTGAGAGCGTCGCCCAGAGGGGAACCCAAAGCCTCCGCCTGGTGAACGGCAGATACCAAAAGAGAAATATCCTCTAACTTGACCCTTTCCGCCATCTCACTGAGAGCATCCGCTCGCCTCTTACCCAGACTGACATCCCTCATCACTCGCTTTAACTCGTCGGAGAGGGGACCTCTGAATCGGCGGGTCGCCTCAAAGACGGCAGCGTCAAAACCTAATCCGGCTTCCACAGAGAGAGTGATCAAGTCCAGCATGTCGGGCATCTGCCGCATTATGAGGCGACGGCGGTTCATCGCCACTCGCCGAAGCCAGAAGGTTGGTCCCAAAAAGCCAAAGATGGACAGAATACCTGCAAAAAGGAGGACATTGGTCGGGTCACCCAGTTCTCGCACCCAGATGGATCCAACAGTGGGGATTACGATGCCGAGCACAGCGCCGACGATCAGAAACAGAAACCGAAGGGCTATTACATCCCTTTCCGTCAAACCCAGAGGGTAGCCAGCCATAGCCAGTAATCCCTCTACCGCCCCGCCTCTTATCCCTGTCACAGGTAACCATCGGGAGACCAGGTGGAGGGCCGGTGTCAGGATCATCTGAGCCACCCTCTGAGGCAAGGAAGGTTTGAGTTCCTCGTCTTCAATGAGGACTTGCTCTTCCTCTTCGGTCAAAATCTGGCGAACGCGGGTCAGCCGGGCAATGGTTGCTCTTACCTGTCGCTCCCGAATCTCTCGGTATGCCTGATAGCCGGCAAAACCTAAAGCAACAACCCATAGCCCGATGACTAGGGCAAGGGCGATGGGGAAACTGATCATCATCCTCACCTCAGAGTTCTACCTGAAGCAGTTTACGAATCCAGAGCATTCCCATTGTCTGCATTGCCAGACCCATCATAATCATCTTTCGTCCTAATTCGGTCCCTGTCAACAGCCTCATCCATTCGGGGTTGATGATAAAGACAAAGCAGCAGACGGCAAAGGGGAGACCCATCAGAATCCATCCGCTAAAACGAGCCTGAGCGGTAGAAGCAGCGATCTCCCCCCTTAGTTCTTGCCGTTGACGGATCGTGTCGGCTACGGTGGACAGGATGCGGGACAGGTTGCCACCTCGGCGCAACTGAACGGTAATGGCGGACACGCTGATGTCATAGTCGTAACTGCGCACTCGCTCCGCCATCAGTTGAAGGGCTTGCTCTATGGGCATTCCGACCGAAACCAATTTGTAAACCCGATCCAGTTCATCGGAGATAGGGGACGGAAGTCGGTCGGCCGCCATTCGAGCGCCCTGAATGAAGGCAAAGCCAGCGGACAGCCCTGCCGAGATGATGGTTAGGGCGTCCGCTAATTGGATTTCCAAGAGTTGCTTACGGCGGGCAATCCTTATATTCAAGAGAAGGTTGGGAACATAAATCCCCGCAGCGAGCCCCACTATCGGTGCCCACCAGGTGCCCAAGATCATCCCCAACAAAGCGCTAAGACCGACGGAGACGACAACGATGAGAGCCAAAAACTCTTCCCCACGAAGAGCCAAACCGGCTTCCATCATTTTTCGCCGATAGTTTTTTGCCAGCCGAGTGTTGCCGATCAGTTTAGTGAAGAGGGGAAACCTTTGTTGTTCTTCGGGGAAAGTGACCGTCGCCGCCACTTTCGTCACCTCTCTAACCCGGGACGAAAAGGTCTTCCGGTATCTCTATCCCTTGTTCCTTAATCTTATCGGCAGCGTGAGGGCGAAAGCCGGTGCACACGTGCCGCCCAATGACCTTTCCTTGCGAGTCCAGCCCTTTCTGCTCAAAGGCATAGATCTCTTGAAGGAGGACGACCTCCTTCTCCAGCCCTTGCACCTCGGTGATGGAAACCGTCTTTCGGCTCCCGTCGGACAGTCGGGAAAGGTGGACGATCAGGTCGACCGCTGAGGCAATCTGCCGGGCGATCGCTTGCTGAGGTAACTGCATTCCTGGCACCATCATCATCATCGTTTCCAACCGATAGATGGTATCCCTCGGCGAGTTGGAGTGAAGGGTGGACATAGACCCATCGTGACCGGTGTTCATCGCCTGAATCATATCCAGCGCCTCAGGACCTCGGCATTCCCCGATGATGATCCTGTCCGGTCGCATCCGCAAGGCATTTCGGACCAGTTCCCGAATAGGAATGGCGCCTTCCCCCTCAATATTCGGCGGTCGGGACTCCAAGGCGACCCAGTTTTCGTGATACAGTTGAAGTTCCGCAGCGTCCTCACAGGTGACCAGACGCTCCCAAGGCGGGATGAAGTTGCTCAGGACATTCAGCATTACCGTCTTACCCGATCCTGTTCCCCCCGATACCAGGATGTTGAGGCGAGCTCGCACCGCTGCCCATAAAAAAATCGCCATCTTTTCTGTTAGCGACCCGAACCGAATCAAGTCTTCAATGGTCAGTTTGCGCCGGAAAAACTTTCGGACCGTGATGGATGGTCCCTTCAGGGCAAGAGGGGGAATGATCACGTTGACGCGACTGCCGTCGGGCAACCGACCGTCCTGAAGGGGGGTCCTCTCGTTCACCGGTCTGCCCAAGGGCGACATTATCCGGTCAATGATTTTTAAGATGTGCTCATCGCTGTCAAACTGCTGGTCACTCAGGTAGATTCTTCCGCCCCGCTCATAAAAGATTCTGTCCTTGCTATTGACCATTACCTCGGTAATCGTTGGGTCCGACAGGAAGGCTTCTAAAGGACCGAATCCGTTGATCTCGTCCAACACTTCTTGAATAAGGACCTGTCGGAGTTTAGCGGTCAACGCCACCGCTTCCTGTTCACTAATCTCTGTGCAGACCCTTTCTACCAACGGGCGGACCTGTTCGGTGTTTCTCATATCTATGCCCCGAGCAAAACCTCTTTCAAAGTCGGCGATCACTCGGGAATGAACCTTGCCTCTCAGTTTTAAGATCAAGGCTCTCTCCTCTCTGGACAACTTCGGTCGGTCGCCAATCGGTCGGTCGTCCTCCCACTGAAATTCCTCTCGGAGAATTCTTTTTAAAAAGGAACCTTCTGAAGAAGGTTGCGCTGCTTGTTCCTTGCCATCAGAGGGAACGGCTGGCGGACTCTCCTTTTTATCCGTTTTTTCGTCCTTCACCGCCTGTTGAGAAGGCGGTTGCTGAGGCTGCGTGCGTCGGATAAACATATCCTCTTCACCCCTTTGGGACAAAGTCACTCCTCATCGGACTTTTGATTTTTCACCGACTGTTCCAAAGTCAGCACCAGGCGAACCTTTAACCACTCGTAGCCATCCTCTTGGGGCTCTGTGAAGAGATAAGGGATGTTATAAACGCCGGCACCGGTAAAGGTTCTGGCGATCCTTCTCTGTTGAATCTCCTCCCACGCTTGCCGCCGGACAAAACCGGTAATCTCAATTTTTTCCATCTCTTCTATTGCTTGTCCCACCCCTAAACTCCTTTCCTTCCTCTGTTTTTGCGAGTTTTAGCGCCGATCAGCCTGTTGGGAAATTATGCTGCTGTCAGCCTGTCAAAGGGATCGCATCGGTCAGCTGGCACAGAGTCTCTAACTCTTTTGCCACGGCGCTGGGCACCGGATAGTAAAAATGACTGCCCAACCGACTGGCAAGGTCAAAGAGGATCACTGCCAGCGACCGGACCCCATCGGGAGGGGTGACCGAACGGTTGACTTTCTGGGTCAGTCCTGACCAGTTGGTATAGGTTCCATTCTTTTCCAAAAAGGTCAGATCGGGCAGAACCAGCCACGCCTTTCGTGCCAGCGGGGTCCAGTGGCTGGACGATACGACCAGCCGAGGAATGGTCTCCACCGCTTCGGTTAGCCATTGGGGAGGCTGATGGATCGGGCTCGGATCCACGATCCAAACGACGCTGCCATTCTTGAAAATTTCACTGGTCACGCCATCAGCAATGCTCTTGCCTATCCGAAACGCGCCCTCAGCCCCCCATAGGCGTTTCAAAAGATACTGAGCCGATTCATCCTCGCAGGTTCTGAGCCCAGGTAGGCTCAATGGACAAAGCCCCGCCAAAAGACATCCGACGCTATTGGCTCGGTGAACGCTGTAAAAGACCCCTTTCCACTCGGCGCGTGAGAAAGCATTAACGACAGCAAAGGCGGTGTTTGGGGAGATGGGCTTTGGATCGTCCTGACCAGCGCAAACGATCACGGGGCGTTGGCTATCCTTAAGAGCCTGAGCGACTTCGGTGAGATGACGCGTAGCATCCTCGGTGAGAGGGGCGCCGGTTCCTTGGTGACTTCCAGTGACCGTCATCAGCAGGAAAGAAAGGGCTGCCTCAGGATCCACCTCTGTAAGCCACTTCCAAGACCATCGCTTCATTCTTGGCTTATCTTCCTCTATCCCCAGTCCGACCAGTTTGGCGCCCCTATCCTTAACGGCTTGCAGGACCCAGAACCAGGCGATGGGTAGGTGCCGGTAAAGGTTGCAACCCGCAAGGACGATCAGGTCCGCCTTCTGGAGGTCGTAGATAGAGCATCCCAAGTGCCCCCTGCGGGTTTTCAAAACCAGTTGAGTGACCAAAGGATCCCGTTCCGGAAAATCCACATTGGGACTGTGGGCAACAGACCGGGCAAACCTTTGGAAGAGGTAGGCTTCTTCATTGGTCATTGCTGCGGTCCCGACAAAGAAGGGTTCTTGGGAGTGGCGAATCGCCTGGGTGAGGTGATGAAGGGCATCCTCCCAACTAATAGCCATCAATTCTCCGTTAATCCGCAAATGAGGAGCAAGAACCCTTTCCTCCGGCTTGGGAAACCTGAGTTCAAATCGCCCGATGTCACACATCCAGATGTCGTTGACCTGAAAGTTTTCACCGGCTGGGACAAACCGTTTGGGTTGATTAAACCGACAGTCGGCAAAGATCGTGCAATGGACAGGGCATTTAGGGCAGACGGTCTTTGTCCGGGTCAGTTCCCAAGGGCGGGCAGCGAACCGATAGGGATGACTGGTCAATGCCCCTACGGGGCAAATGTCGATCACGTTGCCTGAGAAGATCGTGTCCAGTTCTTCCCCTTCAGCAACGGCGATGTAACTCCACCAGCCCCTTTCAATCTGCTCCAACTGTTTCTCCCCTGCCAGTTCGTCGCAGAAGCGGATGCAACGCTTGCACATAATGCACCGTTCTCGGTCCAACAGAATGTGCTGACTAAGGGCAACGGGCTTGGCAAAGAACCTTTTCTGCTCCAAGAACCTTGAATATGGTCTGCCCTGGACGAACGCCACATTCTGAAGGGGGCATTCACCACCCCGATCGCAGACAGGACAGTCAAGGGGATGATTGATGAGCAGAAACTCCGTGATTGCCCTTCGGGCGGCGTTGGCTACCTCGCTGTTGACCCGAACATGCATCCCGTCCGATACCAGCATCGTGCAGGAGGTTTGGGGCTTGGGCATCCACTGAATCAAAACCTGTCCCGATTCATCCTTGACCAAAGAGCCATCGGGCGCCCTTCGGGGTGTTCCCACTTCTACCAGGCACTGACGGCAAACACCGACCGGTGCCATTCGGGGATGATAACAAAAGTGGGGAATGTCCAAGCCCGCCATTTTGACTGCCTCAATGATCAGGGTGCCTTCGGGAACTTGGAGGGTCTTTCCATCAATGGTGACCGTCACCTGTTTCGCCGAAGGTTGATCGGGTCGGTAACGGAGTCCTACGGTGGTTCCGGCTAACATATTGGCGGGGACTGCATCCGTCAACTCTGCTGTTTTTCCCCACATTAGCGCGACTAATTCATCCCAGTCCAATCGCTGAGCCATAGTCCGCCTCTCCTCTTTTCAACTCGTTTCAAACTCGTCCCCGATCCTCTTCGGGGCAGCGTTGGTGGGCAAGATGATACTCATAATCGTCGCGACCGATGCGCAGGGACGACAAGAGAGGGTTCGGGGCGGTATCTCCTAACAGACAGAAGCAATTGCCGATCATCTGGCGACCAACGGACTCCAGAAGGGATAAATCCTCTTCTCTTGCGCCTCCGTTGTGGAAGCGCTCCAGCACCCGCATCAGCCAATAGGTTCCCTCACGGCAGGGCGTGCATTTGCCACAGGATTCCCTCATATAGAATCGGGTCAAGCACAGAGCCACTTTGACCATACAAGTGCCTTCACTGATCACGACGATCCCCGCTGAGCCGGCAAAAGAACCTGCCGCCATTATTGCCTCAAAATCAGTCGTCACTTTCAGAGCCGTTTCGGCATCAAACATCGGTGCGGAACTGCCTCCGGGGATGACGGCTTTCAGCCTCCTGCCCCCTAAAACGCCTCCGGCAAAGTCAATAAGGTCCTTCAAGGGCGTGCCCAAAGGGAACTCGTAAACACCGGGTTTTTCTATCTGCCCGCTCAAGCAAAACAAGCGAGTGCCGGGGCTTTTTTCGGTTCCCCACTGGCGATACCATTGCGGTCCGTTGAGGATGATAGGAGGGACCCTGGCAAGGGTCTCGGCGTTGTTGATAATGGTAGGCTGCCCAAAGGCACCTTTCAGCGCCGGAAAGGGCGGTCTCATCCGCGGCTCGCCTCGGTTGCCCTCCAGCGATTCTAAAAGACCGGTCTCTTCACCGCAGATGTAGGCACCGGCTCCCCGATGAAGGACGATGTGGCAGGAAAAGGAACTGCCCAAAATACCATCCCCTACGAACCCTGCCTCGTAGGCTTGCCGAATGGCGTGGTCCATTATGTAATAGCCTTCCCCAAACTCCCCTCTTAAGTAAATGAACACCTTCTCTGCCTGAATGGCGTAGGCGGCAATGAGGGCACCCTCTAAGATGGCGTGGGGGTCTTTCTCAATGATCAGCCGGTCCTTGAAGGTCCCCGGCTCACTTTCATCGGCATTGACGCACACATATTTGGGAAAGACCTTCTTGGGCACGAAACCCCACTTGACGCCGGTGGGGAAACCGGCGCCACCACATCCCCGAAGACCCGAAGCCCGAACCGTTTCTATGACCTCGTCGGGGGTCATTTCCTTAACAGCCTGCTCCAATGCCTTGTAGCCGTCCGTTTCCCGA
>JANXBO010000024.1:31049-36541 GCA_025057575.1 Candidatus Caldisaccharidevorator malaysiensis
GGAAGGGCAACCCGTCTTTTGACGATCAGAACCTCTTCTATCGCCAATCGTCCCTCTCCTTTCCCCTTCCCTGATCAGGACAGGATGATGACCTCGTCAGGAAGGTTTTTAACAAGGTTAGGGCTGTTGCCAAAGTTTCTGCCTTGAAGGCGGTCAAACTCCTTTTGCCTCTCCAAAACGGGGCGAGCGGGCGGCCGTAACGGACTCCATAAGACCCAAGTCGTCAGCGATCAATTGCGCTTCGTCCAAGATCGCCATCAGGTTGGGATGATGTCGGCGAACAAGGGAAAGGAACTCGTCAACGGTGTAACTGATAAACTGGACCTGTGGATCGGCAAACCTTTGGAGCAGGGCGATTCTTTCTAACAACCTGTCCGGAAGTTTTTGAGCGACCACAAGGACGTCGACATCGCTCCAGGGCTTGAAGTCGCCTCTGGCAACAGAACCGTAAAGCCAGGCGCTGATCGGACCGAGACCCGCCCGAGTGTTCTTTACAAACTCCTGAGCCAACTGAAGCAGTTCGTGTCGTAGTTGCAGGCGCTCTTCATACCAGCGAGGTTTGACCGAAGGCGTCTTGCACAAAAGCGATCACCTTGCCCGCATCCTCTAATGCTTGAGCCGAATCCGTCCGATTAAAGAGTTCAAAAGGGCTCCCGATGGATGAGCATTCGGGCACCGGGTGGCAATATAAAGGCGGTCCAGCCGTTGCGCAGACCAAATAAGTTCCTGAGGAACCGCGATACCCAGTGACTCAACTTTTCTGAGCAGAGCCGTAATCCCGTGCCCTAAGGCGGGCTGTCCGAGGGCAATGAGGAAGGCTTTCGCCGCCATTTCTGCCGCCTGCTGAGCCTTAAAGCAAGCCCACGCAAAATGACCATCCTGGGCATCTTTCTCGGCGGATGCCAAGTTATGTTTCGCTTGATCCAGCCACCGTTGATACTCAGCCTTGTCCAGCAACTGGGTCACGGTCCTTGTCGCTGTGAACCTTTGCTCTCTCCCTCAATTCCGCAACAATGTGCGCAACCTTGTCCTCGGTCACCCGCTCATACAGCCAGCGGCAATTGACTAACAAAACAGGTGCCTTATCACAGGCGGCAAGACATTCAAACTCTTCCAGGGTAAAAAGCCCGTCATCGGTCGTCTGACCGACTTCCACACCCAGGACCTCTTTGAGTTTTTTCAATGTCTTCTCGGCGCCATTGAGGAGGCAACTGATGTTGGTGCACAGCATCAATTGGTAGCGACCGACGGGATGATCGTGGAACAACTCATAGAACTTAATAATGGCTTCAATGTGGACGGGGGTCGTGCCGGTCAGGATGGCCAAATCGCTGATCGCTTCCTTGGGGATAAATCCGAAGCGATTTTGGACCAGCCACAAGAGGGGCATCACTGCCGCTTTGGGCTGGGGATACTTCCGGACGATGCTAAGAGCCTGTTCTCTCAGGTCATCGGTGAAAAAAGTTAGGCTTTCGTCCAAGTCAACCTGCTCTTTGTGTTCCACCCCTAACGGTCCACCTCACCCAAAACGGTGTCAAAACTGGCGAGAATCGCCACTAAGTCGGCAACGAGGTGTCCCCTGGCAGCGACGGGAAGGGCAAAAACGTGGATAAAGGACGGTGAGCGCATATGCATCCGGTAGGGCTTCTCCGACCCATCGCTGACAATGTAGAAGCCGACCTCACCCCTTGCACCTTCAACGGCGGCATAGGCTTCGCCCGGAGGAACGGGGTAACCTCGGCTATAGAACAAAAAATGGCGGATAACCGCTTCCATATCCTTGTCCAAAAGTTCTTTGGGAGGTGGCGTTGCCCAGGGATGATCCGCCATCACGGGTCCGGGTGGCAAATTGTTGAGGACCTGGTGGCAGATTTTGGCACTTTCTTGCATTTCCCTCATTCGGACCCAATAGCGGGCAAAGGTGTCACCGTCCGTCTCCACCGGTATGTCAAATTGAAAGTGGTTGTAGGAAGAGTAGGGGAGGGTCTTTCTCAAGTCCCAAGGAACGCCGGAAGCCCGAAGGGAGGGTCCGGTCACCCCGCACGCAATAGCAGCATCGGATGGCAAGATCCCTATCCCTTTGGTCCGGCTTAGCCAGATGGGATTGCGACTGATTAATTCGTCCAATTCCACCCAGGCAGCCGAAAAGTCCCTGAGAAAGTTGCGGCACGACTCGGTCCATCCTTCAGGAAGGTCGTAACGGACCCCACCGACCACAAAGTAAGAGTAGGTCAGTCGGGCACCACATAGGGCTTCAAACAGGTCCAAAATTTTCTCCCTTTCTCGGAAAGCATAAAAGAAAGCGCTCATTATCCCGATATCTAAGGCGGTCGTTCCCAGCCAGACCAAGTGGCTGGCGATCCTTTGAAGTTCCGTTATCAAAACTCTCAGATACTGTCCTCGCAAGGGAACCTCTATACCGAGCAGTTTTTCTACTGCTAAGCAGAAGGCGAAGTTGTTGGTCATTCCCGAAACATAGTCCAGACGGTCGTTCAGGGTGATGACCTTGTGGTAGGTCTTGGTTTCCGCCTCCTTTTCAATGCCGGTGTGCAGATAGCCGATAACCGGCTGGATATCCAGAACGGTTTCTCCCTCCAAGGTCAGTATCAATCGCAAGACCCCGTGGGTGCTGGGATGTTGGGGTCCCATATTGAGGGTTAAAGTCGTTTCCGTCGTCTGCTGACTCATCTTTTGGATCACCACTCATCGTTTTTTTCTTCTTCTACCTCAACGGGTTCCCCCGGCTGCCAAAAGAGGGGAAAGTCCTTCCGCAACGGGTGACCAGGGAATTCCTCATAAGTTAGGATGCGCTTCAAGTTTTTATGACCATCAATGAAGATCCCAAACATATCCCATATTTCTCTTTCGTAGGGCGAGGCGTTGGGGTAAATGTCGCAAATGCAGGGGACCCAAGCATCCGTGCTGGCGACGGCGACTTTGATGCGAAGTCGCGTCCTGTGGCTGAGGGAGAGAAGATGGTAGACGACTTCAAAGCGCGGTTCCCCTCTTTTCAGCCAGTCAACGGCGGTGGCGTCAATGAGCATAGCAAACCCGAAATTTTCCTTTAGGAGGCTAAGCACCCGCTTAAGAGCCTCTCGGTTGACCATAAGGGTCACCTCATCGGCGAAGACCTTGAGGTCAGAAATCGCCTCTTCGCCGACGATGGTCTTCAAGCCTTCCCCTGCCGTTAACGCCCGCTGAACCACGGAACTTTCCTTGACGGATCCTTCGCCTTCTTCCCTTTCTCCCGTCGTTTGTTGTCCCGCAACTTGCTGATCCATTTCTTCTTCCCCTTAGGTTCCCGTTAATTTCCCGTTCCCTGCTGGGCAACCCCTACCGGCACGGCTTCTTCAAGAGCCCGAGTGACGGGTCGCTCTTCCCACCACTCCCATTCAAAGGCACCGGTCCGAAGAAGATACAAGTAGCCGACGACAAGAATGGTAACAAAAATCGCCATCGCCCAGAAGCCTAAAAGACCCAGTTCGCGGAACTGAAGTGCCCAAGGGTAGAAAAAGACAATCTCCACATCAAAAATAATGAACAGCATCGCCACGACATAAAACTTGACAGGGAACCGCTGCCGTGCGTCCCCGACGGGCTCAACGCCGCACTCATAAGGACTTAATTTCGCCTCTTTGGGCTTCCCTTCACCGACCAAACTGGAAAGGTGGGAAATCAAAAGAAAGGCACCAGCCGTTAACAGACCGATCGCTACCGCTACGGCCACGACACCGTAATGAGCCAGCAAGTCTTTTTCCTCCTTTCCTTCCCATTATGGCGCTCGGTCGGGTCGGTGCTTCAGGAACTGATGCCTGCGCCAAATTGTTGATGGTAGCAAAAGGACTGAAAAATTGAGATGGAAGAAGAGGCAGGAAAGGAGGCGTTCCTGTGAGGCAACTGATCGGTGGGGTCAAAAAGGCGATGCTTTGGGGTGTCGTCCTGCTGACGGTCGCCATCCTCTCGCCTGCATCGGCTCAGACTTACGAGGTGGACCCGGTCCATTCGTCGGTCGTTTTCAGCGTGAAGCACCTGGGTGTCGGGATCGTTTACGGGCGATTTAACCGGATCAGCGGGACCGTGGTGGTCAATGAGAAGCAGATAGAAAAAAGTTCGGTCCGACTGGAGATCCCAGCGGACAGCATAGACACCGCTGTCCCCGATCGGGACAAGCATTTGATGAGCCCTGACTTTTTCAATGCCCGACAGTTTCGGACGATCGTCTTTGAAAGTAAGAAGATCAAGAGAGCGGGAAAGGATTCCTTTCAGGTGACCGGCGATTTAACCCTCCGAGGCGTCACCAGGTCCATCACTGTTACGGTCCAGCAGGTTGGTCAAGGGAAGGGAATGAAAGGCGAGATGCGTCGGGGGTTTCATACCACCTTCAAAATTAAGCGATCCGACTTTGGAATGACCTTTATGCTCAACGGCGTCAGTGATGAAGTCACCGTGATGGTCGGCATAGAGTGCATTCAGAAGTAGTGTGCGCCTAACCCAAGCGTTCTTTGGCTCGGTTACCGTTAAAGAACCGTGACGGTCCTCGTCTCGTCCCTTATTCCCCTTGGAGCCAGTTTCTTTGTTTCCTGTTTTCTCCTGATCGGAGTCAGCAAATTGGTGGTTCCTCGGTTCCGAGAAAAGGCGGAGGGGCTTCCGGCGTTGGTCGTGGGGATGTCCTACCTTCTCTCCCACCTTTTGATTCTTCGCCCCAAAGTTTTTTCGCCGGTTGAGGACAAGGACTGGATTTTCTGGCTGGCAGGCGGAGCCAGTTTGGTCTTCGGTCTCTTTCAGCCCAGGGCTTTGTCTTTGCCCTCTCCGTGGCGAGTTCTTGTAACCTTTTCCCTGTGGCTCTGTTTTGCTGCCGTGAGTGCTTTCCTTCTTCTACGATCCAGCCTCGGTGATCCTCAGAGAAGGGTGGAGGCGTCAGTCGGCATCGCCCTCTGCATCCTTTGGCTCATCATTGCTTGGGCTGCCTTTACTGGGACGGAACGCCTCGTTTCTTACCGACTAATTCTCGCCAACTGGCTGCTTCACTTGATCGTCACCCCGCCGCTCCTCTTTTTGGGCGCCTACGCTTCCCTCAGTCAAGCCAGTGCGGGGCTGATCGCGTCCTGGTTGCCCAGCATCGGTTTGCTCCGCTTAGCCGATCACCTTGCTTTCCCAAGCCATTTGTCTTGCCTTCTCTTCTACCTCGTGGTCCTCTGTATCCTTTCTGCCTACTTTTTTGCCTATCTTCCTCTGCCGGCAGCCTTGCTGGTCGCTCTTGCACTGTTGAGTTACCCGTTGGTCGCCTGGCTCAGCGGGTTCAAAACATGGGAAAAGGTCGTCTGGTGGGGATCAGTGCCGTTACGCTTGGGCTTTCTGATCGCTTCCTTGTGGATCGCTTGGAGAGCCTATTCAGCGGGTTGACAATTCGTTAGTGAACCTGCCAGACGGAAACGGCAAACTATCCTGCCGGGGGCGTCTGTCCAAAGCGGACCCCAGTGGATGGCGAACCT
>JANXBO010000025.1 GCA_025057575.1 Candidatus Caldisaccharidevorator malaysiensis
ATCCGCCGGAGCGGGGCGCAATCGTTTTCTTTCAAGATCCGACGGATGCTCAAGGGTGGATGGTGAAACGGGTTGTGGGACTGCCCGGAGAGATCGTGGCAGTTTTTGGTGGGCGAGTGTTCATCAACGGTCAACCTTTGCAGGAGCCTTATGCACGAGGACCGACGCCCGGTATGGGTCTTTGGAAGGTGCCGGACGATGGAGTTTTTGTATTGGGGGACAATCGGGAGGTGAGCGATGACAGTCGGACTTTCGGGCCTATTGAGATGTCCCTGATTGAAGGAAAAATCGGTTGGCGAATCTGGCCGTTATCGCGATGGGGGAGGGTGGAGTGAATGAAGGAATGGGCTTATGAGGATTTGATAGAGAATCTCTCTCAGGAGTCGGACAGTAAGATCGTTCTCGTTGTCTTGGACGGGCTGGGGGGGTTGCCGGTTTTGGAACTTGGGGGCAAGACAGAACTGGAGGCTGCCAACACGCCTCATCTGGATGATCTGGCGCGCCGCTCTTCCCTGGGATTGGTGGAGCCTGTTTTGCCAGGGATCGCGCCAGGAAGCAGTGCAGGTCATTTCGGTCTGTTCGGTTACGACCCTCTTAAATACTTCGTGGGTCGGGGCGTTCTGGAGGCTTTGGGTATTGGGTTTGAACTGGCGGAAGGCGACATCGCCGTTCGGGCGAATTTTGCGACGGCTGACTTTTCGTCGGGGAGACCTGTCATCACCGATCGTCGAGCGGGGCGTCCCCCTCAATCGGAGACCGAACGACTTTGTGACAAACTCTCGCGCTCTATCCAGCAAATCGGTGATGTCTCCATTATCATTCGCCCCGTCAAGGAGCATCGCTTTCTCGTCGTTTTGAGAGGGGATGGATTGGGCGATGGGGTCAGGGATACAGACCCAGAAGGAGTCGGTCGCCCCCCTTTAGACCCTCAGCCGGATCCCGACACACCGCAGAACCGCAAGACAGCATCAGTGGCAAAGGAATTAATTGCGCTCGCTTCTCAGGTGCTTGCCGACGAGGAAAAAGCCAACTATGTTCTCCTTCGGGGCTTTTCGCTCCGACCGTCGTGGACACCGTTTCACAAGCGGTATCGTCTCAAAGGTTGTGCCATCGCCACTTATCCGATGTATCGGGGACTGGCGCGCTTGGTCGGAATGACGGTCTTGGACTTGGAGGGCTCTACCCTTGTTGACCAAATCTGTTGCTTAAAGGAATGGTGGGGGCAGTTTGATTTCTACTTTCTTCACATCAAAGCGACCGATGCCAGGGGAGAAGATGGAAATTTTACAGCGAAAATGAAGGCGATTGAAGAATTTGATGGTGTGGTTCCTGAGTTGCTTTCCCTCAATCCGACCGTTTTGGCAATCACTGGGGATCATTCCACTCCAGCCACTTACCGAGCCCATTCCTGGCATCCCGTTCCGTTGCTCCTTTTTTCACCCTGGGTCATGCCGGTCCCCAGTGTGGAAGGCTTTGGGGAGCGAGACTGTTTGAAAGGGAGCATCGGGATCATCCCGTCCCGGCACCTAATGTCTTTATTGCTGGCTCATTCGGGTCGCCTAAAACGATACCAGGCATGAGAGGAGGCATTGGTGTTGCGAGTGGCGATTGTTGGGGCAAGAGGGTTTGGTCGCTTCCACGCCCAATGGTATGCTCGGTTAGGCTGTCAAGTGATCGCTTTCGTCAGTTCTTCGGCAAAAACCCTGAAGCAAAACTCTGAGGCGCTCCGACAAGTCGTCCCTAACTTCCAAGGGAGAGGGTATGACTCGCTGGAACAAATGCTGGAGATGGAGAAACCCGATGCGGTTTCTATTTGCAGTCCGCCCCATTTACATTTGGATCAGGTCTTTCTGTGCCTCCGACACGGTGTCCACGTTATGTGCGAAAAACCTCTTGTGTGGCTGGGCGCTGCAGAAGGGGGCGAAGCCCTCTGTCAAGCAAAGCGGTTGGTCCGAACCGTGGAGGAGACCAAGCGGATTTTTGCGATCAACACCCAATATGCTGCTGCTTGGACTTACCTTGCTGATCTGTTCCCGTCCATTGGTAAGAGCGATCAAATTTCCCTTACGATACAGGCTCGCCTTAAGCCCCAGCCGTCATCCCCTTTAGACCTTTGGGTGGACTTGGGTCCTCATCCTTTAAGTTTGCTGTTTCGCATCTTCCCTCAATTAGTCAACCCGCCCGATCGCTTGGAAGCCGAGGCAGTGGGTCAGAGCCTTTCTTTACGGTTTCCCGTGGTCCCAGATGGTGGACCGTTGGTGACCCTCACCGTCGGCAGGGTGCCGGAACCGTTGGAGAGAAGCCTTTCGTGGGATGGCAAAAAGGTTTTTTTTGAAGCCCATCGGGACGAAACAGGCTACTTTCAGACCCGACTGAAGTGGAACGGTCAGGAAAAAATTGTTGAGGATTTAATGCAGACCTCCATCCGACGGTTCGTCAGCGCTGTTTTGGGAAGTGGAAAGGTTTTGTGTGACCATCGCGAGGCACTCCAGCAGATGACGTGGTTAGTGGGCGTCGTTCAAAAAGGTGTTATCTCATAACCCCAATCCTCATAGTCGGTCGGGGTGGCTTCTGGTGTTCCTGCTTCTTCTGCCGGCTGACTGGGCAAGACAAAGTCGGCGACGGGTTCCCTTAAAGCCTTCGACCGAGCGATCCGAGCGAGATGGGAAAGGTGTGAGGGCAAATCTTCTAATTGACTGAGGATTTCCGCTGCCTGCAAGATCAGCCTCTGAATGTCCCCTTCATCGCTGCTCGTTCGCATCACCAGTGAGCGCCACGCCATCTTCCCTTCTACCCATCGGGCAACAACGGAGGCTTTCCGATTAGCGGCACTGTGAACGCCCCCCTCAAAAGTCCTTAAGAACCCTGAAGACGGCAACCGATGCTGGTTCTCCACCATTTCCAAAAAAGTCGCAATCTCTTCTAAGGGTTTTAGTTCCAGACGCCCGACGGGATAGCGGGGGACCCTTTCGGAAGTGAGGGCAGCGCACCAACCTGCCAACTCTTCGGGAGAGAGATTCGCTAAGACTCCGGCGCGCACGGCTTCGGCGATCACAAGGGACATCTCGTGGCGGATCATTGCTGCCCATTTTCCCTGTTCGGTGAGTCGGTAATCGTCGGTTAAGTAGGCTAGGGTCCTGAGGACCTGGGCTCGCTTGGCAAACTCGTCCCTCAGTTGCCGTCGGACGGCTTGCGCTCTCTTTTGGCTTCTTGAAGCCCTCTGGTAAACGGCAAGGCTTTTGTCAATCAGGTTCAGGGCTCTCTCAAATCCATAGGCGGAGACTAAGTTGAGGACTTGATAGTATTGCGTTCGGAATGCTGATTTCAGGGCTTCCGGAGGGGAATGCGTTAAATCGGCAAAGACCTGCAGATCCTGAGGACGGCGGGGCACTAGAAGGACAAAGCCGACTTTGTCCATTCCCCTTCGCCCCGCTCTGCCGGTCATCTGATGAAACTCCAATGCGGTTAATGTTCTTTTGCCCTCCTCGTCCCGAGTTTGAAGGCTCGGCAATACGACAGTTCGCGCCGGCACGTCCAGCCCAGCAGCCAAAGTCGTGGTGGCGAAAACGGCACGGACCAGACCCATCCGAAGGAGTTTTTCCACTGCTAATTTCCAGCCCGTCAGGTGACCAGCGTGGTGAGCCGCCACGCCCGCCTTCCACAAAAAGGGGAGCATCGGATGATCCCTTAATCGGGGAATTCGTCCCGCCAGTTCCGCTAAAACTTTTTCCCTTTGTTCCAGACCCTTTTCATCGGTTAACCGGTAAAACCTGCGAACCGCCTCGTCGCAATCGCGCCGTCTGGGTAGAAAGACGATGGCGGGCAATAGGTTTCGTTCCCCCAAGTAACCAACCAATTTGGGTGGGTCAAACCGATCCCACAAAAGGCTCTTAACGGTTTTCCAGTTTCTATTGACGACCTGCTCCAGAGGTAGGGGTCGTCCGTGCCGGTCCATAATCCCGTAGCGGAGGGGAACGGGTCTTTCCTGTCGGCTGACCTGAATCAGATAAGGTTTTTTGCCCCGGACTTCTTCCATCCACGCCGCCAATTCCGAGGCGTTGGACACCGTCGCCGACAGCAGCAGAAGCCGGCTTTCGGGAGGCGAAAGAATAATGACCTCTTCCCAGGTAACGCCTCTTTCTGGGTCGGCAATGTAGTGCGCCTCGTCCAGAACGATCAGGTCACAAGGCTCCAGACCACTATAGAGGACATTTCGGAGAATTTCGGTCGTAGCGACGATGACCGGTGCTTGGGGATTCTCTTTGCGCTCCCCAGTCAACAGACCGACTCGCTCTAATCCAAACAGGTCGCGAAAGGAATCATATTTCTGATTGCTTAGTGCCTTAAGGGGTGTGGTATACCAACTCTTGCCCCCCTGCTGAAGGAGCCGATCAATGGCTCGCTCGGCAATCCAAGTCTTCCCACTGCCCGTCGGGGCGACGACGATAGTGTCCCCTTTCAAGACGGCGCTTAGTGCCTGTTCCTGAAAGGGTGAAGGCTGGAACGGTTCGGGCTCCGCCTCCCCCAGCCCTTCCAAAAACTCTTTGGTCGCTACCTTTAGGGAAAAAGTTTCACCTTTTCTTTTCCTTCTCTGCCTCTTGCCTTTCAAAGGTGCTCTTCGGAGCGGTGCTCCTCTTTTCCACTCCTTTTGCCTGTTGTCACGGGTGCAGGATTTTTGCCAAAACCTCAATGCCTTCTATCAGTCTCGGTCCTGGTCGGAAAAGAAGGTCTGGGTCTATTTGGTAGATCCGAAACTTTTGGACAAATTCAAAGAGAGAAAAATTTTCCCTCAAAGCAACTTCTTTGGGATCAGACCCAGAAGCAACGATGTAGACGTCAGGGTTCTGTCGGTATAGGGTCTCGCGACTGATCAAAGGGAAGGGCTGAGAAGAATCTTCAAAGCAGTTGCGACCACCCGCCTGAACGATTGCATCGCTGAGATAAGTCCCTGAACCGACGACCATAAGAGATGGTGGGGGAGAGATTTCTACTACCACTCTGGGTCGTCGCTTATCTTTCAGTCGTTTTCGGACTAGATTGAGGCGTTGCGTCAATTCTGATGAAAGGCGCCGGGCTTTTAGATCGTCTCCGGTCAGGGACCCGATTTTGGTGATGCCTGCGATCATCTGGCGGACCGTTTGGGGTCTCAATACAAAAACAGGGCAGCGGGTTCGGGACTGAAGTTCCTCGGCGACCGTCTTCAAAATTGTCGCACTGCTGAGGATGATGAGTTCAGGAGAAAGGTGGGCAATTCGCTCCAGGCTGGGTTTCATAAAGTCACCGACGACGGGCAGTTTTTTGACCTCTGATGGGTAATCACAAGCGGAACAGACGCCGACCAGTTTGTGACCGGCGCCGATGGCAAAGAGGATTTCAGTCGTCGCTGGACTAAGGGAGACCACTCGCTGAGCGGGCTGGGAAAGTTGGACCTTTCGGTCCAAATCGTCCCGCACCGTCACCGGACCCGCTAAGACGGGAACCGCAGCGAGCGCCCAGAAAAAAACGAGACAAAAACTTAGGAAAAGGCAACGAAAGGGCAATTTCCTCAATTTAAAGAAACAACTGCGCATCGGTTTTCTCCTTAAGGAGGTTTACCAAATCTGTCCAGCCGTCCAGCCCTTTGAGCCCCAATCGCAAGGGAATGCCGGTGCCGCTGGCAGCATAAATACCAAAAGGGGTGATGGAAACGATGTCCGACCACTTAATCGTTTTTCGGACCCACCGATCTGCATAAGTGATTCCGTATTCAGTTGCCATTAAAGTTGCTGATTTCAAGACCAAAATCAGATAAAGGGTATAGGCTCCACTGAACGCGATGGGGACGGTAAGGGCTAACAGTGGCGGCGACGGAAGGTCCACAGTCCACGGCCCAATCCGGAGGGTAAAAAAACTCCCCTCAGCGTCCCAGAGAATAAACAGCAGCATTACGGCAATCATCACCGTGCTAACGAAGAGAAAGGACAGAACATAGGGAAAGAGAGCCCTTGGTCTAAAAGTAAAAATTCTCAGCGACTGGCTGGGCATCTCAAGAGCGGTCTCCCGTCCCATCAAAAAATCCTCCTATGAGAGCAGCCAAGATTGCCTTTTGAATGTGCAAGCGGTTCTCCGCCTGGTCCAGCGCCAAGCACCGATCGCTGTCCAACACCTCATCGGTGATCTCCTGACCCCGGTGGGCGGGAAGACAGTGGAGGACGAAAGCGTCTGATTTGGCTCCTTTGAGAAGTTCGTCATTTACTTGAAAGGGACGGAAAACCTCCAGCCGAGCCGCTGCCTCGTGCTCTTGCCCCATACTGACCCACACATCCGTGTAAACAGCGTCCGCATCCGAGACCACCGCTTTGGGATCATTGAGAATGAGCACTTGAGAACCGTGCCGATTTGCCCGCTCTTTTGCTCGCTGGACGATGTTCGCGTTTGGCTCGTAACCTTTTGGTGTGGACACCCGGCAGTGAACGCCCAATTCGGCGCATAGGAGCAACAGTGAGTGGGAGACGTTAAAGCCGTCGCCCACAAAAGCAAGAGTCTTCCCCTTCAGTCCGTCCCACTTCTCCCACAAGGTGAACAGGTCCGCCAGTGCCTGGCAGGGATGTTCCCGGTCAGAGAGCGCGTTAATGATCGGAATCTGACTATATTGAGCCATCTCTTCCAAGGTCTGATGCTGGCGGACGCGGGCGACCAGACCGTTTACCCACCTGTTCAAGTTCCTGATCACATCTTTTGCCGACTCCCGCTCGCCAATGCCCACCTCCGCCTGACTCAGCAGGATCGGATGCCCCCCTAATTGGTGCACCGCCAAGTCAAAGGTGACCCGAGTGCGCAACGACGGTTTTTCAAAATAAAGGGCAATTGCCTTACCTGAAAGAATCGTTCTCTGCTCGCCGTTGCCCTTTTCGGACTTCCATCTTTTGGCTAAATGAAAGAGACTCCATACCTCATCCTCAGACAGGTCTCCACAGGACAGTAAGTGCCTTCCTTTGAGCCTCGGTCCGACCAATCGGATCGGTCCTCCTTAACCGTTGTCCTCTATCTTGATGCTCTCTGGCATAATTTGACGGGGCAATGAGAAGAAAGGGGCTTTCCCAAAAATTCGGGCAAACGAGATCGCTCTCTCCTTTTCCTTTTGTCAGCACGGGAATTGCCGTCCTCATCACGGTTATTTATGGCTGTGATCGGTTTTTGCAGAAGGCGTTGCTTATCGAACCTTCTCCTGTTGTTGGGGCGCTCGGTTTTGTTCCGGGTTCGGGACCCTGGTGGAGTCTGTGGACGGCTTCCCTGGTTCACGCTCATTTGGCGCACTTGATCGGCAATTTGATCTTTTTTCTCCTGATGGCTCCAAAAATTGAAAAAGAAATGAAGTCCTGTCTCTTCCTCTCTTTGCTTCTCATCGTCGTTCCACTGGTTCTCTGGCTCCAAGGTTGGTTTCTCGTGGATGTGCTGAGAGAAGGGGTAGCCGCCCCCCTCATCGGCAGTTCCATCGTCGTTGCTTTTGTCTTAGGCGCTTTTTGGGTCCGATTTCCTCGCTTCTTCATTAGGACCACAAGGATGAAGGGCGAAGACGAGTTGGAAGGGGCAGTCATATCCCTTCCTGTTGGGACGCTCGTCGGTTTGTGGGTTTTGGTCCAGGTCTTGTTGGGGATCTTTCAGTTGGCGGGTCATCCTGTCACGAGTCAACCGATTGCCCACCTAGGTGGGTTCGGATTGGGAAGCCTGGTGGGTCTGATCCTGCGCTTTCCCTTGCGCCATCGCTTGGAATTAATGGACAGGGAGGCGCTCCAATTGTGGTCCCGTCACTGGCGCCAAAGGGCAGTTCAATTGCTGCAACAGAGAATCCAGATTCAACCGGAACCTTACCCTTGTCTCCTGCTTTCCCTATGGTGTCTTCAGATAGAGGACTTGAAGGCGGCCGATGAGGCGATGCGCACAGCAATCCACTTGGAACCTTGGGACCGTCCCGTCCACGAGATAGCCCGATCCTTGTTGGCAGTGCCCGCCTGTGTTCGCCTACCACCAAACACTTTGGGCGCTCTGGCTTGCCGACTGGAAACGGCAGGTCACTATGACGAGGCAGACCGCCTCTTTTACTTTTTGGGCTCGCTAACCGACTATGACTCAGCAAAGGAAGCCCTGTTGCGCTCCGCCCGCTTAAGGGAGAAAATGGCACGGACTCACGAAGCGCACCTGCAAATGCATAAGTTTTGGTTCTTTCACCGTTTCAGAAGGCATCCTGTTACGGCACCAGCGTCCTTTGTGGGCTTCCATAACCGAAGGTAGGTGAGAACAATGCGCCCTTACTGGTTTGGCCTCTTGATCATTCTGCTGACGGGCTCGGTCACTATCCATTTAGGTCGGGCAGGTCCCTCTGAGCCGACCCCAGCGCCTCCCCAGAAGACGGTCCAGCCCATTTTTATCCCTCCCAACAGCAACCTGACCACTGAATTGCAGTTGACGAGGGAAGATCTTCTGCCCCTGGTGGCTCAGATCCTTTCCCATTTCGGGATTCAGCAGGCGGGTGGACGGGTTATTCCCGGCGAAGAACTGAAGGGTATTTTATCGGCTTTGGAAGCCCTCTGGCTGGTGGAATACGAGATAACGCAAAGAGGAGTGACCGTTTCCGATGCTCTCAAGATTCAACAAGCCTTTATGGAGCAACAGGGCTGGCGGCGGATTTTCTGGAACCGAACCAGCCGGGGTAACCGGGAGGCTCTCCTGATGGTAGATCCTCCACGAAATGGTCTGTTTTTTGTTCAAGCGAGAGAGAGTTCCAAGGCTTTGAAGGTCTTGGTCGTGCGGACGAAGGGAATGATTGATGCCTCCACTGCTGTTGGCATCTTGATGACTTTTTTGGTCAAGCCGGAGGTCATCCCGCCGACGATCGCCTCTCCGCCCCCCTCGGAAAAGAAAGAACCTCCTCCTTCCGAAAAGCCCTCCACTAGTGCCGGGGAAGCGCCTGAAGAGGGGGAGAAAAAGTAAGATGCCGCCGGTGAAAGTTGTGGTGGTCGGGAGTGCCAATATGGACTTGATCGGTTTGTGCCCCCACTTGCCTGCTCCCGGTGAGACAGTTTTGGGGACAGGTTTTGAGATGGCTTGCGGGGGCAAAGGAGCCAATCAAGCCGTTGCCTGCGCAAGGCTGGGCGCCGTGACTTTTTTCGTCTGCCGACTGGGCAAGGACTCTTTCGGAGACCTTTTGGAGGAAAATTTGCGCAAAGAGGGCATTCGCACCGATGCCGTCGTCCGAGATTCAGAAATGCCCTCAGGAGTTGCCCTCATCTTCGTGGACAGTAAAGGTCAAAATCAGATTTTGGTGGCTCCTGGGTCCAATGGGCGGCTGTCCCCGTCCGATTGGCAGGGCAAGGAGGAGGTCTGGAAGGGGGCGGACGCCCTGCTCCTTCAACTGGAAATTCCCGTGGAGACGGTTGCTGCTGCCCTTCACCGAGCCCGAGAGGAAGGGGCGCTCACTGTGCTCAACGCCGCCCCCTTTCGCCCTTTGCCCCAACACATCTGGTCCCAGGTCAGCGTTTGTGTCGTCAATGAAAAGGAGGCAGAAGCCTTTACGGGTGTTCCTGTCGCCGAACCGAACGATGCGGTCACAGCCGGTCAATGGTTCCTGGCAAGGGGCACCGATGCCGTCGTCGTCACCCTTGGAGAGAAGGGTTCCGTTTTAGTGTTGAAAGACTCCTACACGGTTTTCCCTGCCTTTGCCGTCAACGCTGTGGATGCGACCGCTGCTGGCGATGCCTTTTGTGGCGCACTGACCGTCCGGCTGGCGGAGAAAGCCCCTCTTACAGATGCCCTTCCCTTCGCCAACGCCGCCGGAGCCCTCGCCTGCACCCGTTTGGGCGCTCAACCCTCCCTCCCGACTCGCCAAGAAGTGGAAACCTTTTTGAAAGAACGAACAGCCAGTTGACAGGAAAACTTAAGGAGCACGATGATGAGCCTTTTTGATTGGCAGCAGTCCCTTTTGCAGTGTCCCTTTGATGGTAGCGACGTGATCGTTGCCGATCGGGCTGCTCAGTGCGTCCGATGCGAGCGGACCTTTCCGGTCCAAGACGGGATTGTCCGTTTTGTCGTCCCTGACTTAGAGCATCTTCAAGATCCCGATGAATGGCGATGGAAGCAATCGGAGATGGAGGCGCGCAACGAGCAAGCGTCCTTTTATGATCGTCTCATCGGGCTGATGATTCTGACGCCTCTGGAGGGTCCGATGACCGTTAAGGCGCTCTTTCCGGATACTCAATGCGTCCCTCTCCTTGCCGAAATCGGCTGCGGAACGGGACGAATGCTGGTCCGGCTGGCGAGCCGGGCTCAGAAAGTGATCGGCGTGGACATCTCTTTTGAATCGTTGCGCAAGTGTCGGGAACGCTTGCAGGCAGCGGGAAAAAGAGATTATCTTCTTGTTCACGCTGACGCTTCGTTTTTGCCGTTGAAGTCGGCGTCAGTGGACGCAGTCGCCTCCTGTCAAATGATTGAGCATCTTCCGTCCGACCGGATGAGGAGAAAGGCAGTCCAAGAGATGACCCGCCTTTTAAAGGTCGGGGGTCGCTTTGCCCTATCGGGTTACCACTGGTCGTGGCTGGTCCGCTGGTTCGGTCCTAAGGAAGGGGTTCACAAAGGGGGCATTTACTACTATCGGTTTACCCGCGACGAGTTCCTTTCCCTCATTCCTTCGGAAATCAAAACCGAAAAACTCACTTCCATTGCTGGTTATGCCTGGTTAGTCAGTGGTGTTAAAGTCCGAGGGCAATCTGGTTGAGGACATTCAAGAAAGAAATTATTCATCTATTGATTCAAAGTCACCCAGGATTTGTCCGACGCTGCCCGATAGGCGGCTTCCGTGACGGCTAACACCCTCAGGGCTTCTTCGGGAGGACTCTCATTTTGCCCTTTTCCCAGGATCAAGTCCACCAAGTTTCGGTCGGGGTTAGAAGGAGGACCCATATCCTGTTCGGGGACGGCAGTCGGCTGACCGTCACTGGCGTAGCGCGTCACCGGCGGGCTAACCGTCAGATCCACCTTGAGGGTGCCATCAGTGCCGATGAACTCGTAGGTCTCTTTGTAATAAGGAAGGTCTCCGAGGGCAACGAGAGAGACCAGGCATCCGTCATCCATCCGAATGGTGACGATGTCGTTGATTTCAACGGGACTGTCCAGATGGCTGAGGGTCGCCGTAACCTCAGCAGGGCGACCTGGCAGAGTCCACAGGACGATGTCCACCAGATGGCTCCCTGAGTCCATCAGCATTCCGCCTCCGCTGACAGTGGGCACTTGTCTCCAGGTTCCCTGCGTTGCCCTTTTCCACCCGTGACCCACAATCCCGTAAGCCACCTCCAACCTTCCGATCGCTCCTGACCGGATTTGCTCTCGGACGAAACGGAAGGCGGGCATATAGCGGCGCTGATAACTGACGACAACGATGCCCCCTCTCTCATCTTTTTTCCGCACGATGGTTTGGACCTGGTCCACCGAAACGGCTAAGGGCTTTTCTACCAGAACCGCCAGACCCTTTTCCAGACAGGCGATCACCTGCTCGGCATGATAAGAATGGGGGGACAGGACAAGGACACCGTTTAAGGGGACCATGTCCAACATCTGGCGCCAGTCCGGAAAAACGGTCTGCGGTCCTGGCTCTAAATCGGCAGCCCTTGCAAGCCGTTCGGCGGCAGACCAATTCGGATCGCTAAAGGCAACAACTCTTGCTTCGGGAATCGCTTTAAGGTTTCTCAAATGAGCCGAAGCGATCACCCCACATCCAATGAACCCGAGCCGGATAAAGTTAGTCTCCATCTCCATCGCCACCTCCGGTCAGTTGTTGCCACGATGCCAATAAAATCCCTGCCAGCAGGTAACAGGCACCCCCAAAAAGGAAGGCTTTGCTATATCCGAGAGTTCTCCCGATGAGGACCGTCGTCATTGACCCGAGGACTGAGGTTACTCCATTGACGCCCCACAAGTAGGGGACGGGAACGCCCCACTTTGTCGGTGACAACCGAAGGGCTGTGGGGAACGGGACCCCCATCGGCAGACCCAGTAGAAAACTCATCAGGACCAGACCAAGGAGACGAACAAGAAGGCTTTGAACCTGAAGAAAACTGGAAAAATGTCCGATGAACAGAGCCAATGAAATTCCGAGCCCGCAAACGACCAGACAAGATGCCGACGCCCATTTCGTCAGTTGCCCTTCTGTGATCCTTTGGCTTAGGCGACTTCCCAGGGCGCTGCCGGCGAGCATACTGGCAACGACCAGAGCGAGGCTGTGGGTGGGGCTGGGAAGGAGCAGCAAGGTCCGCTGCAGGACGGCAACTTCTATCATCAAGTAGCCAAAACCCAGCGCCGCAGCATAAAGGGTCGGGAACCAGACGGCGGAGACCGGCACGCCTTCCGACCTCATCTGAAGACCAGCGACAACGGCAAAGACAAGGACCACTCCCAAACCCGCCATAAGGAACTGCCACAAAAAGGACGGGATTCTGGGGGAGAGGTCAGCGAAGAAAGGGGCATCGTCGGTGACCGGTGCCGTCCAGACACCGACTTTCCAAAGGACATCCTGAACCACTTGGTCAGAGGAAAGGTCACCTTCGGCGATGGCAGCAACAGGGTCCTGGAAACCGACACCAGGGACAGCAACGGGCATCGCCCCCCAGCGCTGGGTGACGGTTCTCAGAAGGTGTTCCCACCGCTCGCCAAAGGGCTGACGAGACAGGATGACCAGGTGCCGATAGGGGCTGACCTTTTGCTCCTCTTGCCCTGCCGACCACCAGGCGATGTGGCGGGTCGCTTGCGACTCGTCTTTGCCCGTCTCGGAAACGACGACCTTTAGGCAAGTCAGCCACCATCGGAGCGCTAAAAAGGGCTCCTGGGTAATCAGAGCGACCATTCCTTGGTCGGTCAGGGCTCTCCAATAGTCTCGGCAACCTTCCAAGGTGTGAATGTAACTTTCCACCAACGCCAGTCCCGTCTTGCCCATCGTTGCCGTCTGCGTGAGGGCCATCACGATAAGGTCATACCGTTGGGGGCTGGTGCGGACGAAGGAGCGACCTTCCGCCAAAATGAAGCGAACCCCCGGACGATGGAAAATATCACCCGTAAAGTGGCGAAAACGACGGGCGACCTGCCACATACCGGGATTAACCTCCACAGCGTCTACGGCTTGGGCACCGGCGATGAGTGCCGCTACCACGTCAGCACCACCCCCCGCCCCCAGCGACAGAACCCTCCCCAACGGTCGCCGCCTGTTTCCCTCTAATGGAAAAGTCAACAAGGCGTATGGGATGCCCATAAGGGACTCCATCAGAAACAGCCCTTCCGAAAGGCGCCCCCCCTTGAGTTCAATCAAGGTGGCGGGCACCTCACCATCCGTGAAAGCGTGAAGGAGACCGGGTGTCAGGTCACTGGCGACGACGTCGGTCCTTCCAAATGCATTCCAAACGCTAAAAACGATTCGGGACTTTTGCGCTGGGTCCGCCAGTTCTGCCAGCATCGGTTTGTTGAATTGAGGGTCCGCGCCCCGAACAGGGGGAAGATCCCACCACTGATAGCGATCGTTGCCCGCAGCGAACGCCACCGTCAGCAAAGCAGCAGGAAACAGAACCAGTTTCCATTTGAAGGCAGTGACGAAAGCAGCGGCAAGGAAAGCCAATCCTGAGAGAGCAATGGTGAAGTTGAGAGCACCCAGAAGATTGAGACCGACGATCACGACACCGGCAGCCAAGGCAGCACCGGCTAAATCCCAAGCATAAAGCCTGCCCGCCCAATGAGCCCAACGGCTTAAAAGAAGAGACAAACCCCCGCCGACAAACAGAAAGGGCAGTAAAGAAACAGCACCCGCAAGGAGAAACTGATTGGGACTGACGGGAAGGATCCAGTAAAGGAGCAGGAAAAGGGAAAGGAGAATGGTAAAGGGAAAGGCAACAAGGCAATAAAGGATCATTTTTTCCTCGCTCAGCCGACGACGGAGCCAAAGTCCCAAATAGCCTCCGAACCCCAGACCCAAAAGGGCGATCGCCAGAGCGAGAAAGGCAAAGTGATACCTTAAGACGACGGCAAAAATCCTCGTGAGCGCAATTTCCAAAGACAATCCCGTCAAAGAAAGAAGAAAGACCGTTAATGCCGACCAGAAAAACCGCTCTGTCATTTTTGACTCGCTCCAAACAGAGATTGTGGAACGGTGAAATGAGGGGCTTGAAGCGGTTTACTTTTTTCGGGACTTTCTGGCGCTGATCCAAGCACCGGCTTTGGAGAGGAGAGATTGCAGCCAGCCAGGGGCTTGGACGAGAACATTTTCATAGCCGCAGTTGGGGCACTTGATCAAAAGACGGCACTGACCGTGAAGGGGACAGGTCTGACAGACCGTCGCCCGCGCCTGAGACATTGGGAATTCAAACCCGCAAAGGGAACAGACAATTCTCTGATCTCCGTCGTTCATTCCTGATTCCTTAAGCGGGGATCAGACGAGTCCAGGTAATCAGATGGGAGGCGACCCAGCCGGTGAAGAACGCCAAGGTGAAGATCAAAACGGTCATCAGAACACCTGTTTTCCAACCCTGTTCTCGGACCATCATCAAAAAGTTGGCGATGCAGGGGACAAAGAGAGTCAGAACAATGGCAGTGACGACCAAGTCCTTGCCGCCGATAACTCCTTTTTCCACCATATCCAAAAGCCCCGCCGCCCCATAGTCCCTGCGGAAAAAGCCAAAAAGAATGACCGGCGCCAAAGACGAAGGGAGCCCGATCCAAGCGACCGGGTAACTGAGCACTGCAATGATCAGATCAAAGATGTGGGTCAGTTGACCCAGCCAGATCAGAAAACTTGCCAGCAGAAAAAGAGGGGTCACTTCCCAAAGATACCACTGGAGGCGGCTCAGCGTTTTGGCAAGGACATTCTCCAATCGGGGCAGCCGTAGGGGGACGACTTCAAGGTAGAAGCGGGGCGGCTCTCCGGGAAGGATTCGGGACGACAAGAATCCGACGGTTAGGAACATCAGCGAGACGAAAAAAGCCCATATTGCTATGCCGAAGGGAATCTTGGAAACGGTAGCCATCAAAACCCCCAATTGGGCAGAGCACGGGACCGCCAAAGCCAGAAGGAAAATGGCGATCATTCGTTCCCTTCGGGTTTCCAAGATTCTGGTCACCATCGTCGCCATCGTGTCGCAGCCGAAACCCAAGACCATCGGAATGACAGCCCGACCCGAAAGCCCGATCTTCTTAAACAACCGGTCCACCAGCAAAGCCAGCCGGGGAAAGTAACCGCTGTCTTCTACCAGAGAAAAAACCAAAAAGAAAGCCGTGACGATGGGCAGCAGAAGAGCAAGGGCGTAGCGCACACCCAAAGTAATCAGACCGTATTCGCCGACGAACAAATCTTGCAAAATTGACCAAGGGATCAGCCACTGAAAGAATCGGATGATGGGCGGGAGCAGGTATTCGCCGAAAAGGGTATCTTCCAGAAACTCCACGACCGTTCCGGCTGCGAAGACACCGACGAACTGGTAAAAGGCGAAGTAGAGAAGCAATGCCAAAAAGATACTTCCGTAGAGGGGATTGATCAAGAGGTCGCTGATCTGCTGGGAAAGGGTTGGCAATGTTGGGGCTCTCTGACGCACACATTGGCGGCAGAGGGCTTCGGACAAACGCTGGCGGGCAGTGACGATCCGGTAAAGAGGGCTCCTCTCGCCACCTCGCCCTGCCGATTGGAGCAAGCGCCGAATTTTCCCTTGTGTTGTCTCTGGTTCCTTCTGAAAGACCAGTTGCCAAATTTCCGGATCCTCTTGAATGATTAAAAGGGCAAGGGACCGCTTGCTCAATCCATAATCAGCCGTTAAGAGCGACTCAACTTGAGCGATTAAGTTCTCCAGAGAGGGGTCATACTGAACGAGAGGCGCTGTCGCTGCTGAGGATTTCATAAAGGACCCTCCGAAGGGTTGGGATCCCGCGCCCGTCGGTTGCCACCACTTCCACGACGGGCACGCCCAAATGCGCAGAGAGAGTGACCGCATTTACCTCTAAACCCAACCGCTGGGCTTCGTCCATCATATTGAGGGTCAGGACGACCCGAAACCCTGCCTCTATTAACTGAAGGGTCAGCGGTAGCATTCTCTCCAAATTCTTGGCGTCCACAATGTGAACGACAATGTCCGGTGTCTCGTCCATCAACAGGCGCCGGGCAACCTTTTCCTCTTCACTGCTGACCAGCAAGGAGTAAAGACCCGGGGTATCCACAATCTCGCAGAGAAGGTTGCCGATGTAGGTCCGTCCCCGAAAAACCTCAACGGTCGTCCCTGGGTAATTGGATACCGTCACGTAAAGACCCGTCAAGCGGTTGAAAACGAGGCTCTTGCCGACATTCGGGTTGCCGACGATGGCAATCTTTTTCGCCGGCTGAATTTCCAACGGTCGGTGCCACAAACGACCCCAAAGGGCGGCTAGGGCAGCACCGATGGACCGGCGCCGGTTCGTCCCCAAAGATTTTTCGCTCATTCTCCTACTTATCAGACGAAATTCACGGGTCTCCCGTTAACCCAAAGACCGTTGCGGGCTACTCCTGAAGGACCTTCTCCAGGCGCTTGAGAAAGCGATCGGGGGGCTCAAAGCCGACTAGCCTCAGGTCCTTCCTTTCTTTCCCCGATCGGTCCAAAAAGACGACCGTCGGCAGACCCCGAACTTGAAACTTGTTGGCTGCTTCGTTGGAGATTGGGTCCTTGTTTGTTGTCCGGTCCACTTGAAGAGTAACGAATTCTTTGAGGACCTCTTTCACCCTGGGATCGCTGAAAGTCTTATGCTCCAGTTCCTTGCAGGGCAAGCACCAGGTTGCCCAAAAATCAATAACGACCGGCTTGCCGTCCTGAGCGGCTTGTTCCACTGCTTCGGGCGTGTAGGGAGCCCAAATGTGGCGCGCCGTAAAGAAGCCGAAGGCGAAGGCAGACTGCCAGCCGAAGTAAAGGGCAGCCATAAGGAGGACCAAGCCAAAGAACCGGTTCACCCAGAGCGACCAAGCGCCTGCCCGAATTTTCTGCGCCAGACCAATGAAGATGACCAAAAAGAAGTAGGGGAGACCCAGCCCAAGGGCAAGAGTGAAGAAAAGGAAAAACAGGGTCTGAGGGTCCAAAATCGGCGCCGTCAAAAAGAGACCGACGACCACCGGTCCAACACAAGGCGCCCCCACCACTCCCAGAAGGAGCCCCATTAAAGCAGCACCCAGCAACTTGACGGCAAATCTTTTTTCGCCGACAAGCGCCACTCCCTTTTGAAATCCTTTAGCTGCTGTTTGGGGGGTCATTAGTTCAAAAAGCCCAAACATACCCAAAGCCAAAACTAACAGAAGGATCGCCACGGAAAACAAAACCCAGGGATTTTGAAGAAAGGTGGAAAACATTTTGCCCGTCGTGGCAGCGATTAGACCCAGTGCCGAATACATCAGGGCAAGACCCAACAGAAAAGAGGCTCCCAAAAGAGCCCTCCGACTCACCCTGCCCTCGCTTTGCCTGCCGAAGTAACCGACGACGATCGGGACCATCGGAAGGACGCAGGGGCTCAAGTTCATCAACAGACCGCCGGCAAAAGCGAAGAGGATCGCTAAGAGAGTGTGTCCGCTCCTAAGGGCGCTCACCAGTCGTCCTGCCACACCCTGATCGGTCGCAACGCTGTCCTCAGGCTGTCTCTCCTTGATTTCCACCCTTTTGAAAAGATCCTCATTGATCAGCGACACCGCCGTTCCTTTAGCGACGACCTTCACCGGCAACGAACCCTTCCATCGGGTCGGCGGGAAGCAGGTCGTGTCGTCGCAGGCTTGGTAAGTCAATTCAGCTTCTATCCGATAGTCTCCGGGCGCCACGCCTTCGTCGACGGAAACGAGGGCACCGAAAAGGACCTCTCCTTCATACAACGGCAATTCGGTGCCCAACAGTTTCTTCTTCTCCGCCTTTGGGTAGAACACTTTGGAGACTTGAAAACCTTTCGGTCCTTTCAGCGTCAGTTCTGTGGCGACAAACCCTTCCGGTGGTTGGTGAGACTGGATGTGGTAACCCTCTTTGATGGTGGCAACGAGGGCGACTCGGAAACGGTCTCCCGGAACCACTCTGTCCCGATCTATCGCCAACTTACCGCTGACCGCATCAAGTGCCGGCGGCTGACCAGTAGCCATGCCGACCACCCACAAGATTAACCCGAGCGCCCACTTTAACAATTGCCTATCCTTTTGCTGCCCATATCTTCTCATTGAGGATCTCCCCACTTTTCTTCTCAATTCCTTCAACGACTATTAAAAGAGTGGTGTCTAATCCTCTTCAGATCCACCAGGCAATTATACCTTCAAGGTTCCAAGGTCTCTTAGTGCCCTGACTGACGAAGGAAAAGGGCTCTGTCGGTCGCAAAATGATTTCTTGGTGCGGGCGATTGGGTGATCAACAGGAGGACAGACTTAGGAGCCAAAATCAGGGTGAACAGGGGGTCCTACGGATCGTCAGTGTCAGTCTGGGGTCCTCGGATCGGGATCATCGGGCGGAGGTGGAGTTACTCGGCAGGAAAGTCATCGTGGAGCGGATCGGCACCGATGGGGATTATGGCAAGGCGTGCCAATGGATCCGCGCCTTAGACGGTAAGGTGGATGCCATCGGGCTGGGCGGGACTGATCTTTACCTTGTAGCCGGCACAAGACGGTATGTCCTGGAGCATTCCCGCCGACTGGTCGAGTCGGCAAAAGTGACCCCAGTTGTGGACGGTAGCGGTCTGAAAAACACTTTAGAGCGCGAAACGATCAAGTGGCTAGATCAGACTGGAGCCCTGCCGTTGAAAGGGAAAAAAGTTCTTTTGGTCAGTGCGGTGGATCGGTTTGGGATGGCAGAAGCCTTTGCCGAGACAGGCTGCCAAACCATCTACGGTGACTTGATCTTTGCGCTGGGGCTTCCGGTGCCCATTCGCTCTCTGGCAGTCGTTAACTTTTTGGCTTTCTTTCTTCTCCCCATCATTCGCCGAATGCCCATCAGTCTGCTTTACCCTGTCGGAGAAAAACAGCACCAGATTGAGCCAAAGCATCAACGATACTACCAATGGGCTGATATCATCGCCGGCGACTTTCACTTTATCCGTCGCTATCTTCCCAATCGTCTGTCGGGAAAGTCCATCATTACCAACACGGTCACCGCTAATGATTTAGAACTCCTTAGGCAGCGAGGGCTGCACCTTCTCGTGACGACGACGCCGGAAATTAATGGACGATCCTTCGGGACCAATGTGATGGAAGGGGTTCTTTTGGCTCTGTCCGGAAAAAGACCAGAGACGATCACTCCCGACGATTACAAGGAACTCCTTCGCCAAATCGGATGGAAGCCCCGAGTCGTTCAGTTCAGTTAAGAAAGTAGCCCCAAGGAAGCCGTTGAATGAAACCGTCAGTGCTTGCGCCGCCAGGACAGATGGCGGCAATCCGTCATTCGTTGGTCATCGGACTATCTTGCAGAGACCAGTTTAGTGTCCTACCGTTCCCGTCCGCAGTGACCGCTGGCTACTGACCCGCCCACTCTAAGAAAGACAGACCCTTTAGCGGTCGCCTCACCTTACTGACATAAGATAGCATCGGCGGGTCCGCCAGCCAAAAGCGCAGGGGCAAGTCTTGTGCCGCTGTCACTCCGATCCGAGGACCTGTGTGAATCTGGCGACTAACCACAAAAGGCAGGTCCGATAACTCGGCAATCCACAACTCTTGCCCCAGCGTTAGGTCCCAGCCGTCCAGCCTCCTGTCTATTCTCAAACTTCGGCACAGCCTCCCCGGTCCTGTCATCGGGCGGTCGTTGGTATCTGCTTTTCCTGGCAAAGGATCGCCCAAAGTTAGAGGCATCAGGGACCGGATGAGAACGGCGCTGGGGACCCCCTCCGGTTCCGTCACCGCATTCAGGCAGTAGACCTGATGGATCCGATACACATAGGCACATCCCGGAGGACCAAACATACTTTTGTTCTTCTCATTCCGACCGACAAAAGCGTGATTGGCAGGATCATTGAAAGCCAGATAGGCTTCCGTTTCCACGATGATGCCCGCCACAATGCCTTCAGGGAGACGGCGGACCAAAACTTTGCCCAATAGTTCTCTGGCGACGGTTTCTGGATCACGGTCGTAGAACGCTCGGGGTAAGACCTTGCTCTGTTCTATCCTGACCATCATCTTCGTTTAACTGGCTGCCGACTTCGGGCAGCCGGATGGTCATTGCGTCTCGTGGCAAGTGATCCGGCGATAGTAAGAACACAGGTCCGTTAACGGGCATATGGGGCAACGGGGCTTGGTCGGTCGGCAGATCGTTCTTCCATGAGCAATGAGGTTAAGATGAAGGCGGTATTTAATCGGGTCGGGAACCAAACGATCAAGAATTTGATGAGCCTTTTCGTCGGTCGTTCTCTCTTCTATCCATCCCAATCGGCTCACCAGCCGGTGGATGTGGGTGTCCACAGGGAAAGCAGGTCTGCCAAAACTGAACATTAGGACACAGGCGGCTGTCTTGGGTCCTACACCCGGAAGCCCTTTGAGCCAGTTGAGGGCTTGTTCCTTATCCATCTCATTCAAAAAGTCCAGGGAGAGGCGCCCGCCGTTGGCTTCCCGAATAGTCTGAAGAATCCCCTTGAGCCGGACGGCTTTCTGATTGCCAAGACCTGCCGGGCGAATCAGGTGAGCAATCTCTTCTATGCTCGCACCAAGGCTCTCCTCCCAGTTCGCAAAGGCTTCTTTCAGCCTTCCGAAAGCGATGTCTCGGTTGCGGTCATTGGTATGCTGGGACAGAAGGGTCAGGATCAGTTCGTCTAAAGGCTCCGCTCTCTTAATCCAGGGGCGATCACCGTAAAGCCCCACGAGAGCCCGGTCCACTCTCTTGATGTGTGCGACGAGATTTTTCGGTCTCCCTTGCGTTCCCTTTTTCTCTCTTAGCCCTTTGCCGATAGGGCGACCCTCCCTGATCGCCTTAACCTTCCCTATCCTTATCCGATCGCTCCAAGACCCACTGGACGAAGGTTCTGACTGCCACACCCGTTGCCCCTTTGCCCAAGTAACCCTCTTCTCTATCCGACCAGAAAGTGGGGGCAATGTCTAAATGCACCCAGGGAACCTTTCCGACAAAGTGGGCAAGAAACCAGGCAGCGGTGATGGCTCCACCCTGCCGTCCCCCGCTGTTCTTGATGTCAGCAAAGTCACCATCTATCAACTTCTTGTAGTCTTCCAAGAGGGGCATTGGCCAGAGAAGTTCTCCCATCTTCCTACCGATGTGGGTGACCTCGTTGAGGAGGTCCTCATTGTTACTGAAGGCAGCCGTGCAGACCGGACCGACAGCGATCATTGCTGCACCGGTGAGAGTGGCAGCGTCCAGAATGGACGAGGCGCCTTGGTTAACTGCATACGCCAGCGCGTCAGCAAGGATCAATCGCCCTTCCGCATCGGTGTTAATGATCTCCACCGTCTTACCAAGGTAAGTCTTGAGAATGTCCCCCGGCTTAAAAGCCCCACCACCGGGCATATTTTCGGTTGCCGGAATCACTCCGAGGACATTCGCCTTGGGCTGCAATCTGCCGATGGCGTCAAAAGCACCGATCACCGCCGCTGCGCCCGACATATCTCCTTTCATATCCAGCATACTGTCGGCAGGTTTCAGGCACAAGCCCCCGGAGTCAAAGGTGATCCCTTTGCCCACTAAGGCTAAGACAGGTGCCGATTCGTGTCCCCGATACTGAAGGACAACGAACCGGGGGTTTTGAGCAGACCCTAAGGAAACGGCTCTCAGGGCATTCATTCCCATTTCTTCAATCCACTTCTCGTCGTAGACACTGCAGTCCAAAGACCGAAGGCGAGCTACTTCCACTGCTGCCTCCGCCAGCGCTGTCGGGGTCATTTCTATGGGAGGAGCGTTGACCAAGTCTCTGGTTCGGTTGGTCGCCTCTCCAACGATCGTTCCTGTCTCTACCCCCTGCTCCACTGCGGAGCGGGCTGACCGGTCTAGGGTAATCAGGTGAAGGGACTCCAGTGTCGGGGCAGTATCTCCCTCCGTTTTCCTGGAATACCGGTAATTGGCAAGGAGAGCCGCCTCCGTTAATGCTCTGCTTAAATCCCCGATGTCGGTTCCCTCGGTCGCCTCCATCAGCCAGTGGGCGGTTCGTGCGCGGATCCTGTTTAACGCCCGAACGACGCTGCCCATTGCCCGTCGGAACGATTCCAGAGATGCATCGTCCCTTTTGCCAACCCCAACCAGGACCAACCGCCTTGGTTTCATTTGACCCAGCGTGTGGACGATTGTTACTTCGGACGCCTTCCCCCGAACCTCCCCCCACTTTTGTAGATCCCTCAGTTTCCCGCCCAGCAGCCGGTCCGCCTTCGCTAACCCTCCCGTCCACCTCTCCTGATTCTCGTAAACCGTTAAGATCAACCCATCCGTCTCCAGCGCAAAGGGATCGCCCAAAAGGGCTTTCACCTTCATCTTCGTCACCTCCCTTGCTTTCGGTTCCTGCGTTGACTTTTTTGAACCGTTGTCAGAAAATCTTAAGAAGTCAAAGGGGAGAATGACGGTGTCCGTTTCGTCCAACGGTGAGATAGAGCCGCAGGTGCGGGAAAAGTTTGAACGACTTCTGTCCTACCTTCGGGAACTGAAAAAGGCAGTCATTGCCTTTTCGGGTGGGGTGGATTCTACCTTCCTCGTCAAAGTGGCTCATATGGCTCTTGGCGACGGCGCCCTTGCCGTCACCGCTTGTTCCCCATCTTATCCGGAAGCCGAACTTAAGGAAGCCATTCGGCTGGCTCAACTGATCGGTGTTCGGCACCGGATCATTCAGACCGAGGAGGTCTCCGATCCCCGTTATGCTGCCAACCCCCCCAACCGATGTTACTTCTGCAAATCCGAACTTTTTGAAAAACTGGCGCCCATTGCGCAAGAAGAGGGCACCGAGCATATCCTCTACGGCGCTATCTCCGATGACTTGTTGGACTACCGACCGGGTCAAGAAGCCGCCAAAGAGCGAGGGATCAAGGCTCCTTTGGCGGAACTGGGCTTCTTCAAAGATGAAATTCGCCAACTGTCCCGTTATCTGGGACTTCCGACCTGGGACAAACCATCGTTCGCCTGCCTGTCGTCCCGATTTCCCCCCGGTGTCGCCATCACCCCTGAGCGACTCCGCCAAGTGGAGATGGCGGAGGATTTCTTGCGAAGGGAAGGCTTTCGGGCATTCCGAGTTCGCTATCACGAAGTCATCGCCCGCATAGAGGTTCCGCAAGAAGATATGGTCCGAATCTTGGATGACGACCTGCGAAACCGCTTGGTGAAATACTTCCGGCAATTGGGCTTCATCTTTGTCACCCTTGATTTGGCAGGTCTGAAAAGTGGGAGCCTCAACCAACTGATCTCTTCTCTTTCCCCGTTACCTTTGGCGATGAAGGATAGTCAAAAGGAATGAGACAGACATCGCTGTCCGGTTTGCGATAAAATAAAAGGCAAGAGCGATTAAGGACTTGATTGGCACTATGGCGAACAGAGGGATAAAAGAAGCAATTGGGACCACCGCCAATCAGTCCCTCTGCCTATTGCTACGGGTCGGGCGCTAACCCCAGCCCGACCGACAAGCCCCTACATTGGCTCCCAAAAGTCTTTTGACGCCACCAAAAGACTTGTAAAACCCACACCGAGAAGGAGGCGAAAAGAATGTCGCGAAAAGTAGCGATCTTTGACACGACCCTGAGAGACGGGGAGCAATCGCCGGGAGTCAGCCTGACCCAAAGAGAGAAGTTGGAGATCGCCCGTCAACTGGCGCGATTGGGCGTTGATGTAATTGAGGCAGGCTTTCCGATTGCTTCACCCGGTGAAAAAGAATCGGTTCAATTAATTGCCGAACAAGTGGGTGGCCAAGAGGGACCGGTCATTGCTGCTCTGTCACGGGCTGTTGAAAAGGACATCCAGGTTGCTGGAGAAGCCCTCAAACCGGCAAAGAAGAAAAGAATTCACACTTTCATCGCCACCAGCGACATTCATATGCAGTATAAACTGAGGATGAGCCGAGAGCAGGTTTTGGACGCTGCCGTTCGGGCGGTTCAATGGGCAAAAAACTTCACCGACGATGTGGAGTTCAGTGCCGAGGATGCAACCCGAAGCGACCCTCAGTTTCTGTGCACCGTCTTTGAAGCCGCCATTGATGCGGGAGCGACGACCATTAACATCCCCGACACCGTCGGCTACGCTTTGCCCCACGAGTTTGGCGCTCTGGTGCGGACCATCTTTCAGAAGGTGCCCAACATTCACAAGGTCGCCTTTGTCAGCGTCCACTGCCATAACGACCTGGGGCTGGCGGTCGCCAATTCTCTGGCGGGGTTGTTGGAAGGAGCCAATCAGGTAGAATGCACGATTAACGGAATCGGCGAGCGGGCGGGCAATGCCAGTCTGGAGGAACTGGTGATGACGATTTATTGCCGAGGGAGCGCCCTGGGTTTGCATACGGATGTTCGCCACGATCAGATCATCCGAACCAGCCATATGGTCCGCGATTTCACCGGAATGGTCGTCCAGCCCAACAAAGCAATCGTCGGAGCGAACGCCTTCCGTCACGAATCGGGCATTCACCAGCACGGCGTTCTGAGCAATCCCTTGACCTATGAGATCATAGACCCCAAGGTGATTGGACTGTCGGGAACGGGGCTGGTTCTGGGCAAGCATTCGGGACGGCACGCTTTGGAACAGAAACTGAAAGAGATGGGATACGAGTTGACCAAAGACCAACTGGACAGTGTCTTCTATTCCTTCAAGGCGCTGGCGGACAAAAAGAAGGAAGTTACCGATGCCGATCTGGAGACCCTGGTGGCTGATGTTTTGAGTGCTGTCCCTCGGGAACAGACGATTTACCACTTGGACTATATGCACGTCGTCTCCGGAAAAGGAACCGTTCCCAGTGCCACCGTCCGGATCCGCTGCAACGGTCAGGAGAAACTGGCATCAGAAACGGGGGTCGGACCCATTGACGCTGTTTACCGGACCATCGCCCGGCTCGTTGAGGAGGAGCACCGGTTAGCCGATTTCCAGGTTCGTTCCGTTGGTCCGGGAACGGACGCCGTTGCGGATGTAGTGGTGCGCATTGAGGACACGGACGGGAGGACCTTTGTCGGTCACGGTGTGTCCCCAGACACCATTGAAGCAGCCACCAAAGCCTACCTGGAGGCGCTCAATCGACTCGCCTATCATCGAAGGCAACGGATCAGCCTGCCCCAGCGGGGTGGGGAGGTCTAAAAAGGGACAGGAGCCTTCTTCCCTGCGCTAACTTTACCGTTAGCCAGGGGCGTGCACGAACGTGAGAAAGTTATGGGAGTGGCTCAAGAGCCGAATACGGGGTGGCTCCCCGTCGGCGGCGGAACTGAGGAGCCGCGCCAGCAAGAGATTGCGCGAGGGAAACATTAACGGAGCCATTCGTCTCCTTCAGCAATCGCTGGAAATGGAGCCCTCCAACCTGGAGGCGAGAGTGAACCTGGGCGTCGCCCTCTACCTTCAGAAGAGGTATAGCGACGCCCTCGCCCATTTTCAATATGTGCTGGGGATTGACCCGAACAACTCCAACGCTCTTCTCAACCAGGCAGCCTGTTACGACGCTTTGGGGCAAACGGATCGGGCAATCTCTATCCTGAGACAGACGGCTCTAAGGTTCCCCAATATGCCGGACGTCCATTACAACCTGGCTCTTGCCCTGGCGAAGACAGGACAGTGGACCGAAGCCTTGGACGAACTAAAAAAGGAACTCCAGTCCAACCCGACCCACGCCCACGCCCTTCGGTTACTGCATCAACTGCGCCTCCGTGCCAAACGGTAAAATATCGCCTATGCGCAACAAAATCCGAGGGATCATACCGCCGTTGGCGACGCCGCTAAAAGACGACGAAACTGTTGACAAAGAACAAGTGCGCCGATTGGTCTCCTTCCTGCTGGAAAAAGGCGTCCACGGTCTGTTTGTCCTTGGGTCCACCGGAGAGTTTCCGGCGCTGACCGATGAGGCAAAGCGAGGGATGATCGGCACGGTTCTTCAAGAGGTCCACGGGCGAGTGCCCGTCCTCGTCGGCGTGACGGAACCTGGGACCAAGCGGGCTATATCGTGGGTGCGGGCGGCAGAAAGCGAAGGAGCCGATGCCTTCGTCGCTGCTCCCCCTTACTATTTTCGGCACACGGAAAACGAAATCCTTCGTCATTTTCAAATGCTCGCCGATGCATCGCCCCGACCGCTTTTGCTCTACAACATCCCCGTAACGACCCAGAATTTCCTGTCCCTGTCCACCATCATCAAACTGTCGGATCATCCCAACATCATCGGGATCAAAGACAGCACCGGGGATATGGCTTTCTTTTCTCAAATCGTTGACGCAATGGAGGAAAAACCCTTTGTCATCCTTCAAGGAGACGATCGCTTGGTCGCCCTGTCCCTCATCCGAGGGGGGACGGGTGCGATTAATTCCTGCGCCAATCTCGTTCCGGAATGGTTTGTCAGCGTTTACGATGCGGTGCAACGCGGTGACGTGGCTTCTGCCCTGTTTTATCAAAAGAAGATCAATCAGGTTTTAGGTCTTCTGGAATCGGTTCCTTTTTTTGCTGGGTTAAAGGAAGGGCTGCGGTTGAGGGGTGTCAACGCGGGCGCTGTTTCGGCACCTTTGGAGACCCTTTCCGAGCAGGAGAAGGAACAGATAAAAGTGACTTTGGTCCGACACCATCTGATCCCTTAATGCCACAATTGCCCCAGTTTTGAGGTGACGGGTCAATGGGTCAAGAATGTCGGCAGAGCACGATGGAGGAATTGCAAAAGAGAATCCAGCAACTGGAAGAGCAACTGCGACGGCGCGATCAGGAGACTCAAGAGAAGATCCGGGATCTGGAAACGATATTGAGGCTGTCGGCGCTCATCAATTCCGCTCTGGACTTGAAGACCGTTCTGGACAACATTATGCACGCCGCCGAGCAGTTGACGGGAGCCGAGACCAGTTCCCTCCTTCTCTACGACGAAGAAACCGACGAACTCTATTTCAGCGTGGCTCGTGGAGAAAAAGGAGAGGCTCTTGAAGAAATTCGCCTCAAGCGGGGAGAGGGTATTGCTGGTTATGTTCTGGAGACGGGTGAGCCGGTCCTCGTCCAAGATGTGCGGACCGATCCGCGCCACGCCGTCCGGGTAGACCAGACCAGTGGATTTGTCACCCGCAATTTGATTGCCGTCCCCCTGAGGATTGACCACACTCTCAAAGGGGTGCTGGAAGTTCTCAACAAGAAGGAAGGGACTTTTACACAGCACGACTTAGAAGATCTGATGTCCCTTTCCGTATTGTCGGCAATCGCCATTGACAAAGCACAGGCGCACCAAGACCTTCAGCAACTTTTTGAGCAAGCCATCAGGGCTTTGGTGTCTGCTTTGGACGCCCGAGATCCCTACACGAGAGGTCATTCCGAGCGAGTTACCGACTACTCGGTAACCATTGCCCAAGAAATGGGTCTGAATCGCTCAGATGTAGAGCGGATCCGCTTATCCGCCCTCCTCCACGACATCGGCAAAGTCGGTGTCCCTGATGCCATCCTCCTCAAGGACGGTCGTCTAACGGATCAAGAGTATGAAATCATCAAGCAGCATCCCGAAATCGGCTATCGGGTGTTACGGAATATGAAACGATTAGGTCCCTACCTGGACGGGGTCCGCTACCATCACGAACGGCTGTCGGGTCGGGGTTACCCTTTGGGTCTGATGGGAGATGCCATCCCCTTAGATGCTCGGGTAATTGCAGTTGCTGATGTCTATGACGCGTGCACTTCCGACCGTCCCTATCGGAAGGCTTTTCCTCCCGAGAAAGCCTTGAAAATCCTTAATGAAGGGAAAGGGACGGAGTTTGACCCTGTCTGTGTGGAAGCCTTTGAACGAGCCTTTCACAAGGGACTGGTCGGCGGGCGCTCTTACGACGCCGATGCGGTGTCCTTCTAAGGTTCCCAAAATGGCAGCCCCTCACTTCGTTGGACTGGCACTATAGGACGGTTGCTGAAAGATTGGCAACAATGCTGTCAACCACGCGCCGCATTGCCATCGTCGGAGCGGGTGCCGATGTGGGGCGAACCATCGTCTACTTTCTGGTCTCTTCCCCGCTTCTGCGCCCTGATGACGAACTGGTTCTCATTGGACGACGGGGCGGCAAGAGCGCTTTTATCGTCCGCGGCTTAGAAGAAGATCTTTCAGAGGGACTTCTCGGTTCGGGAATTCGGTTCCGATCCTCCTCGGATCTGTCCGAGGCGTGGGGCGATGTCGTGATTCTGGTCGCCAGCACCCCCGACCCGTCCCATTTTAACCAAATTTTCCACCGGGAGCGACTGGCTCAGGACAACGCTGTCATCTTCCGTCACCTGGCTCAGGAACTCACACCTTTGGGACCCCAAATCGGGGCGATCGTCATCGTCACTAATCCCAATGAACTGGGCGTTTGGCTTTTTTCCCAAATCTTTCCCGATAAGCCCGTTGTCGGCATTGGCGCCCTGGTGGACACCTATCGGTTCCTTCTGGAAGTCGCTCGCGAGTTAAAAGTTCCCCCCGACCAGGTCACCGGCTGGGTCGGGGGAGAGCACGGTCCTCTCCCTGTTTTCTTCCGCAGCACCCTTCGGTTGCAGGATCAGCCCCTTGCCGATGACCAAGTGAACCGGTTGCTCTGTCCTTCTATGGAGGTCTTTGCTTGTCTGCGCAAGGAGGCTTTGGACAGGGTTTCTGCTGTCCTCGCAAAACAAGGGCTTGGTGCTGCCTATGAAGTCCTCAATCGTTACCCCGCTGATGTTCGGTCAACGGTCAAGTCCTACCTAACCCACACTTCCGGCGCCAAGACCGGCGCCGTTGCCAGTCGGGCTGTCCTCTCTACCATTGAGAGCCTTTGGTCGGATGAGCCCCGCATCCTTTCGTTGCAAACCCGTTCCTTCTATGGCACTGTTGGACTTCCCGTCCTGATCTCTCGTCACGGTGTGCGACCGGTGCCCGACATTCTCACCGAAAGTGAAAGAGACCTTCTTAAACAAGTCGGTAGGAGGGTTTCGGAAAAAATCAATGACCTTGTCACCAAGGTGTATCGGAGCACCCTTTGAGGCTTTGACAGATGCTGTCTGGTGCACGACAATAGAGGTTTTGAAAAGTTATTCGGTCGCAGAAAGATCTATCAGGAGGCGGATAGATGGAACGTCACGGGATTCCGCCGACAGAAAAGATGAGAGGTCTCAAGTGCCGAGAATGTGGGACTATGTATCCTTTGGAGCCGATGAATGTCTGCTCCCTTTGTTTTGGTCCGTTAGAGGTGGACTATGATTATGAAGCCCTCCGAGGACGCGTCACTCGCCAGTCCATTGCCGCCGGACCCAAGAACCTTTGGCGCTATCGGGACCTTCTTCCCATCGGAGAAGTGACCGATCCGGACTTCGGGGTCGGTTTCACACCGCTTTTCAAGGCTCACCGACTGGGAGAGCGGCTGGGTCTCTCCAACCTTTACATCAAGAACGACACCGCCAATCCGACCTGGTCGTTCAAGGATCGGGTCGTCTCGGTGGCGGTTGCCAAGGCGATAGAGTTCGGTTTTGACACGGTCGCTTGTGCCTCCACCGGCAATTTAGGCAATGCCGTCGCCGCCCAAGCAGCCCGAAGGGGTCTCAAATGCTTCATCTTTATGCCAGCCGACTTGGAATTGCCCAAAATCGTCGGGACCCTTATCTTCCGACCGACCCTGGTGGCGGTAAAGGGCAACTACGATGCCGTCAATCGCTTGTGCGCCGAAGTGTCCGCAACGATGAACTGGGGATTTGTCAATATCAACCTAAGATCCTACTACTCAGAGGGTTCTAAAACCTTGGGTTTTGAGGTGGTGGAGCAGTTAGGCTGGCGGGTGCCCGATCACATTATCGTTCCCATGGCATCGGGGTCTCTCCTGACAAAGGTCTGGAAGTCCCTCAAAGAGATGGAGCGACTGGGACTGATTGGAGAGGTCCCAACAAAGGTTCACGGCGCTCAAGCCGCCGGCTGCAGCCCCATCGTGACCGCCTTCAAAGAGAAGGCCGAATTCGTCCGCCCTGTCAAACCGAACACGATCGTCAAATCCCTTGCCATCGGGAACCCTGCCGACGGTATTTATGCCGTTCGGGCGATCCGAGAAAGCGGCGGGCTTGCCGAGGCGGTCACCGACGAGGAAGTCGTGGACGGCATCAAAACTTTAGCCGAGACAGAGGGGCTCTTCACTGAAACAGCGGGCGGGGTGACGATTGCGACCGTGAAAAAACTGGTCAGGCAAAAAGTTATCGGTCCCGATGATATTGTCGTTGCCCTGATCACGGGCTGCGGATTCAAAACCCAAGAAGTTTTGACCGATCGCCTGGAGGAACCGATGATCGTGGAGCCCCGCCTAACGGCTTTTCAGGAACAATTAGCCCTCCGAGTTATTTCTTAAAAATTGAGCGAAATCCTGGTTCGTCGCCAGGGATCAGCGATACAATTGAGATGGAAAATGAAAAGCCGAAGGAGCGCTCAAGGAGGGCGACGATGGCAGTCAAAGTCCGAATACCAACGCCGTTGCTCAACCTAACGGGTGGCGCATCGGAAGTAGAAGCGCAGGGATCCTCCGTTCGGGAGGTCCTGGAGGATCTGGAACGGCGCTACTCGGGTATTATAGAGCGGCTCTGTGAGGAAAATGGTCAGGTCCGGCGCTTTGTCAACATTTTTGTGAACGAAGAGGATATTCGGTTTCTCAAGGGATTGGACACTGAGGTAAAGGACGGGGATGAAGTTTCCGTTATCCCTGCCATCGCTGGGGGCAACGGGAGCACGACGGGATGACGAAGAAAAGAGTGCAATTGGTTTTCCCCAAGCATTTAGTGGACAAGCCCATCGTCTGGCAATTAGGTCAGAAGTTCAAAGTAGTCACCAACATCCGAAGAGCCAATATTGATGCCGAATGCGGCTGGATTGACTTAGAAGTGGAAGGAGAAGCGGACGAGATAGAGAAAGGACTCCAGTGGCTGGCAGAGACAGGGGTGGAAGTAAATCCCATTGAGAAGCAGGTCGTTGAGTAATCCAACGGGCCCACAAGATGGCACCAAATCCGCAAGGCTTATGAGGAGGCGAGGGTGATGGCTCTCTCGATTCAAACCCAAACAGTCAGAGGAGCCGAAATTTTGGTGGAAGCCCTGGTCCGAGAAGGCGTGGAGTATGTGTTCGGCATCTCGGGTGGTGCGGTCATAGAAATCTGCGATGCCCTCTATCATTACAAGGGAAAGATCCACTTTGTCTTGAATCGGCACGAGCAAGGCGCCTCTCATATGTGCGACGGGTTCATTCGAGCGTCGGGACGACCCGCCGTCTGTATGGGGACCAGCGGTCCAGGGGCGACAAACCTGATCACAGGCATTGCGACCGCTCAAATGGATTCCATTCCTTTGATTGCCCTAACGGGTCAGGTGCCGACTTACAACATCGGCAGAGACGCTTTCCAGGAAACGGACGCCTTTGGACTGACGATGCCCATCGTCAAGCACAGTTACGCCGTTCGCAACCCTTACGATCTTCCCAGAATTGTGCGGGAAGCCTTCCATATCGCCTGGACCGGTCGCCCCGGTCCCGTTCACATTGACCTGCCCCGAGATGTCTCCCGAACACCGGTAGATCTGTCTCAGGTGGACTTTCCTGAAACCGTCCAAATTAGGGGCTACAAGCCGACGATCCGGGGTCATCCCTTGATGGTCCGTCAGGCAGCCGAACTGATTATGCAGGCGAGAAAGCCGATTCTCTACATCGGCGGAGGGGTCGTTGCCTCCGGTGCCAGCCAGGAGGTCCGGCAACTGGCGGAACGATGTCAAATGCCGGTCACTTACACTTTGATGGCGAAAGGCGGTTTCCCCGATGACCATCCCCTCTGCACCGGAATGCCCGGAATGCACGGGACCGTTGCTGCCAACTTTGCCCTTAACTTTTCCGATTTGGTCATCTGTGTCGGTGCCCGATTTGACGATCGGGTGACAGGGGACCTTAAGGAATTCGCCAAGGGTGCCAAGAAAGTTCACATTGACATAGATCCTGCCGAGATCGGCAAGAATGTCAAGCCCGATGTCCCCATCGTCGGCGACGCCAAGACCGTCCTTGGTCAGTTGTTGGAAATCGTTGGTCCCAAACGACACGATGAATGGCTCCTCCAGATTGATGAGTGGAAGAGAGAGTTCCCCCTTGTCTACGAGCGGGGCGACAAGATCAAACCCCAGTATGTCTTAGAAGTTTTGGCAAAAGTGACAAGGGGGCAAGCCATCGTTGTGGCAGATGTCGGACAGCATCAGATGTGGGCCGCCCAATATTATCCGTGCCACCGCCCTCGGCAATTTCTAACGACTGGCGGGCTGGGGACGATGGGTTATGCGTTCCCAGCTGCCCTCGGTGCCAAGTTAGCCTGCCCCGACCAGATGGTCGTTGCTGTCGTCGGCGACGGGGGCTTTCAGATGACGATGGCGGAACTGGCAACGGCGGTCGTCTACCGCATCCCAATCAAAGTCGTCATTATCAACAACCTTTACCTTGGGATGGTTAAGCAATGGCAAGACCTGTTCTTTGGGGGACGCTACAGTGGTGTCGAGTTGGAGGGTATTCCCGACTTTGCCGCCATCGCCGAGGCTTACGGTGCTGTCGGAATGAAAGTAACGGAAGAGGATGATGTAGAACGGGCTTTGGTCAGAGCCTTTGAAATGGAGGATCGGGTCGTCATCCTGGACATCTATGTGGATCCGGACGAGCATTGCTACCCAATGATCCCCTCCGGTCGGTCCGTCAAGGACATCATCGTTCATCCTCTTCTCAGAGAAAAGGCAAAGAAGGAATTATCTCGGTTGGTCGCTTAGAAGGACGGTGTTCCATCCTATGGTCTCGTCTAACGGCAATCGCCCAAAGCGTTTGCACACTCTTTCCGTTCTGGTGGAGAACAGACCCGGAGTGTTAGCCCGCATCGCCGGACTGTTTGCCAGGAGAAGTTTCAATATTGAAAGCCTCGCCGTCAGCACGACCGACGATCCCCAAACTTCTCGGATGACCATCGTCGTCGGGGGCGATGACGACACCATTGAGCAGATCACCAAGCAACTCAATAAACTCATTGACGTGATCAAAGTCCACGACCACACAGGTGAGGAAATCGTTGAACGGGAATTAGCCCTCCTGAAGGTCCACTGCACGATGGAGCAGCGGCACTATGTCATTCAGTTGGTGGAAATTTTCCGGGCTTCTATCGTTGATGTCGGTGCCACTATGTTGACTATAGAAATCACCGGTAGTTCTGACAAGATAGATGCCTTGATGGAACTCTTAAGACCGTTCGGCATATCCGAGGTGGTCCGGACAGGAAAGGTCATCCTGTCTAGGGGAGAAAAGTCCCCATAGGTCTGATGGCGGGGATCACTGTTTCTTGCGGGTGGCAACCAAATCCCGAATCGCTGCCTCGTTGAAACCGATCACCACCTGATCGCCGGCGACGATAATGGGTCGGCGAAGCCAGTTCGGATTTTGCGACAACAGTCGGAGGGCTTCCTCTCGAGACGGTTTATCGGCACCTTCCAAAAGGCGTTGGCGCAAGGGGCTTTGTCGTCCTGTAATCTCCACGACCGGTCGCCCACCCAAGAGTCGGTCCAGTTCCTCGGGTGTCGGTGGCTCTTTCACAATCTCCCTCCACTGAAAAGTCACCTTTAACTCCTGCAAGAGACCTCTTGCCTTCTCACAAGAACCTCACCCTCTCCTGCCCCAAACCTCCATAGTCATCACCGTCTAAAATTGTGAAAAAGAATTTCAAAAAAGGCGGAGGTGCAAGGGCTGAGGAATTTGGTCCGTTTGCTGAAACTGACCTATCCTTATCGTTGGTCCATCGCTCTGGGTCTTTGTTGCCTTCTCTTCGCCACCCCTGCCAGCCTGTTTCATCCCCTCGTTTGGCGCTTTATTGTGGATGAGGTGATTCTCAACCATCGTCATCATCTTCTTATTCCAGCCCTCGTGGTGATGGTCGTTGTCCAACTGATCGGCGTTGCCTTGTCGTCCCTAAGGACCTATGTTTTGGGTCGGGCGGGGCAACGGTTCGTCTACGATCTGCGCCAGGCACTCTACGAAAAGCTGCAGAGTCAGTCCCTCCTTTACCATCACGATCGGAGAGTCGGCGATACCGTCGCTCGGGTCATCGCTGATGTGGATACCGTTCAGGATGCGATCCGTCACGGTATTGACGATGTCATCGCCAACGCCCTTCAGTTTCTTTGGGTCGCCGGGATTATCGTCGCCATTAATCCGACCGTCGGCACCTTAACGCTCCTGCCGATGGGGATCGTAGCGCTGATGGTCTGGTTCTTCAACATCCGCATCAGGGGGCTCTACCGAAGGATCCGAGACCGGTTGGGAGACCTTTCGGCAAAACTTCAGGAGAATTTGGTCGGGATGATCGTTATTAAGGCGTTTGCCCGAGAACTTCACGAGTTATCCCGCTTTGCTCAGGAAAATAAGCGCTATTACGATGAAAGTTTGAAAGGGGAACTGGCAAGGAGTCTTTACTTTCCTTCCGTCGCCACGGTCGGCTTTTTTAGCAGCGTCATTATGGTGGGAGTGGGGGCTTATTTCATCATCCTCGGACAGTTTTCGGTCGGTGATCTGGTTGCCTATAGGGGTTATTGGTGGCAACTGTTCTCACCTGTCTCTGCTATGGCACGGGTGAACGAACTGGTTCAGAGATGTCTGGCTGCTGCCAGTCGGATCTTTGAGGTGTTGGATGCGCCCGTTGAAGTTGCCGATCAGCCGTCCGCCATACCCTTGAAAGATGCCGACGGGCACATTGTTTTTGAAAAAGTCTCGTTCCGCTATAGGGAAGGTCCCTGGGTCCTCAGGGACATCTCCTTTGAAGTCCACCCCGGTCAAAAAGTCGGCATTGTCGGTCCGTCTGGTGCCGGCAAGTCTACGGTCCTGGGTCTGATCCTCCGTTTCTTTGACCCCGTGGAGGGGCGAATCTTGGTTGACGGGTATGATCTCAGAGAGGTGGTCCAGTCCGACTGGCGCCGTCACTGCGCCATCGTCACCCAGGAACCGTTTCTGT